>RFQY01000080.1 GCA_009924775.1 Paracoccaceae bacterium | reverse complement strand
TTCAGGTGGCGGCTTTGTGCCATCGTGAAAAGGATGGGCACCGTCAAATCTTGCTCATCACGTCGCGCGATACAGGCCGGTGGATTTTGCCAAAAGGCTGGCCCATCGCGGGTAAAGATGCCGGTGGATCTGCTTTGCAAGAGGCATGGGAAGAGGCCGGCGTGCACCCAAAACCCGGCGCGCCGGTGGAATTGGGCCGCTATTTCTATGATAAAATCATGGATGGTGGCGTGCCCGTTCCCTGCGAAACCAAGGTTTTTGCCATAGCGGTTGCCGATTTGGCGGATGTCTTTCCCGAAAAATCGCAGCGCCGTCGCAAATGGGTCAGCCCTGATGAGGCTGCTGATATGGTGAATGAGCCCAGTTTGAAAGCGCTGTTGCGCGACTTGCCGGCGCAGTTTCACGCCTAAACCGCGCACTGCGCCACCCAGCATAAGGACCGCCCCATGGACCCCGCCCAGAACGGCCGCAATTGGACAACGGTTGATAAAGACCTAAATCGCGTCAGCCATTTGGAAATGGCAACCCATTACGCCGCGCGCCCCTTGGTGGGGGTTGGGGCCTCGTTGGTTTTTATCGTGTTTGGTGGCCTGCTGGCGGCATATTTTGTGGGCGTGACCCCGGGCTTTATGGTGGTGGTCGCGGCGGCGGCGGTGGGCGCCTATATGGCGTTGAATATTGGCGCCAATGATGTGGCCAATAATATGGGCCCTGCTGTGGGGGCCAACGCGCTGTCGATGGCCGGTGCCATTGCGATTGCGGCGATATTCGAGACTGCCGGCGCGTTGATTGCAGGCGGGGATGTGGTGTCGACCATATCCAAGGGCATTATCGACCCGGCCAGCGTGGCTGGGGCAGATGTTTTCACATGGGCGATGTTAGCAGCGCTGTTGTCTGCCGCGATTTGGGTGAATATTGCCACCGTCTTTGGTGCGCCGGTCTCTACCACACATTCGGTCGTGGGTGGCGTGATGGGGGCGGGCATTGCAGCGGCCGGTTTTGCGGCGGTCAGTTGGCCGACGATGGGGGCAATCGCTGCCAGTTGGGTGATTTCGCCGCTGATCGGGGGGGCGATAGCCGCAGCCTTTTTGGCCTTTATCAAGTGGCGCATCGTGTATCAGCCAGACATGATTGCCGCCGCGCGCAGATGGGTGCCGGTGCTGATTGGCGTGATGGCGGGGGCTTTTGCCACCTATCTGGCGCTGAAGGGTGTGAAAAAGATTATCAAAATTGACATGCACAGCGCGCTGTTGATTGGCGTGGTCGTCGCTGTTTTGGGTTGGATGCTGTCGGTGCCGATGATCCGGGCCCAAGCGCGGGGTTTGGAAAACCGCAAGCGGTCTTTGCGGGTGCTGTTTTCCTTTCCGTTGATCGCCTCGGCGGCGCTGTTGTCTTTTGCCCATGGCGCCAATGATGTGGCCAATGCTGTTGGCCCCTTGGCCGCCATTGTGCACGCGCAAGAATTTGGTGCCTCGGCGGGCAAGGTTCATCTGCCATTATGGGTGATGGTGATTGGGGCCTTTGGCATTTCGCTGGGTTTGGTTTTGTTTGGCCCAAAACTGATCCGTATGGTTGGCAGCCAAATCACCAAGTTGAACCCAATGCGCGCCTATTGCGTGGCGCTTTCTGCAGCAATCACGGTGATTGTGGCCTCGTGGCTGGGGCTGCCTGTCAGTTCCACCCATATTGCCGTGGGCGCGATTTTTGGGGTTGGTTTCTTTCGCGAATGGGAAAGCGAACGCCGCTCGAAAGCGTTGAACATCGGGCCTGGCCGCAGCAAACGTTTGGCCCAAGAAGAACGCAGCCGCCGAAAATTGGTGCGCCGTTCGCATTTCATGACCATTGTCGCCGCTTGGGTTATCACGGTGCCTGCTGCGGCTGCGTTGTCGTCGGTGCTGTTTTTGGCGCTGAACGCGATGTTTGGCTAGGGCTGGCCCGGCATCGGGGTGGTCATTTTGCTGTAGCCTGCCCAGTCGGTGATATCGGGGTAATATTGCGCGCGCCATTGGCGCACCCGTGGGTTCATCCATTTGCGCCATAGCGGCGGGATCATTGCCACCACGGTCATCACCGGGTAGCCAAAGGGCAGTTGCGGTGCTTCTTGGGCGGTATAATTTTGCAACAAGGGAAAGCGGCGCTCGGGCTTATAGTGGTGGTCAGAGTGGCGCTGTAGGTTGATCAACAACCAATTCGAGGCCTTCTGCGCCGCGTTCCAGCTGTGATGTGGGCGCACATGTTCGTATTTGCCAGCCCCCAAATGTTTGCGCGTCAGCCCATAATGTTCGACGTAATTCACCAGCTCTAGCTGCCACACCGCCACGCTGGCCTGCAGCACAAATAGCCCCACCCCAGACCAGCCGCCCATGGCCCAGGCAAGCCAAAGCATCGCGGCCTGCAGGCCCCAGTAGCGCCAAAACGGGTTGCGCGCCGATGTCCAGTGTAGCCTGCGCCGCGCCAATAGCTGACGCTCGGCCAGAAAGGCCGAACGTAAACACCCCCACAGCACCCGCGGGTAGAAGCGGTAAAAACTTTCGTTAAAGCGCGCCGTCACCGGGTCGCGTGGGGTGCCAACATACAGGTGATGCACGCGCAAATGTTCGGATCTGAAATGCGAATACAGCACCATGGCCAGCAAGATATCGGCCAGCCAGCGTTCTAGGGCGCTTTTTTGGTGCATCAATTCGTGGCTGTAATTGATGCCAATCGTGCCGGTCAGCGCGCCCATCCCCATGAAAACGCCGATCCGTTCTATTGTGCTTAAATGGCTGGCCTGCGGCACATACCACAGCAGTGCAAACAGCGTGGTAAATTGCACGACGGGCCAAACCAGCACAATTGCCTTGTGCCAAAACAGCTGTGCGCCATCGGCATTGGGGTCTGCGTTGTTTAAGTTTACCCCCAAAACGCGATCAAGCACGGAAAACCCGTACCACATTGCAATGGGCAGTAAAAATACCGTCCAGCCGCCCCAAAACGCCGCCACCCAGACCAGCGGCGCCAAAAGAAAAGACATTGCAAAAGGGGCGGCGCCAAGTGCGCCCAAGGCTGTTTTTGCGTGATCGTCAGTTGCTGCCATGGCTTCGGCCTACTTGTGGTGCCGCCAAAAATGCCGGTCGTGCGATTTCGAAAACTTTGCGCATCACGGTTGGCAAATCGGACGGGCGAAACTCGTTATGCGTCACGAAGTGCCCTGCCGTTGGGGCTGCGTCAAGGGGCAGTGCTGCCACCCAGACAATTAAGCGCAGGTGAAAATGTGTGAACGTGTGCAGGGCAGGTTGGGGCATTTGCACCCAAGCGCCGGGCAGCGGGGCGATGGCCGGTGGCACCTGCCCCTCGTCGTGCCAAGGGCCGCCGGGCCAGCCCAGCATGCCGCCCAATAAACCGCTGTCCGCGCGCCGCTCTAGCAGCCACGCCCCATCGGCGCGCTGGCCCACATAGGCGTGGCCCAGTCGCGTGGGTTTTGGTTTCTTGGGTGTTTTCTTGGGCAACTGGGGGGCGGTGCCGTTTTTGAATGCTTGGCAGGCGCCCTGCCATGGGCACAAGCTGCAGGCAGGGTTGCGCGGGGTGCAAATGGTGGCCCCCAAATCCATCACGGCTTGGGCATAATCGCCCGGTCGGTGGATGGGGGTTAGGGTGGCGGCGTGGCGGGTCAGTTCGGCCTTGGCCGTGGGCAAGGGGGTATGCACATCGAAAAGCCGGGCCATGACACGTTCGACATTGCCATCCACCACTGTCTCGGGCTGATCAAAGGCGATGGCCGATATGGCTGCTGCGGTATAGGGGCCAATGCCGGGCAGCGCCAAAAGGCCCTGATAGGTGTTGGGAAACTGCCCCTGATATTGGCTGGCCACCACCCGGGCGCATTTCAGCAGGTTGCGCGCCCGCGCGTAATAGCCAAGCCCTGCCCATTGGGCCATGACATCGCCATCCTCCGCCGCGGCCAAAGCCGCCACATCTGGCCACCGCGCGGTGAAGCGGTTGAAATAATCGGTCACCGCCGCCACGGTGGTTTGCTGCAGCATCACCTCTGACAGCCACACGCGGTAGGGATCGGCGCGGCCTGTGCCGCCTTGGGCTGGGGGGGGCACGCGCCATGGCATGGTGCGCGCGTGTCTGCCGTACCAAGCCAATAGATCGGTGGCGGCGGGGGCGTCACGCAATGTTTATCTTCCTTTCCAGCGGGTTTTACTGGCATGCCCCGCTTGGTGCTTTAAAATAGTGCTTAGCGCAAGGAAGCAACTATGGCAGCACAGCCCGGCCGCAAAGGTGGGTTCACCCGCACAGCCACCCTGTTGGGGCGGCAAATTCGCCAAGTCAGCGAAGGCCGCGGTTTTGCCGTGACCCGGCTTTTAACCCATTGGCACGAGGTGGTTGGCCCCGATATCGCCACCATTGCCCGCCCGGTCGATGTGAAATATGGCCGCCAAGGCATGGGCGCCACATTGACCATTTTGTGCACCGGCGCTCAGGCCCCAATGCTGGAGATGCAAAAAGAACAGCTGCGCGCGCAGGTGAATGCGGTTTACGGCTATAATGCCATTGCCCGCATTCGCATTACCCAAACCGCGCCGCATGGCTTTGCCGAGGGGCAGGCGCAATTTGCCCCAGCCCCGAAGGCCCAGCCAAAACCACAGCCCAGCCCCACCGTGCGCGCCGAAGCAGGGCAAGTGGCCAGCGCCGTTCACGATGATGAATTGCGCCTTGCTCTTGAAGCTTTGGCCTGCAACGTTCTATCAAAGGTCAGACAGATTTAGGAACAAAACCATGAAACGCAGAAGCGTAATTTTAGGGGCTGCGGCCCTTGTGCTGGCCTCGGCGGCAGGGTTCTTCACCTATGGCAACAGCAGCAGCAAACTGCCCCCTATGGGCATGCTGAACGCGCAAAGCGCGGCCGATGTGGATACATCTTCGGTGCTGGAAATGTCGATGGGTGCGCCGGATGCGCCGGTGACGGTGGTGGAATACGCCAGCTTTACCTGCCCACATTGCGCCAGCTTCCATACCGGGCCGGGCACCAAGCTGAAAACCGAATATGTGGATACGGGCAAGGTGCGCTTTGTCTATCGCGATGTGTATTTCGACCGCTACGGCCTGTGGGCCTCGATGGTGGCGCGCTGCGATCCAAACCGCTTTTTTGGCATCACCGACATGCTTTATCGTCAGCAAAAAGAGTGGGTAGCCGGGGGCGAGCCTGCGAAAATTGCCGAAAACCTGCGCAAAATCGGGCTGGCCGCCGGGCTGGAAGAGGCGCAGCTGGATGCCTGTTTTACCGATGCAGAAAAAGCCCAAACGCTGGTTGCGTGGTATCAAAAAAACGCCGAGGCCGATGCCATTGAAGGCACCCCAACATTGCTGATTGATGGCGAGAAATATTCAAACATGTCGTGGGATGAGCTGAAAGCCATCATCGACAAGCGTCTGGAAAACTGATGTCGGCACCGCTTTCTGGACTGAAGGTTATCGAACTGGCGCGCATTTTGGCTGGGCCTTGGGCTGGGCAAACGCTGGCAGACCTGGGCGCCGAGGTGATCAAGGTGGAAGCCCCCCAAGGCGATGACACGCGCCAATGGGGCCCGCCCTTTATCACCCGGGGCGAGGATAAAACCGCCGCCTATTTCCATTCGTGCAATCGCGGCAAGAAATCGGTAACCATCGATTTCCGCACCCCCGAGGGGCAGGCCCAAGTGCGTGAATTGGTGCGTGACGCCGATATCTTGATCGAAAATTTCAAGGTGGGCGGGCTGGAAAAATACGGGCTGGATTATGCCAGCCTTGCGGCGTTGAACCCGGGGCTGATCTATTGTTCGATCACCGGGTTTGGCCAAACCGGGCCTTATGCGCACCGCGCTGGGTATGATTACATCATTCAGGGCATGTCGGGTTTCATGTCGATTACCGGCGATCCCGATGGCCAGCCTCAACGCGCGGGCGTGGCGATTACGGATTTGTTCACGGGGCTTTACTCGGTCTCGGGTATTTTGGCCGCGCTGCATCAGCGCCAAAGCACGGGCCGCGGCCAGCATGTGGATATGGCGCTACTGGATTGCGCCGTGTCTGCCATGGCCAACCAAGCGCTGAACTATCTGGCCACCGGCACGCCCCCGGGGCGCACGGGCAATTATCACCCCAATCTGACACCCTATCAGGTGTTCGATTGCGCCGATGGCCATATCATCATTGCCACCGGAAATGACGGCCAATACCAGCGCCTGTGCGAATTGCTGGGGCTGGGGTGGATGGCCGAAGACCCGAAGTTTTTGAAAAACGCCGATCGGGTGCAAAACCGCCCAGAGATGATCGATTTGTTGATGCAAGTCACCCGCACATGGACCAAGGCGCAATTGCTGGATGGCTGCGAGGCCAAAGGCATTCCCGCAGGCCCCATCAACACGATGGCCGAGGTGTTTGAAGACCCGCAGGTCAAAGCGCGCGGTATGCAGGTAACGCTGGATGGCGTGCCGGGCGTGCGCGCGCCGTTTGTGTTTTCACACGCCGAATTGGCGCTGTCGCGCCCCTCGCCGAAATTGGGCGAAGATAACGGCTAAGGCCGTTATCCGCGGGGCAGCTGCGCCTCGATGGCTTGGGTGATTTTGGCAGACATGGGTTTGGCGTTTGAATGCCATGTCTGCACCACCTGCCCATTGGCCCCAATCAGCACCTTGTTAAAATTCCAGCGCGGGGCAAAATTGGCGGTGTCAAAGACCCATTTATAAAACGGGTGCGCATCGGGGCCGCGCACATGGGTAATGGTGGTCATCGGCAGGGTCAGGCCAAAATTGACCTCGCAAAATTCGGCCACTTTTTCATCGCTGCCCAATTCTTGGCGAAAATCATTGGATGGCACAGCCAACACCAGCAGCCCCTTTGGGCCATAGGCCTCGTGCAGCTGCTGCAGCCCCTCGTATTGCGGGGTATAGCCGCAGCGCGAGGCGGTGTTGACCACCAAAACCGGCTTGCCGCGCCAATCTGCCAAATCGATGGTGCCACCGTCGATCGAGGCAAAGGTAAATGGCCCGGCGGCCCGGCCCATTGTGGCAAAGACAATCACCGCCACAACCACCAAAAGAAGCAGGTTCAGACGGGCAAATTTTTGCTGCAATAGATCCAGCATCCCACGCTCCAACAAACAAATCTATGAAACACCTAGGTCAGGGGATGGCGATTTCCAGTCCGCTCTTGCGATCGTGCCAAAGATCGGCAAACCTTTGCCCAAAGGGGCGCCACGCGCGCAAGGGAGGACATGACTATGATCGAGCAATTGGCCGCAATTGTGGGCGCCGCACATGTGATGACGGGCGATGACCGGGCGCGTTGGGCAAGGGACTGGACGGGGTATTTCCCCTCTGATCCTATCGCTGTGGTCCGCCCCGCCAATACCGCCGAGGTGGCTGCCGTGTTGAAATTTGCCAATGAAACCGGCGCCAAGGTGGTGCCGGTCAGCGGCAATACGGGGCTGGCAGGGGGCGCGCAGGCCAATGGCGCCATCGCCTTGTCTTTGGACCGGATGAACAAAATTCGCCAAATTCGCCCCGATGCCCGCATCGCCATTGTCGAGGCGGGTGTGATCTTGGCCGATCTGCACGCCGCGGTGGCAGCCCAAGGCATGAGCTTTCCTTTAACCTTTGGGGCCAAAGGCTCGGCCATGATTGGGGGGGCTTTGTCCACAAACGCCGGGGGCTCGAATGTGCTGCGCTATGGCAATACGCGCGATCTGTGCTTGGGGGTCGAGGTGGTTTTGCCCACCGGCGAGGTGATGGATTTGATGAGCGAATTGCACAAAGACAATTCCGGCTACAACCTGCGCCATCTGGTGATTGGTGCCGAGGGCACGTTGGGCGTGATCACGGGGGCGGTGCTAAAGCTGCACCCATTGCCCGCCGCCTATGCCACGGCGATGGTGGCCGTGCCCAGCCTTGATCAGGCCTTGGTTTTGCTCAACCGTCTGCAGGCGGCCACCGGTGGGGCGGTCGAGGCGTTTGAATTCATGCCGCGCACCTATATCGAGGCGCATCTGAAAACCATTGCTGGCGCGCGCGCGCCTTTTGCCCAAAGCCACGAGGTGAATATCATGGTCGAGGTGGCGGCCACCGTCCCGCGCGATACCACCCCCGCCGCCGATGGCACCGTGCCCCTGTCTGCACATCTAGAAGAGACTTTGGCGCAGATGTTTGAAGAGGGGCTGCTGCTGGATGCGGTCGTGGCCCAAAACGAGGCGCAGCGCAAAGAAATGTGGGAACGCCGCGAGGCCGCCGCCGAGGTGATTTTGGGCGTGGGCCGCCCGCTGTCAAACAACGATATCGCCGTTCCCGTTGACAAGGTGGGCGAATTCATGGGGCGGATGGAGGCGCGTTTGGCCCAGATCGATCCGCAGGCGGTGCCGGTTGTGGTGGCCCATCTGGGGGATGGCAATATCCACTATGCGGTGTGGCTGGGGGCCGAAGACGCAGCGCTGAAAGACCGGGTCACAGAGGCGGTCGAAGATGAGGTTTTGCGCCTGCGCGGCTCGTTCTCGGCTGAACATGGGATTGGGCAGTGGAAACTGCCCTCGATGGCCCGGCGCAAGGATAAGGTTGCGCTGGCGGCAATGCGGGCCATCCGCCAAGCGCTAGATCCAAACGGGGTGCTGAACCCCGGAAAATTGCTGCCCTAAAGGGGGCCGCAAATCGTGCGCCCCGGGCTTAGGGTTTGCGCCGGGGCGTGGCGCTGCCGCCTTTGGGCGGGACAAAGCGTTTCGAAGTGTCGCTGGCATTGGCGCGCTTTGGCCCTGCCGCGGGTTTCGCACCCGGGCGCGGCGCTGGTTTGCCGCCGGGTTTGCCGCCCGGTTTGCCAAATGGCTTTGCCCCACCTGCGGGCTTGTCGCCAAAGCTGCGCCCCGCGGGTTTGCCTGCAGGTTTTCCCCCGGGCTTAGCGGCGCGCGGTTTGCGGCCTTCGGGGGCATCGCTGCTGGGTTTTGTGCGGTCGAACGCGGGCTTGGCGCCATAGGGCTTGGGTGCGCGGTCTTTTGCGGGGCCGGCACGGTCGGGGCGCTTGTCGCCGTAAGGTTTGTCGCCACGGGGCTTGTCAGAATAGGGTTTGCCGCTACGGGGTTTGTCGCCATAAGGCTTGTCGCCATAGGATTTTTTCGGTGCGGCTGGGCGTGGGCCATCAGCTGAATAGGGTTTGTGGGCTGCTCTGTCGCCGCCGCCATCGCGCGGGGCAGGGCGGCCTTGGGGTTTAGGGCCGCGCGCTGGGGCCGAGCCCAGATCTGGCGTGCCCTCAACCAAGGTGGCTGCGACGTCATTTTCCAAAATACCGTTCGCTTGCAACCCGGCCAACATGGTGCGCCCGGCGTCTTCGGCCAGTTCCACCAGCGTGTCGTTGTCGCGCACGCGGATGCGCCCAATGGCGGCTTTGTCCAAATTGCCAGCGCGGCAGATCAGCGGCAACAGCCAGCGCGGTTCAGCGCCTTTGTCACGCCCAACCGACAGTGCCACCCAGATCGAGGGGCCAAATTCTTGTTTAGGTGCGCGGGCGCCTTTCACATTCAGCTCTTCCGGGGCCGATAGATTGGCGCGAAACAGGCGCAAACAGGCGGCGGCCAGCTCTTCCGGGGTGCGCTCGGCCACCAGCTTTGCGGCAAAGGCGGCTTCGTCCTCGGACAGGTCTGCCTGCCATGCCGGATCGGCCAGCAGCCGTGCCTCGTCTTTGGCGCGGATATCTTCGGGGGTGGGGGCATGCGTCCATTCGGCGGTCAGCTTGGCCCATTTCAGCAGCCTTTCGGCCTTGTTGGTGATTTTGTCGGGCACGATCAGCGCCGAAATGCCCTTGCGCCCAGCCCGCCCCGTGCGGCCCGAGCGGTGCAACAGGGCCTCGGTGTTGGTGGGAAGATCCGCATGCACCACCAGTTCAAGATTGGGCAGATCGATGCCGCGTGCGGCCACATCGGTGGCCACGCATACCTTTGCCCGGCCATCGCGCATGGCTTGCAGGGCGTGGCTGCGCTCGTCTTGGCTAAGCTCGCCCGATAGGCTGACCACCGCAAAGCCGCGATTGGCAAAGCGTGCTGTCAGCCGTGCCACGGTGGCGCGGGTGTTGGCAAATACAATCGCGGTGGGGGCGTCGTGAAAACGCAGCAGGTTGATGATGGCATGTTCCACATCAGCAGGCGACACTTGCACCACCTGATAGCTGATATCGGCGTGCTGGCTGCCCTTAACCAAGGTGGTCACGCGCACCGCGTCGCGCTGATAGCGCTTGGCCAATTCTGCAATCATCGGCGGTACGGTGGCCGAAAACAGCAATGTGCGGCGGGTTGCAGGCGCTTCGCCCAGCATGAATTCTAGATCTTCGCGAAAGCCCAGATCCAGCATTTCGTCGGCTTCATCCAGAACCACAGCGCGAATATCGCTCAGTTCCAGCGCGCCGCGTTCAATATGGTCGCGCAGGCGGCCCGGCGTGCCCACAACGATATGGGCGCCGCGTTCCAGCGCGCGGCGTTCCTCGCGGGCGTCCATGCCCCCGATGCACGATGTCACGCGCGCCCCGGTGCGGGCATACAGCCATTCGATTTCGCGGCGCACCTGCAGCGCCAATTCGCGCGTGGGTGCCACGATCAGCGCCAAGGGGGCGGCGGGTGCGCCCAAACGCGGTTCGCCCTGCAGCAGCGTTTCTGCGATGGCCAAGCCAAACCCCACGGTTTTCCCCGACCCGGTTTGCGCCGATACCAGAAGGTCGGCACCGGCCAATTCGGGCGCGGTGACCGCTTGCTGAACCTCGGTCAAGGTGTCGTACCCGCGTTCTGCGAGGGCTTCGGAAAGGGGCGTGATCATGTGGGGAAGTGTCCGTTCTAGGGGCGGCGATCGTGCCACCGAAGGCTGCGCAATAGCCCAGCACGGCCCACCTGTCCAATGATTTATGCGCCTTGCGGCCATGCGGTGCGTGCATAACCGCGTTGCGCGCCTAAAACCATTGCCCCGGTTCGATCAGCCCCAAATCCAGCAATTGCCCGGAATGCCAGGTAAAGGGGGTCGAATTGTGCCAACAAAACGACCCGATATCAAAGGTCGAGCCGGGGTTGCGCTTGAGCGCCTTTGCGGTGCGAAACGAACAAATGGCCGCGCTTAGGTTGTTGTGCCACGGGCAACAATAGGTGTTATATTCTTCGTCATTTGTGCGGTGATCGGCCAGCAGGCTTAGCCCAGGCTTGGCGCGCAGCAGCGCCACCCGGTCGATTTTGCGCTTATGCTGGGGGATATGTTCTTCGAAGCGCCAGCGCAGGCCGCCAAAGAAATCAAGCTGGCGCTCGTGGGGGTGGCCGGTTGCAGGGTTGGTGCGCGCCAATGCAAAATAGCCCGCCTTATCCAGATAGGCATCATCCAAGGATACGGCCACGGGATGGGCCTCTAGGTCTTTGGCATAAAGATCGACCACATAGCACAGCATCGCATCGCGCCGCTCTTCGCCATGAAACTGCAGCATTTCGCCAATGCTGCGGGTTTCGTAAAAGGGAAAGAACAAATATTCGCTGTTGAAACAATAATACAGCCATTGCCCTGCGGCCCGCGGGATCAGCATGTTCACGGCGCGCATCGCGGCATCGGGTTGGCTGGTGTTATAGGTGATACACACAACCTGCGGCGCCACATCCGGCGCCAGCCCGATATGGCTGGGCAAAAACACCAGCACCTTGCGAAAGCCACAGGCCAGATGGTGGCGAATGGTGCTATCCACCTCGATTTCGTCTTCCACAAAAATCGCGGCAATCGGCCCTTTGGCCAGATGCTGCGCCGAATTTTGCAAAAAACTGTCAAGGCTGTCGAAATTCATCACCACGCACCCGCTAAACCACCCCGCCAAATTCTGCTAAAACGGCGCGCATTGCAAGGTGTGGCCACAATGGTATAGACCGCGCCCAGTGATGCAGGACAGGACCGCGATGATGGGCGACGAAAAGAAACTCTACATCAAAACCTATGGCTGTCAGATGAATGTCTATGACAGCGAGCGTATGGCCGAGGCCATGGGCGCGCAGGGCTATGTCAGCACAGACACGCCAGAAGACGCCGACATGATCTTGCTGAACACCTGCCACATCCGCGAAAAGGCAGCTGAAAAAGTATATTCCGAACTGGGCCGCTTCAAAGGGTTAAAGGCCGCCCGGCCAGACCTGAAAATTGGTGTTGCGGGCTGTGTGGCCCAAGCCGAGGGCGAAGAAATCATGCGCCGCCAGCCGCTGGTGGATTTGGTTGTTGGGCCGCAAAGCTACCACCGCTTGCCCGCGCTCGAGGCGCGCGCGCGCCAAGGTGAACGCGCAATCGACACCGATTTCCCCGAAGAAGACAAATTCGAGGTTCTCAAAACCCGGCCCAAAGCGGCGCGTGGCCCCACCGCTTTTTTGACGGTGCAGGAAGGCTGCGACAAATTTTGTGCGTTCTGCGTGGTGCCCTATACCCGCGGCGCCGAGGTCAGCCGCCCCGTGGCGCGCATTTTGGCCGAGGCCCGCGATCTGGTGGAACGGGGGGTGCGCGAAATTACCCTTTTGGGCCAGAACGTAAATGCCTATCACGGCGCTGGCCCCGATGGCGATTGGGGCTTGGCCCGGCTGATTTGGGCGTTGAACGATGTCGATGGTCTGGAACGTATTCGCTTTACCACCAGCCACCCAAACGACATGGACGATGCCCTGATTGCCGCCCATGGTGAATGCGAAAAGCTGATGCCATACCTGCATTTGCCGGTGCAATCGGGCAGTGACCGCATTTTGAAACGGATGAACCGCAGCCACACGGCCGAGCAATATTTGCGCCTGATCGAGCGTATCCGCCAAGCCCGCCCCGATATTTTGATGTCGGGCGATTTTATCGTGGGCTTCCCCGAAGAAACGGATCAAGATTTCGAAGACACCATGGAATTGGTGCGCGCGGTCAATTACGGGCAGGCGTTTTCG
>RFQY01000079.1 GCA_009924775.1 Paracoccaceae bacterium | reverse complement strand
GCCAGCCAAACTAACCGCCCAAAAAAACAACAGGTTATAGCCCGCAATGCAGGCACCGGCGAACACGATACCCCCCCAAGGCAGCCCCCCCAGCCCGGCGCGCATGCGTGGCTGGGCCTGCGCCAAAATCACCAAGGCCAGCGCGCCAAAGGCCAACCGCAAGGCCCCTACCACCAACGGCTCGCGCGTGGGGGGAAGCAGCGCTTGCGTGGTGCCGGTGGTGCCCCATAGCATGGCGGCAAAAATCACCGCTGCCACGCCCAATGCCTGTTTTTGTGCCACTGCCAGCCCGCCCTATTTTGCCCAAACAGCCGGCAGATGCCTGCCGCTTACAGCCCTTTCAGGCAGAAACTTGCCCGTTTCAAGCCGCTTTCGCACACAAATTTCGACATCGCGGCGCTTTGGTGCTTCCATGTGCCGGGCGAGACCATTAGATAACTGGTTTGACAGTGACGGGGTTCTAACAAACCCTGACAAAGGGAGAGACAACATGCTTAACAATATCGGCCTTCCCGGCCTTCTGTTGATTGCCGTCGTGGTGCTGGTGCTGTTTGGCCGCGGCAAAATCAGCTCGCTTATGGGCGAAGTTGGCAAAGGCATCACCGCGTTCAAAAAGGGTGTGAAGGACGGCAGCGAAGAAATCGCCGACCAAAGCGCCGCCGAAGCCAAGGATGTCACGCCCGCAACCGAGAAGGACAAGGCGTAATCCATGTTCGATCTTGGCTGGGGCGAGCTGCTGCTCATCGGGATTGTCGCGCTGATCGTGGTGGGCCCAAAAGACCTGCCCGGCCTGTTTCGTTCGATCGGGCAATTTGTAGGCAAAGCCAAAGGCATGGCGCGGGAATTTAGCCGTGCCATGGACCAGGCCGCCACCGATGCGGGCGTGAAAGATGTGCAAAACACCATCAAAGCCGCCACCAACCCGGTGGGCACGGCGATGGATGGTGTGAAAGACGCCGCGCGCAGCCTAACCAGCTTTGACCCAGACAGTGAAACCGGCAAATTGTCGGCCGAGCGTGAAGACGCCAAAAAGAAAATTCAGGCCAAGACAGCCCGTGTCACCGCCGAACGTTTGCAACGCGAGGCGCAAGAGGCCTTGGCCAAGGCCGAAGCCGCCGAAGCCGCGCTGGCAGACAAACCGGCGGCCCCTGCCGCCAGCACCCCCAAGGACGCTGAATGAGCAAGACCGAAGAGATCGAAGACAGCTCGGCCCCGTTGATCGAGCATCTGGCCGAGTTGCGCACACGACTGATCCGTTCGGTTGCGGCGTTTATTGTGGGTATGGTGATTGCCTTTACCGTGGCCGAACCGATCTTGCAGTTCCTGCTGCACCCGATCGAGGCCACCTTGCGCGATTTGGGCGATCCCTCGCCCACGATGCAATATACCTCGCCGCAGGAATATCTGTTCACGCTGTTTCGCATTTCCATGGTGTTCGGCTTTGCGCTGGCCTTTCCGGTGATTGGCCACCAAATGTGGCGTTTCGTGGCGCCGGGCCTGTATCGGAAAGAAAAGAACGCGTTTTTGCCGTTTCTTATTGCCTCGCCCGTGATGTTTTTCTTGGGCGCCTCGTTCGCCCATTTTGTGGTCACACCGCTGGCCATGGCGTTTTTCTTGGGCTTTGTGGATGTCAGCTCGATCTTCGCATCCCTCGTAGGTTCGGCCACCGATGGCGGCGCCACGGCGGGGGCGGTCGCACCGGCGGCAACCACCGAAGGTATCCGCATTACGTTTTTCGGCAAGGTGAACGAAAGCCTTGATATCACGTTGAAATTCATCATCGCTTTTGGCCTGTGCTTCCAGCTGCCCGTGCTGCTGACGCTGATGGGCAAGGCCGGGCTGGTCAGCCGCGATGGGCTGGCGGGTGTGCGCAAATATGCGATGGTTGGCATCTTGGTGCTGGCCGCCTTGGTCACGCCGCCCGATGTGATTACGCAAACCATTCTCTTTACGGTGGTCTACGGGCTGTATGAGGTGTCGATCTTCTTGGTTGGCCGCGTCGAGGCCAAGCGCGAAGCCGAATTGCGCGCCGAAGGCTATTACGACGATGACGAAGCCGACAGCCCCGCCCCGACATCTGCCGCGCCTGCGAAAGCGGGTGCAGACACGCCCGAGGAAGACCCGCTGATTGCGCAAATGGATGCCGAGATAGCCCAGCAAGAGGCCGAAGAAGGCAAGAAAGACTGATGGATAGCGCAGCCCTGACCCGCATCGCCGAGGCGCTAGAGCGGATGGCGCCTGCCCCCATGGCCGCCCCGGATTTTAGCGCCGCTGATGCCTTTGTTTGGCAGGTTTCGCCCGACAGGCTGGCCCCGGTGCCGCATGTTGCGCTGGTGGATATTGGGCTGCTGGTGGGCGTGAACCGCGCGCGCGATACGTTGCTGGAAAACACCCGCCAATTTGCCAAGGGCCTGCCTGCCAATAACGCCTTGCTATGGGGCGCGCGTGGCATGGGCAAATCCAGTTTGGTTAAGGCGGTGCATGCCGCCATTCTGGCCGAAGGGCTGGGCCTGAAAATTGTGGAATTGCAACGCGAAGACCTGCCCAGCGTGGCGCGGTTGTTGAATATTTTGCGCCAAGCACCGCAGCATCGGTTTGTGCTGTTTTGCGACGATCTGTCGTTCAGCCATGACGACCAGCATTACAAATCGCTCAAGGCGGTTTTGGATGGCGGCATCGAGGGGCGGCCCGAGAACGTGTTGTTTTACGCCACCTCGAACCGGCGCCATTTGATGCCACGCGACATGATCGAAAACGAACGCTCTAGCGCCATCAACCCTGCCGAAGCGGTCGAGGAAAAGGTGTCGCTATCAGACAGGTTTGGCCTGTGGCTGGGCTTTCACCCCTGCACCCAAGACGAGTATTTGGCGATGATCGAGGGCTATTGCGCAGCCCATGGCGTGCAGGTTGCCGCCGATCAGCTGCGCGCCGAGGCCATCGAATGGCAGGCCACGCGCGGTGCCCGCTCGGGTCGGGTGGCGTGGCAGTTTTTCACCGATCTGGCAGGCCGCCACGGCGTGTCGCTTTAACGCCCCTGTGCCACACCGGCATCTGCGCGGAACACAAAGCACCGATCGCGCCGCAGCATCAGCCACAGTGGTTTGCCCGGCGTGGGCAAAAACACGTTTGGCACCGTGGCTTTCAGCACCGAGCCGTCGTAATCCATGCGGATTTCCACCAAGCTTTCCGAGCCCATAAAGCGGGCGCGCACCACCTCGCCACGGGCGGCAACGCCATCTTGCACCGTGGGGTTGGGCCCACGCCCGCCGCGATCCAGATCTAGCTTGATGTGCTGGGGGCGGATGACGATATCGACCTGGGCACCATCGGGCACGCCGGGGGCCAAAAACTGGCCAAAGGGCGTATCGATCAAGGCGCCCCGCACGGTGCCGCGGATCACGTTGATATCGCTGAAAAACGCCACCGCCTGCAGATCGACCGGGGCATTGTAAATATTATAGGGTGCGCCCTGCTGCACGATACGGCCATTGCGCATCAGCGCAATTTCATCGGCCATGCGCATGGCCTCTTCCGGTTCGTGGGTGACCAACAGCACCGCTGCATCCTCGGCGCGCAGCACCTCTAGGGTGTGGTCGCGGATTTCGTCGCGCAGGCGGTTATCTAGGCCCGAGAACGGCTCGTCCATCAGCATGATACGCGGGCGCGGTGCCAAGGCGCGCGCCAGCGCCACGCGCTGCTGTTCGCCCCCTGACAGCTGATAGGGGTAATCATCGATGAAATGCGCCAGCCCCACCTTTTTCAACAGCTCTTCCACGCGCGCACGTTTCTGCGCGGCAGGGCCGCCGAGGCCAAAGGCCACGTTTTCGCCCACGCTGAGATGGGGAAACAGGGCAAAATCTTGGAACATCAGGCCGATTTGCCGCCGCTCGGGCGGCACCCGAAACACGGTGTCGCAAATCAGGTTGCCATCCACATAGATCTGGCCGCTGTCTTGCATTTCGACCCCGGCGATCATCCGCAAGGTGGTGGATTTACCACAGCCCGACGGGCCCAGCAGGCATGTCACTTGCCCCGGCATCACCTTCAACGAGACATCATTGACCACAGCCTGCCCACCAAAGCTGCGCATCAGGTGGCGTATTTCCAACCGTGGGGATGGGGTTTGCATGGGTGCGGCCTGTTCTTTGCGAAGAAGTTTATCATTCCACTCAGGAAAGGTGGTTAACAAGCCTGCGCCCGAGGGGCAAGATGGCATGGCAAAAGGGCGCAGGCCGGGCTGCGCCCCAAGCTCTTTACAGCGTGGCGTTGGTGGCCCCGCCATCCAACAACAGGTTTTGGCCCACGATAAAGCCCGCATGCTGGCTGCACAAAAACGCGCAGGCCTGGCCAAATTCATCTGCCGTGCCATAGCGCCCCGCCGGAATGGTGGCACAGCGGCGGGCGCGCGCCTCGTCCATGCTGATGCCTTCGCGCGCCACAACGCCCCCATCCAGCGCCACGGCGCGATCGGTTGCGTGGATGCCGGGCAACAGGTTGTTAATGGTCACGCCCTGCCCGGCCACCTGCCGCGCGGTGCCGGCCACATAGCCCGTAAGCCCGGTGCGTGCCGCATTCGACAAGCCCAGCTGCGCGATCGGCGCCTTTACCGATTGCGAGGTAATATTCACCACCCGGCCCCAGCCCTTGGCCATCATGGCAGGCAACAGCGCCTTCATCAGCGCGATGGGCGTCAGCATATTGGCATCAAGGGCCTTGATGAAATCCTCGCGCTCCCAGTCGCTCCACAGGCCCGGGGGCGGACCGCCGGCATTGGTGACCAAGATATCGACATCACCCGCCGCCTGCAGCACCTGCGCGCGCCCCGCTTCGCTGACGATATCGGCCGCCACAGTAGTGACCGACACGCCAAACGCGTCGCGAATCGCCTGCGCGCTGGTCTCTAGCGCCTCGGCCCCGCGGGCATTCATCACCAGATCAACACCCGCTTCGGCCAAAGCGCGCGCACAGCCCAAGCCCAGCCCCTTGCTGGATGCACACACCAACGCACGTTTGCCGCGAATTCCTAAATCCATTTTCCTGCTCCCTATCAAATCTTTCAAAATCTTAGCTTTTATGGGGCAAGACTGCCAGAAAAACTGGCGAAAGCGACCCAGTCTTGCCACAGTCTGATGATAATGCGATAGGCGCGATTTGTTGCCAAAGTTTCCCACAGTTTCCAAGTGCAGGACCGGTGCCCATGCCCCAAACCACCCATTCCACACCCAGCTTTTCCGTGGCGGTCTATCCCGCGCAGGCGCTGAGAGTATGCAATGGCGCCAATTTTGGCGATGCGCTGTCTGTTGCCGGCGATTTGATGCCCGATGATATCTATGCTTTGGCCAGCCCCGCACCGCTGCTGCGCCTGTCGCTATCGGCGGCGGGGGCCGATGGGGCCTTGACCATTGCCGCCGATACCGGCACCGGCCAGCCCGGCGCGGCCCTGCATGTAGATTGCTGCATCACCTTGATGAACCCCATGGGCCAAACCTGCGATGTGCTGGTTTTGGTTGAACTTGATGGCCACCAGCGCATTGCGCAGGTCTATGCCCTGCCCTTGGCCCCTTTGGTGGAAAAGGATGAATACAGCCTTGTCACGATCAACCAGCAAGGCGCGCGCGCCCGTCTGGCTGAAATGGGCTGCACCGCATTTGCCCGGGGCACCCATATCACCATGGCAGATGGTGCCCAATGCAGAATTGAAAACCTGCGCCCGGGCGATCGGGTTTTAACCCGCGATGATGGCCCGCAGGCCATTCGCTGGGTGGGGGGCACCACGGTGCGGGCCGTGGGGGCCATGGCGCCGATTTTGATTGCGGCGGGCACCCTGAATAACGAGCGCGATTTGATGCTGGGCCCCGATCATCGGCTGTTTATCTACCAGCGCAACGATGCCTTGGGCGCAGGCCGCGCCGAGGTGCTGGTGCGCGCCAGCCATCTGGTCAATGGCACCACGATTACCCGTATGGATGGCGGCTTTGTTGACTATTTCCAGCTGCTTTTTGATCACCACCAGATCATCTATGCCGAAGGCATTGCCGCTGAAACCTTGCTGCTAGACAACCGCACCCTGCCCGCCTTGCCAAAGGGGCTGGCCCAAGATTTGCCCCAAGCCGCCCACCCCGAACGCCCGCATATGGCCTTTGAGGTGAAAGACAGTTTGCTTGATATCCCAAATGCCGCCGAAATCTTGCGTCGCGCCTCTGGCAGGCGGCAGGGCGAAACGTAAAAGGCGGCCCAAGGGCCGCCTTTTATTTTGGTTTTACCGAACCTTAGGCCAAGGATGGCAGCCACAAGACAATGCCGGGAAAGGCCACAAGCAGCGCGATGGTGATCGCATCGGCCACGAAAAACGGTGTGACGCCGCGGAACACATCTTGCACCGTCAGGTCATCGCGCACACCGGCCACGACAAAGCAGTTCAGGCCAATGGGGGGCGTGATCAGGCAAAACTCGGCCATTTTCACCACCAATATGCCAAACCAAATGGCGCACATCGGCCCCGACATGCCAAAGGTGCTATCGGCGGCCGAAACAAACTCGCCCCCGTTTAGCGCCATGACCGCAGGGTAGACCACCGGCAATGTCAGCAGCAACATGCCAATGGCATCCATGAACATGCCCAGCACCGCGTAGGCCAACAAGATGCACACCAAGATCGCCCAAGGCGAATAATGCAGCGATGTGATCCAATCGGAAAAAGCCGATGGCAGGTTGGCAAAGCCCAAGAACCGCACGTAGATCAGCACGCCCCAGATGATGGTAAAAATCATCACCGTCAGCTTTGCGGTTTCCAGCAGCGCCTCTTTCAGCTGGCCCCAGCGCATGCCGCGATAAAGCGCAATGAGGAACACGATGAAGGCGCCAATCGCGCCGCCCTCGGTTGGGGTGCCCCATGCCTCGCCAAAGGGGTTGTAGACAAAGAAAATGATGATCACCACAACCGCCACAATCGGTAATGCGGGCGGCAAGGATGCAAAGCGCTGCGCCCAAGTGAAGCCGCGCACAGGCGGGCCCACGTTTTTGAACGTGACCGCAAGGCCGATGATGATAATGGCATAGATCACCGCCGAAAATACGCCCGGCACAAAGCCTGCCAACAGCAGGCGGCCCACGTCTTGTTCCACGATAATGGCATAGATCACCAAGATGGCCGAGGGTGGAATAAGCGAGGCCAGCGTGCCACCCGCCGCCACCACACCGGCCGCGAATTGCTTGTTATAGCCGATTTTCAGCATCTCGGGGATGGCAATGCGGGCAAATACCGCTGCCGTGGCCACCGATGCGCCCGACACAGCCGCAAAGCCTGCCGTGGCAAAAACGGTCGACACCGCCAGCCCGCCCGGCACCCACGCCAGCCAGCGCTTTGCCGCCTCGAACAGCGCCGATGTCAGCCGCGCATGATAGGCCATATAGCCGATCATGATAAACACCGGGATCAGCGACAAAACCTGTGCCGACACTTTGGAATGCGGCACTTGGCCCGCGATCTGAAACGCCTTGCCCAGCGCGCCATCCCATGTGTCGCGCCGCTCGTTGAAGTATAGAAACTTCTCGGGCGCATATTTCATCTTGTCCCAGAAGATCCAGACCAAGCCAACAAAGCCGGCCAGACCGGCGGCAAAAGCCACGCGCATGCCCAGCAGCACCACAACCAGCAAGCCACCCGAGACCCAAAGCCCAATATCAATGGGTTCCATTATTTGCCCCCCTCAAGGCTGTCGGCCTCTAAGCGGGCCTGTTCTGCGATGCTTAGGTTCAATGGCACCGCCACCGGGTTTTCCAGCCCCAGCACCAAGGCACGCGCATAGCCCCATGCCTGCAAGAACAGGCGCAGCACCAATACCCCAAAGGTAATTGGCACCACCAATTTCGAGGGCCACGTCGGCAGCGCCACATCGATCGAACTATCGCGCGAGCACATCGGCACCGAGCAATCGAACGAGCGGCTGAAATGTTCCCATGCGCCCCATGTCAGCGCCAGCATCAACACCAGCATCAACAGCACCGAGATCAGTTCGAACAGCCACAAAACCCGGCCATTCAAGGCGCTGACCAGCATGTCCATGCGGATATGCGTGCCGCTGCGGGCCACGTAAGAAATGCCCATGATCGCGATAATGGGCATGATCGCTTCGATATAATCGACATAGCCCAACAGCGCCCCGTCCAGCACGCCGATCTTATCCAGCACGGGCGCCAGAAACGTTTTGTCCAGCTGCCGCCCCGCCACCGAATACACCGCAAGAAACATCAGCGAGAAAATCGCGAAGCCGCTCATCAGTGCCGTAATTTTTTCAATTTTTTCAAGACGCTTATCAAGCGTACTTAATAGGCTGGAATCTTCCAGCACTGCCGCAGAACCGGCCATGATGTGCCCCCTTCAGATAAGTGACAAGGCGGGGAAGACCCCCGCCCTGCATATCTTTGTATCTAGGCGCACTCACGCGCCCGTGGGTGCTTAGCTGCCCTTTTTGGCCTCGGCCAAGGTTTTTTCAACCAGATCAAACAGCTCTTGGCCCGGAATGCCCTGTGCTTCCATTTCCTTCACCCAAGCGTCACGAATGGGGTCGGCCGCTTTGGCGCGGAACTTGGCCAGCTCTGCATCCGAGATGACAACTTTCTGCACGTTTTTCTCGGCCAGCACTTCATCCCAGCGCTTAAGCAATTTGCCGTAGTTTTCCAGATAGTAGTCCATCGCTTCACCAACCGAGCTGTCCAGCGCGGCGCGCTCGGCGTCGGTCAGGGCCTCGTAGGCATCGATGTTCACCACCACGGGGCAGTTCACGGTGCCGGGGTTCAGGTTGGCAGTCCACCAATCGGCTTGGTTGATCGTGCCAAACGACAGGTGTGCGTGCTGGGCGAAAGCCACAGTATCCACAACGCCGGAATCCATGGCCTGATAGGCCTCGCTAGAGGTCACCGAGGTAGGCACGGCGCCCACGGCTTTGAACGCATCGCCCAAACCGCCGGTGGCACGCACGCGCATACCTTCCATTTTTTCCAGCGTGTCGCGCGGCGCGCCCGTGCCCACAAGGTTATATTGCGGCATCGGCGAGGTCATCAGCAGCTTGGCGTTCCACTGGGCCATTTCTTCCACCGCGGCGGGGTGGCTGTAGACGGCGTTCGATACGGCCACTTCCTGCTGCAGGTTTTCCACGCCCAAGAACGGCAGTTCCAAAACCGTGATCGCGCGGTTTTTATCGCGGTGATAGCCCGCGCAGAACTGTGCCATCTCGAAGGCACCGATGGAAATACCGTCTAGGTTTTCACGGTTTTTCGACAGGCCACCATAGCTGACGTTCATGGTGAATTCGCCGTTGGTTTTTTGCGAAACCAGCTCGGCCAGCTTTTCAATGTGCTCGGTAAAGGCGCGGCGCTTGCCCCAAACAGAGACGTTCCATTCGGTGGCCATTGCTTCGGTGGTAAAGGCCGTTGCGAGGGCTGCAATCGCAACCCGCGACAAAATCTTGTTCATGTCTCACTCCCTTGAATGTTGGCTTAGCGGCCCGTCACCCGGGGCCGTCTGCGCAAAGGCTAGCTCACAGGTGGCACTCTGCCAAGTCTTTGGTGAATCTTTTTGACCACCTTAGCCTTGTCAGCGGCACTGCCCCGGCGGCAAAAGCCATCGCGCCGGTCCTGCACACAGCAGAACCAGCGCGTTTTTTAGTATATTTTACAGGCTATTGCGCCCAAACAGGCGGGGTTACGAGGCCGCCATTTGCAAGGCTGCTTCGCTTTCAGCCGCCAACAGTGCCGCATTGCCACCTGCGGCGGTGGTATCGATGCAGACATGGCGCTCGATGCGCACCCGCGGCCCCAGATCGTAGCACACAGCCAGCGGCACCAAGGCGCCTGTGCGCGCCGCCAAGGCCCGGCGCACCGCCGCCAGATCGGCGCCCTCGCCCCAATGCGCCACCACGCCGATGCCTTGCAGATGCTCCAGCGCGCCGCGCGGCAACCAGCCATCCAACCCCAAGGCAGGCGGCACACCGGGGGCAATGGCCAAGACATGCGCGCCCGCCTCGCGCGCGATGCGCGCCTGGTCAAGCGCGGCCTCGGTGGTGGGGCCAAGGCACAAAACCGTGCCCCGCCCATAGACCGACAAACGGTTCGATTCGCCCGTAGGCCCGGGCAAATCGGCCACGCCAATGCAGGGCAGATCCTGCTGGGCCAAGTGGCGCAGGCGTTTTTGCACCGCCTCCACATCAACAGGCTGGGCGGGCAAGGCGGGCAAGGCAGGCAGCAGATCGGCTTGGAAGCGGGGCAGATAGTTCGGCCCGCCTGCCTTTGGCCCCGTGCCCGAAAGCCCCTCGCCGCCAAAGGGTTGGCTGCCCACAATCGCGCCAATCTGGTTGCGGTTCACATAGGCATTGCCCACTTTCAGGCGGCTCAGCACCTGCTCGACCCGGCCATCAATACGGGTATGCAGGCCAAATGTCAGGCCATAGCCCGTGGCGTTGATTTGATCGACCACCTGATCGATCTGATCTGCCTTGAACGTGGCCACATGCAACACCGGGCCAAATATCTCGCGCGCCATATCGGCAATGGTGTGCACTGCAATCACCGTGGGGGCCAGAAAATGCCCCTGCTCGGGCACCGCCAGCGCCTTTATCACACGGCCTTCGGCGCGGGCTTGGGTGATATAATCGGTGAAATCGGCCTTGGCGCGGGCGTCGATCAGGGGGCCGACATCGGTGGCATGGTCCCACGGATCGCCAAGACGCAGCTGATCCATCGCACCAAACAGCATCGTCAGAAACGGCTTTGCAATATCTTCTTGCAGATAAAGGCAGCGCAAAGCCGAGCAACGCTGGCCCGCCGATTGAAACGCCGAGGCCACAATATCGCGCACCGCTTGTTCGGGCAGGGCCGTGCTGTCGACGATCATGGCATTCAGGCCGCCGGTTTCGGCGATCAAGGGCGCATCAGCCGCCAGCGTTTGCGCCATGGCGCGGTTGATCGCCTGCGCGGTGGCGGTCGAGCCGGTAAAACACACCCCCGCCACGCGCGGATCGCTGGACAGGCGGGCGCCCACCTCGGCCCCGAGCCCCGGCAACAGCTGCAGCGCCGCCAGGGGCACACCGGCCTGATGCATCAGCTGCACGGCAAAATCGGCGGTTAGGCAGGTGGCCTCGGCCGGTTTTGCCAGCACCGCATTGCCCGCAGCAAGGGCCGCCGCGATTTGGCCGGTAAAGATGGCCAGCGGAAAATTCCATGGGCTGATACAGGCAAAAATACCCCGCGCAGCACCATTCAACTGCACCGATTGCGCCGCGTAATAGCGCAGAAAATCCACCGCTTCGCGCAGCTCGCCCACGCAATCATTTGGGGTTTTTCCCGCCTCACGCGCCAAAAGCGCAAAGAACGTACCAAAATGTTTCTCGTATAAATCGGCCACCCGGTTCAAAGCAGCCGCGCGCGCCTGAGCGGGCACATCCCATGGCTGGGCACAAGACAGCGCAGTTTCGACATCTGCCGCGCTGGCAAACTGCACATGCCCCACCAGATCTGCCGGGTTTGCGGGGTTTGTCACCGCAACATCTGGCCCAGCGCCCCCAGTGGCCGCAGTCGGGGGTGCGCACGGCCGCGCTGCGCTGCGCCAAGGGAAGCACCAAAAACGGGTCGGCGGCCACCTCGGCTGGGGGCACAGAGGCATCGACAATCTGATTGACGAACGAGGAATTTGCCCCGTTTTCCAGCAACCGCCGCACCAAATAGGCCAGCAAATCGCGATGTGCGCCGACGGGGGCATAAATGCGGCACCGGGTCTGGGCGGTTTTTCGCACCATGTCGTGCAGCGCCTCGCCCATGCCATGCAGGCGCTGGAATTCAAAACTGTCGGTCTGATCTGCCGCCATTTCCAGAATTGCGGCAACGGTATGGGCGTTATGGGTGGCAAATTGCGGGTAAATCCGATCTGTCATGCCCAGCAGCTTTGAGGCGCAGCACAGATAGGACACATCGGTTGCCACCTTGCGGGTGTAGACCGGAAAGGTTTTCAGCCCCTCGACCTGCGCGCGCTTGATCTCGCTGTCCCAATAGGCGCCTTTGACCAAACGCACCATGATCTTGCGATCAAGGCACTCTGCCAAGGCGTAAAGCCAATCCAGCACCTCGGGGGCGCGTTTGCCATAGGCCTGCACCACCACGCCAAACCCATCCCAGCCCGCCAAGCGCGGATCGCGCAGCACGGCCTCGATCACGTCTAGCGACAAATCCAGCCTGTCGGCCTCTTCTGCATCGATGTTCAGCCCCATGCCGGCCTTGCGCGCCATCAACGCCAGCTCTAGCGTGGCGGGCACCAATTCGGCCATGACGCGGGCTTTATGCCCCTCTTCATAGCGCGGGTGAATGGCCGATAATTTGATGGAAATTCCGGGGTTTGCGCGAATATCTTCAGACGCGCACTGACCGGCCAGTTGCGCAATGGCATCGGCATAGGCAGCGTGATAGCTGGCCGCGTCTTGGGCGGTTAGCGCCGCCTCGCCCAGCATGTCGTAGGAATAGGTATAGCCCTGCTTGGCCCGCGCTTGGCCACGCTTGAGCGCCTCGGAAATGGTTTGGCCCAACACAAATTGCTGGCCCAATTCCTTCATCGCCCGCGCCACCGCAGACCGGATAACAGGCTCGCCCAGGCGCTTTATTGCCCCATGCAGCACATGCACCAAGCCCGGCGATTGTTCGTCTTGCAGCACCTTGCCCGTGAGCATCAAAGCCCATGTCGAGGCATTCACCAAAGACGAGGACGAGCGCCCCAGATGCGCCCCCCATTCCGATGGTGCGATTTTATCTTCGATCAGGTCATCCATGGTTTCGCGGTCGGGCACCCGCAGCAACGCCTCGGCCAGACACATCAGCGCCACGCCCTCTTTGGTCGACAAGCCATATTCGGACAAGAAAACCTCCATCAGGCCCGGGTTATTGGCCGAACGGATATCGCGCACCAACGCGCTGGCGC
>RFQY01000078.1 GCA_009924775.1 Paracoccaceae bacterium | reverse complement strand
CTTTTGGCCTGTCACACAGGGTTCACCCGCTTTCTTGACCGCCATTTATGCGATGAAGAAGAGGTGATCGTGCCGCTGGTTTTGGAATACGCCCCCGATATTGGCTAGGCCTAGGGGTTTGTGCCGCGCCATTGCTTTTGATCCGTGTCAAAGCGCCCGCCTTGGCCGCAGGCTAGGGTCGCAGTGGCAAGACACATAAAGGAGAGCGGCCATGTCAAACACCCCCCATGAATTGCACGAAGAATTCCCCGAACATGCGGAAAAAATCAGCCAGCTGAAAACATCCAACGCGCATTTTGCCAAATTGTCGGACGAGTATCACACGATCAATCGCGCTGTGCACCGCGCGGAAACCGACGTGGCCCCAACCGATGATGCGCATATGGTGGATATGCGCAAAAAGCGTGCGGCGCTGAAAGATGAGATCTATCGCATGCTCAGCGCTGCCTGAGTGCGTTTACAGTGGTTTAAAGGGTGTTGGGCGGCTTTGGCCGCCCGTTTTTTTAACCCACCTGATAGGGTAGAATGCCGCGGGCGTTTGGCTCGATGCTGAGTTTACGCTCTAACGGTGGGACCGATCTTTGGTGGCAATTCGTGCGCTCGCAGATGCGGCAGGAGATGCCGATAGGCTCAAAAGCGCGGGGGTTTGTCAGATCTAGGTTATCGGCATAAACAAGGCTGTCGGCGTGGCGCACCTCGCAGCCCAAAGCAATGGCAAAGCGGCGGGTGGGGGCCCCATAGGCCCCCCCGGGTTTCGAAACATCCCGCGCAAGGCTGATGTAGCGCACGCCATCGGGGGTTTCGGCCAATTGGCGCAAAAACCGCCCCGGCGTTTCAAAGGCACGGTGCACATTCCACAGGGGGCAGGCCCCGCCAAAGCGGGCAAATTGCAACCGCGTTGCGGAATGGCGTTTGGTGATCGTTCCGGCCTGATCGACCCGCACAAAGAAAAACGGAATGCCCTTGGCGCCCGGGCGTTGCAGGGTAGACAGGCGGTGCGCCACCTGTTCGATTGATGCCGAAAACCGCGTGGACAGGCGTTCCAGATCGTGGCGTTCGGCTTGGGCGGCCTCTAGGAACCGGGTGTAGGGCATAAGCGCTGCGCCAGCGAAATAATTGGCCAGCCCGATCTTGGCGATGGCGCGTGCCTCGTCCGAGCGAAAGCGCGCCAGATCTAGCGTGGCCTCAAACAGCTTGTCTTGTTTGAGCAGCGCGATTTGCAGCAAGATCTGAAAGGTCTGGGTTTCGGGCGCGGCGCGGCTTGACAGGGTGAGCGTGCGGTTTGTGGTATCGAAATGGCGCAATTGCGGGTCGTCGGCGCGGCGCAAAGATATGCCCATCCGTTCCAGCAAGCTGGTCAAATAGGGGGCCAGCGGGCGTGTGCCGGCATCGGCCACCATATGTTCTGCCGCGCGGTCGACCGCGTCGATATAGTTGTCGCAATAGTGAAAGAAATCACGCACCTCGTCCCACGGGCTTGGCTGCAGTCGGGCTTCTTCGCGGCCCAGTGCCTCGTCTAGGCTGGCCAGTCGTTCGTGGGTTTGGCGATAGGCGCGGTGCAATTCCAAAAAGGCGCGCGCCAATGCGGGTGCGTTCGAGGCGGTTAGGCGCAGATCGGCCAAAGGCGGGGTGGCATCGGCAAAGACAGGGTCTGCCATGGCCTCGCGCATGTCTGACACCAGCCTTTCGCTATCGCCAGTAGACAGTTCGGTGACATCAAAACCAAACTCTTGGGCCAGCGACAGCACCACAGTCGTGGAAACCGGGCGGTTGTTGTTTTCCATCTGGTTCAGATAGGGCAACGAAACGCCCAGTTTTGTGGCAAAATCTTTTTGGGTCAGGCCCAGCCGCTGGCGGGTTTCGCGCAGTTTGGCGCCAGCATAAAGTTTACGGTTGGCCATGGGGTGCCTTTGCAAGTTTGCCGATGCCCCATGATGCCTTTGCAAAGCGCTGTATGCAAGCGGACGGTTGCCGCCTTAGCGCCCGCGTCCCCGCTTGGCCCCGCCGCGCTGGCCCGGCCGCCCCGCGGTCGAACGCCCGCTGCGCGCTGTGGCCGCCTCGGCCGCGTCTTCCACCGCCGATTGGCGCGCCAGCGGGTCTGCGGCCACGGCCAATTCAACCGCCTCTAGCCGCTTGATTTCGTCGCGCAGGCGCGCGGCCTCTTCAAACTCTAGGTTTTCGGCGGCTTTGCGCATATCTGTGCGCAGCCCGTCGAGCACCGCCGCCAGATTGCCACCCGCCATGCCCTTGTCGATGGTGGCGGTGACGCGGCTCATATCGGCATCGCCTTGGTACAGCCCTGCCAAAATATCATCGACATTCTTTTTCACGGTGGCCGGGGTGATGCCATGCAGGGTGTTATAGGCAATCTGTTTGCCGCGCCGGCGATCTGTTTCTGCCAAGGCGCGTTCCATGCTGCCGGTCATTTTATCGGCATACATGATCACGCGCCCCTCGGCATTGCGCGCGGCGCGCCCGATGGTTTGGATCAGCGAGGTTTCCGAACGTAAGAACCCCTCTTTATCGGCGTCCAAGATGGCCACCAGCCCGCATTCGGGAATATCCAGCCCCTCGCGCAGCAGGTTGATACCGATCAACACATCAAACGCGCCAAGCCGTAAATCGCGCAGAATTTCAATGCGTTCGATCGTATCGATATCGGAATGCATGTAGCGCACTTTGATGCCTTGCTCGTGCAGATATTCTGTCAGGTCTTCGGCCATGCGCTTGGTCAGGGTGGTGACCAAGGTGCGATAGCCCGCAGCCGTGACCCGGCGCACCTCGTCTAACAGGTCGTCAACTTGCATCTCGACGGGGCGAATTTCGACCTGCGGATCCAGCAGGCCGGTGGGGCGAATGACCTGTTCGGTAAACACGCCGCCGGTTTGCTCTAATTCCCATTTGCCGGGGGTGGCCGAGACAAACACCGATTGCGGGCGCATCGCGTCCCATTCTTCGAATTTCAGTGGCCGGTTATCCATGCACGAGGGCAGGCGAAACCCGTGTTCGGCCAAGGTGAATTTGCGCCGATAGTCGCCCCTGTACATGCCGCCGATTTGCGGCACGGACACGTGGGATTCATCGGCAAAAACGATGGCGTTATCGGGGATGAATTCAAACAAGGTTGGGGGCGGCTCGCCGGGCGCGCGCCCCGTCAGGTAGCGCGAATAGTTTTCAATGCCGTTGCAAACGCCTGTGGCCTCTAGCATTTCGATGTCGAAATTGGTGCGCTGTTCAAGGCGCTGGGCCTCTAGCAGCTTGCCCTCGGCCACCAGCTGATCCAACCGCTGGCGCAGCTCTTTTTTGATGTTGATCACCGCTTGCTGCATGGTTGGTTTTGGCGTCACATAGTGCGAATTGGCGTAGACGCGCACCCGCTCCATACTGGCGCATCGCTGGCCTGTCAGCGGGTCGAATTCGACGATCGCTTCCAATTCATCGCCAAAAAACGACAGTTTCCATGCCCGGTCATCCAGGTGGGCGGGCCAAATTTCAAGGCTATCCCCCCGCACCCGGAAACTGCCGCGCTGAAAGGCTTGGTCGTTGCGGCGGTATTGTTGGGCCACCAGATCGGCCATGATGGCGCGCTGATCATAGGATTGGCCGACCTGCAAATCTTGGGTCATGGCGCCATAGGTTTCGACCGAGCCGATACCATAGATACACGAGACAGAGGCCACGATAATCACGTCGTCGCGTTCCAACAGCGCCCGCGTGGCCGAGTGGCGCATGCGGTCGATCTGTTCGTTGATCTGCGATTCCTTCTCGATATAGGTGTCCGAGCGCGCCACATAGGCCTCGGGCTGGTAGTAATCGTAGTAGGACACGAAATATTCGACCGAGTTTTCGGGAAAAAACCCTTTGAATTCGCCATATAGCTGTGCGGCCAAGGTTTTGTTGGGCGCCAAGATGATCGCCGGGCGCTGCGTTTCCTCGATGATTTTGGCCATGGTAAAGGTTTTCCCGGTACCCGTGGCGCCCAGCAGCACTTGGTTGCGCTCGCCCTCGCGTAGGCCGGTGGAAAGCTCTGCAATTGCAGTGGGTTGGTCGCCCGCGGGCGAGAATTGCGCATGCAGTTTAAAGCGGATGCCGCCCTCTAGCTTTTCGCGATTATGCGGGGTGGGCGCTGGGCCGGATGTGTCTGAATGGGCGTAAGGCATGCGTCTCTCCGAGATTCGGGGCTAAGCTGATCTTATTTTGTTCCAGTTCAAAGCGCCATTCCGGGCAGGCTGTTGGCATGCAAGAGAAACCAAAACGATTTGCGGCAAAATGTCCTTTCATCTTTTGGGTCAAAGACTTATTTCGCCCTGCAGTTTTTTGTTTATTACCCAAACTGCGGTGGTTTACGGAATTTTCTTGCTGAATTTTGAAAAGTATATCACCCTGAAATGGCAAGCAGCAGGGTTGGTTGCGGTGAACGTCACAATCACCCACCCCTCGCTCCCCGTGGCGCCACCGCAACCAACACCTTCTGTTTGTCGCCTTTGCCCCCATATAGCCTAAATTTAGGCGCTGTGGCCTTGCCCCGCTGCGCGTTTTCTTGGATAAGCGATGCAGATGAAGGAGTCTGCCGATGCGTGCCCGCATTTACCAACCTGCCAAAACCGCCATGTCCTCGGGGACGGCAAAATCGAAGCATTGGGTGCTGGAATATGCCCCCGATCAGCCGCGCGAGGTTGACCCGTTGATGGGCTGGACGTCGTCGGCCGATACCCAGTCGCAGGTGCGGTTGCGTTTCGATAGCAAAGAGGCGGCGATGGAATATGCGCAGGCCCATGGGATCGACGCCCAAGTGCTGGCGCCCAAGCCGCGCAAACACAATCTGCGCCCCGGTGGGTATGGCGAAAATTTCGCCACCGCACGCCGTGGCGCCTGGACCCATTAAGGCACCTTACGGCGCCCGTCTTAAGCAGATCACAGCAAAAGGGCGGCCCCCAAAGCCGCCCAATTTTTTGCACAGGGCCAAGCCACCCGCAGCCCAGCAGGAGCGTTCAGATGAGCATTACCCATCTTGTTACCCATTCCGGCGGGTTTCATGCGGACGAGCTGCTGTCGAGCGTGGTGTTAAGCCAGCTGTTTCCCGATGCCACGCTGGTGCGCAGCCGCGATGCCCAATGGACAACCCCGGGCGCGGGCAAGCTGATTTATGATGTTGGGCGCGCCTATAATGCCGAAAGTGGCATTTTCGACCATCACCAGCGCCCCAACCCACTGCGCCCCGATGGCCAGCCTTACAGCTCGTTCGGGCTGATCTGGGCCCATTTTGGCCGCGCCTATCTGCAGGCCTTGGCCGTGCCCGCGGCCGATATCGACGCCTTGCATCAGGCCATTGACGATAGTTTTGTCCTGCCCATCGATCTGTTGGATAACGGCGCGCTGGAACCTTCGGGGGCTGGGCCGCTGGCGGGGTTATTGCTGCCGACATTGCTGGAAACCCTAAAGCCAGTGTTCGATGACCGTGGCCCCAGCCGCGATGACGAGGCGTTTCAACAGGCTTTGCCGGTGGCCCGCGCCTTTCTCGAGGCGGCGGTGCGCACCAAGGCCGCCAAATGCCGGGCCGAAGGGGTGGTGCAGCAGGCGATTGTGGCTGCGGGCACCGCGCGGGTGCTGGAATTGCCCATGGGCATGCCGTTTCGCGCCGCCATCGAACGGGCAGGGGCGGATCATTTGCTTTTTGTGGTGCATCCGCGCGACGGGGATTGGGCCTTGAACACCATCCGCAAAGGCGGTGACACATTCGAAAGCCGCGCCGATTTGCCCGCGGCTTGGGCCGGGTTGACCGATGCAGCCCTAGAGCAGGCCTGCGGCGTGCAGGGGGCCAAGTTTTGCCACAACGCCCGGTTTATCGCCGTGGCCGCCACCCGCGAGGCGGTGTTGGCCATGGCCGAAAAAGCCGTGGCCGAGGCCATGGTTTGATCGCTGCGCCTACATCAGTTCGTATTCGGTGACGGCCTGAAACGGCAACAGCGCGCTGCCCAGCGAACGGGCGCGCACCCCGATATCGCCCACGACAATATCAAACGGCTGCAGCCCCCGGGTGTCGTGGCCGGGCAGGGCGGCGCGCACCGCTTGCACCAATTGCGCGCGCATCTGATCCGACAGGCTGGCATCCAGCACCATCGTATCCAGATCCAAAATCGCCTGACCTGCCACAAAGGTAAAGGCCAAGGCCGGGGCGGCCCGGTTCAGCCATGTTGCAACACAGGCCTGTGCGGCGGGGCTGGGGCTGGCCTCGTCGTAAAATTCTTGCGGGTTTACACCGGCTTGGCTGGCGGTTTCCTCAAGATCGTGCAGCGAGGCCGCGCCGATCAGCTGTTGGCCCATCTCGCCCCCCCGCAGCACCCGCATCGGCATCGAGCCTAACGCGCCTGCATGGCCTGAAAGCCCTTCGTAAACCCGGCCATCAATGGCCAGCCCACCCCCGGCAAACGTGCCCACATAAAGATAAAGAAACGAGCGCGCCGTGGTGGCACGGCCCAGTTTCAAGGCGGCCAAACAGGCGGCAGAGGCATCGTTCATGCGCAAAACGGGCAGTCCAAAGGCTGCGGCCAGATCTGCGCGCAAATCGCTGCTGGCCCAGTCTGCCATCGACCCCGCGGGCGCGCCGATGGTGCATTCCCAGCTTTCCAGCGCATCTGGAATGGCCAGCCCCATGCCCAACAGCCGGGCGGCGTGCTTGGGGGCAAGCGCGGCAATCATCTGTTCGGTGGCTTCGGTGATTTGGCGACGCACGTCTTGGAACACCGGGTAATCGTAGCTGATGCGCTGGTAGCTGCGGATTTGGTAATCAAACCCCATCACCGCAATTTCAGCCGATTGGCGCCCCACCTTGATGCCGATGCTGAATGCGCCCTCGGGGTCGATTGTGTAGGGCTTCGAGGGTTGGCCCACCTTGCCGCGTACGCTGTCGCCTGCCCGTAAAAACCCCGTTATTTGCAGCCGGTTCACAATGTTGGTTGCCGATTGCGCCGAAAGCCCGGTGGCGCGGGCAATCTCGGCTTTGCTAAGGCTGCCTGCCTGGCGCACAAGGCTGAGAATAAGGCGTTCGTTTTCTGGCCGTGGCTCTAGCGTTGGGGGGGCAGGCGGGGTGTCGCGCATCAGATATAGCTCGCGTTTTTGTGCACGCCTTGATCCACCCCGGTAATCATAGCCACGACATCGTTGCCGCTGGCCTCTTTGGCATCCAGCACCCCGGCAATCCGGCCTTGGCGGAACACCACGATACGGTCAACTAGGTTAAATACCTGCCGCAGGTTATGCGAGATGATAATCACCGGAACGCCCCGGTCTTTCAGGCCGCGGATGATGTTTTCAACCCGCGTTGTTTCCTGAATGCCCAAGGCGGCGGTTGGTTCGTCCATGATAATCAGTTTCGAGCCCCAGCCGGCGGCCCGGCTGATGGCCACGCATTGCCGTTGCCCGCCCGACATGCCCGCCACGGGCTGGCGCAAATCGGGAATTTTGATGCCAGTCTGTTCCAGCAATTCCGTGGCGCGCCGTGTCATGGCCTTTTTATCAAGCCAAGACAGCGGCCCCAGCCGAAATTTCACGGCCTCGCGCCCCAAAAAGATATTGGCAGGCACATCCAGATGATCGGCCAAGGCAAGGTTTTGATACACCGTTTCGATGCCATGGGCGCGCGCCTCTTGCGGCGAGGCAAAATTCACGGGCTGCCCATCGACAAACACCGCGCCGCGGGTGCGCTGTTCGACACCTGTGATATTGCGCACAAAGGTGGATTTGCCCGCCCCATTATCGCCGACAATGGCGATATGCTCGTCTGCATACATTTTGAAATCGGCATCATTCAACGCCTGCACGCCGCCATAATGCTTGGTCAAGCCTTTGGTTTCCAGAATTATTTTGCGCGCGTCGGACATCTGAACTCCTTTGTCGCGCTTGGTATACAGCTGCGACTCGGCCCATAAAAGCCACTTCCGGGCCTGCCCTGTCAATAACTAAATCAAGTTGATTTATTTATTGACAACCTTGCGCAGAGTCTATTTTTCTAGCGCATCTGCGCCGCGTTGGTTTTGGGATTGGCGGCATTTGGGAGGAACGATCTATGACAATGAAATTCACCTTTGCGGGTGCGGCTTTGGCCGCCTTGCTGGCCACCACTGCGGCGCAGGCCGAAGATGTGATTGGCTATATCACCAAATCCGCCACCAATGCGGGCTGGATGATGATCAACCAAGGCGCCGAAGATGCCGCCAAGGAAGAGGGCGTGCAGCTGGTGGCGGTTGGGCCATCATTTCAGGGCGATCTGTCAAGCCAGCTGGAAGTGTTCGAAAACCTTGTGGCACAGGGCGCCAAAGCCATTGGTATTGCCCCGGTAGATAGCGCGGGCATCGCACCGGCCGTGGCCGATGCCATGGCGGCTGGTATTCCGGTGATTGCCATCGATACAGGCGTCTCTGGCGCCGATGTGACCTCGTTTGTGGCCACCGATAACTTTGCCGTGGCCAAAGAGCAGGGCAAAGCTGCCGCTGCCCTTGTTGCCGATGGTGACGCGGTGATTTACGTGACCGGTAATCAGGCGCAATCCACCGGCCAAGAGCGCCGCAACGGCTTTATGGAGGCGTTCAAAGCTGCGCGCCCCGCTTCGGAAGTGATCGAAGTGCCGACCGAGTGGAACTCGGCCCAAGCGCAAGAAGGGGTCGAGGCCATTTTGAATGCGCGCAACGACATCAAGATGGTTGTCAACGCATGGGATGGCGGCACGATGGGCGCCAAAGCGGCGCTGGAAAATCTGGGCTATGGCGCGGGCGATGTAAAGCTGGTGGGCTTTGACGGCGCCTCGGATGCGATTGTGGCCATGGATGCAGGCTGGGTGCAGGCCAATACCGCACAGATGCTGTATCAGATGGGCTATCAAGGGATCAAAGCCGCCGCCGCCGCCGCGCGCGGCGAGGCGGTCAGCGCGCGCATCGATACGGGCCATTTTCTGGTGACGCCGGAAACCTCGGCTGAATACAAGAAAATGATCGGTATGGAATAATCTATGCCTTTGGGGGCAGGCCCGCGCCACGCGGGTTTGCCCCTTTTTCTATGATCTACCCACAAGAAAGATCTGCGATATGACCCCAAGCCACCCCGCCAGCCCGCCGGCCACGCGATCCGTGCAAGACCGGCTGATTGCGCTGCTGATCCGGTTTTTCCGTGCCGAATGGTCGGGGGCGTTGCTGGCCATTGTGGTGCTTGGCTTGGCCATCGAGGTGGCCACTACCGATACGCTGTTTTTCCGGCCCTCCAACCTGATGACGATTTTGAACAACTCTGCGGCCATCGGTGTGGTGGCGGCCGGAATGACGTTGATCATTTTGACTGCGGGTATCGATTTGTCGGTGGGCTCGGTGATGGGGCTGACCGCGGCCTTGACGGGCTATGTCGCCAGTTTTTGGGGCTTTTCGCCGGCCATGGCCATTGCCACCGGGCTTGGGCTGGGGCTGCTTGTGGGCGCATTTAACGGCACGTTGGTGGCCTATTTTGGCATGCCCGCCTTTATCGTGACATTGGCTGGTTTGTCGATTTGGCGCGGCACGGGGCATTTGGCCACGGGGGCGCAGGCCACGCCGAAACTGCCCGAGGCGTTTGATTATTTTGGCCGCTACAACCCGTTTGCAGGCCTGCGCGAGGCCTATCGCGCGGGTGAATTGCAGGGGTTTTGGGCGCAGCTGGGCAGCTTTGTCGACAGTTATTGGCTGAGTTTTTTCCGCACGTTCCAGATGTCGATGCTGATCTTTATCGTGTTTTTTGTGGTGCTCTCGATCCTCATCGCCAACACCCGCTATGGGCGCTATGTTTATGCCATCGGGTCCAATGAACCCGGGGCGCGGCAGGCGGGTATCAATACCCGGGCCTATTTGTTGATGACTTATATGTTTGGCTCTTTCGCGGCGGCCTTTGGGGCGCTGCTGTTTTTGGGGCGCGCCCCTTATGCCAAATCAGATTATGGCCAGATGTGGGAGCTGGACGCGATTGCCGCCGTGGTGATCGGGGGGACCTCGTTGTTTGGCGGGCGCGGCTCGCTTTGGGGCACGTTTATGGGGGTGATCTTGCTCAAGCTCATCAACAACGGCCTGACATTGGCGCAGCTGAACACGTTTTGGCAGATGGTGGTAACGGGCGGCATTATTTTGGTGGCCGTGGGCATCGATATCGTGCGCCAATCGCGCGACCCTGGGGCGGTGCGCAAATTGCTGGCGGCGGTGGGGGCATTTATGGCGTTTTTATCGCTGATGACGCCAGCCAGCCAGTGGCTGGGCGCGCAGATCAGCGTGTTGGAACATGAACGCGCCGCCGCCCTGCGCGAGGCGGGGGGCGCGTTGGCCCCGGGGCATACGGCCCGCCTGATGGATCCCGCCGCGATCGAGGCCGCGCAGGCCACCGCCGCCGCGAACCTGCCTGCCGCCTTGGCGCTGCTGGTGCTGTCGGTATTGGCGGGCTTGAACGTGTTTGGCCGCAGCGATCGCGCCAGCTTGGGGTTGGCGGTGCTGTTTTTGGCAGCCATCCCGCTGCTGGTGATGCTGAACTATCATGTGAGCACGCCATTTTTGGTCTTGGGGGCCTTGGTGGTGGCGGCCAGCGCCTTTGTCTTTTCAATCTTTGAACGCGCCCGCCGGGTGGCGGCTGATGGCTGACCCGGTTATTGCCATCGGTGGGGAAAACCTGATCGATCAGGTTGTTTTGCCCGATGCCACCACCAACCATCCCGGCGGCTCGCCCTTTAACGTGGCCTTGGCGGCGGCCCGTCAGGGCGGCGTGGTGCGCTATGTGACACCGATTTCCACCGATGTCTGGGGCGATATGCTGGCCACCCGTTTGGCCGAGGCCGGCGTGCAACTGGCCGGGGGGCGGGTGGCGCAGCCCAGCACGATGGCCCGTGTCAGCCTAAGCGATGGCCTGCCCAGTTACAGCTTTCGCCGCACCGCCACCGCAGAACGCCAAGTGAGCTTGGCCAGTTTGACCCAAAGCTTGGGTGCGGGCGCGGCGGCGCTGCATACCGGCTCGCTGGCGCTGATCGACGGCGCCGATGCCCAAGCTTGGCAGGCCATGATGGCCAAGGCCTATCGCGAGGATGTGCTGACCAGCCTAGACCCGAATGTGCGCTTGTCGATCATTGCCGATTTGCCAGCCTATCGGGCCCGGATCTGGCAGATGGTCGAAACCCTGCATATCCTTAAGCTGTCGGACGAGGATTTGGCGGGGCTGTTTCCGGACGCCTCTGAAGATGCGGCCATGGCGCAGCTGCTGGCCCATAGCCGCGCACCGCTGGTGGTGCTGACCAAGGGCGCCCATGGCGCGCAGGCCTGGTTGCGGGGCACCCAAGTGACGGTGCCCGCCGCACAGGTGGATGGTTTGGTCGATACGGTTGGGGCGGGCGATACATTTATGGCCAGTCTGCTTGTGGGCTTGGGGCAATTGGGCTACCTGTCTGCACAAGGGCTGGCGCGGCTGGGCCTGTCTGATACGCGCGCCCTTTTGCAGCGCGCGGCGGTGGCGGCTGCGCTGAATTGCCAAAGCCAAGGCTGCAGCCCGCCTATGGCCGCGCAGTTGCAGGCCGCTTTGGCCAAACAGGGCAATGGGGGGCTGTGATGCAGCTTTATCTGGACAGCGCCGACATCAAAGATTGGGCAGGGCTTATGCCCACGGGCCTGTTTCGCGGGATCACCACAAACCCGGCATTGGCGGCGCGGGCGGGGCTGTATTACCCACAGATCGACTGGGCCGAGATGGCGCAACGCGCCGCTGATCTGGGCGCGCGCGAATTGCACGCGCAGGTCTATGGCGCCCCCGAAACCTATGCCCCATGGGCAGATCGCTTGATGCAGGCGGGCGAAAGGGCGGGCATTCGCACCGTGGTTAAGGTGCCGCTGGTGGCGGCCTCTATCCGCACTGTGCCGGGGCTTCGGCGCGCGGGGTGCCCTGTGCTGATGACGGCGTGTTACGCGCCCAAGCAAATGCTGGTGGCCAGCGCGCTGGGCGCCGAATTTATCGCCCCCTATTTTGGCCGTATGCTAGAGGCAGGCTTGCCCGCCTACGAGGCGATGGCGCAGATGCTGGCCGTAACCCGCAGCCCCGGTAACGCCACGCGCATTTTGATCGCCTCGCTGCGCGACACAGATCAACTGTGCCGCTTGGCGGAAATGGGCCATGATTGTTTTACCATCGCCCCCGCCATCGCCGAGATGCTGCTAAGCGACGAGCGCAGCACCGCCGCCTTGGCGCAGTTCGAGCAAGCCGCCGCCACCGCCCCCTAGGGCCCCGTGGCCTTGAACGCCGGTGCGATTTACGCAAACCTGCAGGCCAAGCCGCCATCCATGGCGCAAGACCAAGGGCCAAGATGCAACAAGCCGCAGATTTTCTTGCCGAATCCGATGTGTTGGCCGCTGTGCTGGCCACCCTGCCCGAGGCCAGTTGGGCCCGCCCCACCCAGTTCAAAGGTTGGAGCGTGAATGACATCATCGTGCATCTGCATTTCTGGAACCAGATGGCCCACGATACCCTAACCGCCCCCCAGCGGTTTCAGGACATGGCCAATATCATGGCACCCGCCGTGGCCGCCCATGCCATGCGCCCGGTGGAAAACGCGGCCATCACCGCGCGGGGCCGGGACTTGTTTGCGCAATGGCAGGGGCTTTACCGCCAAATGGCCACCCAGTGGGCCGGGGTGGACCCAAAACTGCGGCTGCCGTGGATGGGGCCAGATATGTCGGCCCGCTCGTCCATGACCGCGCGGCAGATGGAGACATGGGCCCACGGGCAGGCGGTGTTTGATCTGCTGGGCCAAACCCGCCCCGAAAGCGACCGTATTCGCAACATCGTGGTGCTGGGGGTGAATACATTTGCATGGTCGCATCAGGTGCAGGGCCTGCCCGTGCCCGCCCATATGCCCCAGCTGCAGCTGCAGGCCCCTTCGGGAGCGATATGGCAGTTCGGCGCGCCCGAAAGCGGCGATCTGGTGTCTGGCAGCGCGGTCGAATTTGCCCAAGTTGTCACCCAAACCCGGGCCTTGGGCGATACCGCGCTGCAGCTGCGCGGCGCTGTG
>RFQY01000077.1 GCA_009924775.1 Paracoccaceae bacterium | reverse complement strand
GCCCCGCTGACCCCCGTCCAGGCGCCTGCCACCAGATCTTGGCCCAACACGCGATCGGGGTTGGTGGGGGGCCGCCCCGCGATAGCGCTGGGCCAAGGCGTTTAGTTCGGCCTCGACATCGATGGGCTGAATGGGCCGCGTTTCTATGTGCATGCTGTGCGCTCCTTTCACCCAAAGATCGGGGGGCGCAGGCGCGGTTTCAAGGCCTATCCGCCCGCGCCTGTGCCAGCCGGGCTGCGGGTCACTGCCCCGCTGACCCCCGTCCAGGCGCCTGCCACCAGATCTTGGCCCAACACGCGATCGGGGTTGGTGGGGGGCGGCATCACAACGCCGGCCAATTTTTCAAACCCGAAGCGTTTGTAATAGGGCGCATCCCCCACCAGCATCACCCGCGTCCAGCCGCTGGCCCGCGCCCGCGCCAGGGAATCGCGGATCAACAAACCGCCCAGCCCCTCGCCCTGCCGGGTGGGGTGCACAGCCACCGGCCCCAGCAGTAGCGCCGGGTGCTGGCCGCCCACCAAGACGGGCCAAAATCTTATGGCGCCTGCCAAAATTCCCTCGCCGTCGCGCGCCACCAGCGACAAGCCCGCCACCGGCGGCACACCATCGCGCAAGCGGTAGCTGGACAGCGCCATACGCCCCGGCGCAAAACACAGATCATAGAGGGCTTCGACCTCCCACCAATCTTGTGCGGTTTCTGCAGCCAGTTCGAACACGCGCGCCTCTTTGCGATTCAGCTAGAAAGCGGGGTAGCATGGCGCTAGGTCTGGCACAAACGATGAAGGGAGCACGCATTTGTTTTACGAACCAAAAAATGGCCACGGCCTGCCACACAACCCCTATAACGCCATTGTCACCCCCCGGCCCATTGGCTGGATTTCGACGCGCGGCACAGATGGGGTGGATAACCTTGCCCCCTATTCTTTTTTCAACGCCACAGCCTATGTGCCGCCGCAGGTGATGTTTGCCTCGACCGGGCATAAACCCGACCGTGGCGACAGCAAAGACAGCGTGGGAAATATCCGCGATTCGGGCGTTTTTTGTGTAAATATCGTTGAATACGCGATGCGTGACGCCATGAATACCAGCTCGAAAACCCTGCCAGCGGCGCGCAGCGAATTTGACGAGGCCGGGCTAGAGCGGGCCGAATGCGAAACCATTGCCTGCGCGCGCGTGGCCGCCGCGCCCGCTGCGCTGGAATGCACATTGATCGATATTATCCAGCAGCGTGGCGAGAATAATTTTCTGGTGCTGGGCGAGGTCACCGGCATTCACATGCGCGACGATTGCTTGGTGGATGGGGTTTTTGACATCACCCGCTACCAGCCTTTGGCGCGGCTGGGCTACCGCGATTATTCGGTCGTGCGCGATCTGTTCGCGCTGGCCCGCCCCGACGACTAAGCCAAAACCGCAGGGCGCGCCCGCGCGCCCTGCCCGGATTGGGGTATCAGGGCTGCAAGGAACGCAGCCAAAATTGCAGCTCTTTGGCGGTCTCAAAGGGGTGATCCACGTCTTTCCAATGAAACGTGGCGCGCACGCCCGGCAGGGGCTGGTAGCCACGCTTGCGCCAAAACCCATCCAAGGGCTGGTAGCCATCGGGGCGCAGCGGATGGGTCGCGGGGCGTTCAACGCCGCAAAACGCCACTTGCGAAAACCCCAAGGCGCGGGCGTGGGCCTCGCGCAGGTCAAAAAACCGATGCCCAATACCGCGGCCCCGATAGCCCGGCAAAAGCACGGATTCGGCGCAATAGAAAATAGTGGCCATATCCAAACCACTGTTGGCAAAGGCCGCGGCAAAATCATCGGCATGATCGGCCAGCGGCGTGCCTGTGGCCGCACCCACCAGATCTGCGCCATCAAACGCCCCAACCAAGACCGCATGCGCGCTTTGGCGATAGGCCTTTAGATAGCGGCGCTCGTAGTCTAAATCGCCATCATAAAGATAGGGCCACGCCCGAAACACCGCGATGCGCAGCCGCGCAACATCGTCTAATGCCGCATCCAGCGCAGCCCCGGTGAGGGGGCGCACCGTGATCATGCCGCCGAGACCTGCGCGATCCAATCGGCAAGGTTGTAATAGGTCACAACCCGGGTGATTTGGCCGTTTTCCAGCGTAAAGAACGAGCCCGCCGGCAAGCGATACGTTTGCCCATGGGCCGCCGGCAGCCCGGCATCGGTGTGCAGATAGGTGCCATTGACCACATATTCCGCCGCCGCACGGCGGCCATCGGCGCTGACCATAATCACCATATCGGTCAGGTTTTCTTTGTAGCAGCGGCTCATTTGGGCGCAGAATTCGGCAAAGGCGGCTTGGCCATGGCGGATTTTGCCCTCGTTCACATGATGGGCCACATCCGCAGACAGGCAGGCCAGCATGCCATCGGTATTGCCCGCGTTAAAGGCATCGAAATAGCGCGCGACGGTGTGATGGGCTGTTTCAGGCTGGGCAGTTTCGGGCTGGGGGATTTGAGACATGGCAAACTCCTGTTGGCTATGGGCGCGGCTTAGCAGGCTGTTTTGGCCCTTGCTTGGTTGGAAACGGGCATTTTTCCGCCCAGCTGCGACTATGGCTGCGCCTATTGGGTGCCGCGCGGCGGGCCCCAGCGGCGGATGAGGTTTTCAACCACCTGATCGCGGCTTTGGCGATAGGCGGCCAGCTTGGCCTCGCGGGTTTCGCCAAGGCCGGTTGGGTCCATGATCGGCCAATATTCGACCGTCAAATGAAACACCCGCGTCAGTTCCAGCGCTTGGCGTTGGCTGGCAGGCGACAGCGCCACCACCAGATCAAAGGCAGACAGATCATCGCCCCATTCTTTCAACTGCTCGAAACTGCGCGAGCGGTGGCGCGACAGTTCGACCCCAATTTCTTGGCATACAGCGATGGCAAAACCGTCTATTTCCAAATCGCTTTTCACCCCAACCGACTGCACATAGGTATCAGCACCATAGAATTTCTTCATGATGCCCTCGGCCATGGGCGAGCGAACCGCGTTGTAATCACAGCAAAACAGCACCGATTGGGGCAACGCGTCGGTCACATTAGCCCCCGAAATGCAAAACGCAGATCAAGGTAAATAGGCGGCGCGCGGTATCGTTGTCGATCTCGGCCTTGCCTTCAAGACGCTCGATCAGAATGCGCGCACCCTCGTTGTGGATGCCGCGGCGGGCCATGTCGATGGTTTCAATTTGGCTGGGGGGCAGGTTGCGCACCGCGTCGAAATAGCTTTCGCAAATGGCCCAGTAATCTTTCACCACCTGCCGAAACGGCGACAGCGACAGGTGAAATTCCGCCGCCTTGTCGCCTGCCTCGGTCAAGATATCAAAAACAAGCCGCTTTTCGCGGATCGACAACCCCACCTTATAGGGCCCCTCGGGCACCACGCGGTCGTCGCGTTTGGGCAAATCGAAATGGTTTTCTTCCAGCAAATCGAACATGGCAACTTTGCGCTCTTGCTCGATTTCCGGTGTGGGCGGCGGCAGGTTCGCGTCGTCCAGTTCGATATGACTGATATAGCCCATGTCATGGTCTCCCGAAACGTATGGGCAGCGCCTAGCCCATTGGCCCTGTAAAAGCAATGCACCAGCCATGCCAAGCTTGCAGCTTATGGGGCAGATGGGTGCGATGGGTTTATTCGTTCAGCCGGTTCAAACGGGCCCGCACGCTGAGGCCATGCGCCTCTAGGCTTTCGGCAATGGCCAGCGTTTCCGCAGCCGGGCCGATCGCTTTTAGCGCCTCGGGGGTCATTTGCGCCAGCGTCGTGCGCTTCATGAAATCCAGCACCCCCAAGCCCGAAGAAAACCGCGCCGAGCGCGCGGTGGGCAGCACATGATTGGGCCCACCCACGTAATCGCCAATGGCCTCGGGGGTGAAGGCCCCCAGAAAAATGGCCCCCGCATGGGTGATTTTGGCGCTATAGGCCAGCGGATCTGCCACCAGCAGTTCCAGATGCTCGGGCGCTACGCGGTTGGAAAGGGCTGCGGCCACATCCAAATTGGGCACGGTGATGATGGCGCCGTAGTCGCGCCAGCTGGGCCCGGCGATATGGCGCCGCTCTAGCATGGCAAGGTTACGATCCACCGCCACCGCCACGGCACGCGCCATGGCCGGGCTGTCGGTGATCAAAATCGATTGGGCGCTTTCGTCATGTTCGGCCTGGCTGAGCAGATCCAGCGCGATCCAATCCGGCTCGTTATCGCCATCAGCGATCACCAGAATTTCCGATGGGCCCGCGATCATGTCGATGCCCACTTTGCCAAAAACGCGCCGTTTGGCCGCAGCAACATAGGCGTTGCCCGGGCCTGTGATTTTATCAACCGGCGCGATTGTTTCGGTGCCATAGGCCAAGGCAGCAATGGCCTGCGCGCCGCCAATGCGATAAATTTCATCCACCCCTGCCAGCCGCGCCGCCAGCAAAACCAGCGGGTTGGCCTGCCCATCGGGGGTGGGCACGGTGATGGCCAGCCGCGACACCCCCGCCACCTTGGCGGGGATGGCATTCATCAAAACCGAGGACGGGTAGCTGGCCAGCCCCCCCGGCACGTATAGCCCCGCGGCGCTGACAGGCGTCCAGCGCCAGCCCAGCATGGCACCGGTTTCATCGTGCCAGCTGGCATCTTCGGGCAATTGGCGCAGGTGATAGGCGCGAATGCGCGCGGCCGCCAATTCCAGCGCGGCGCGTTCGTGCGCGGGCACTTGGGCCACCAGCGCATCAATCTCGGCCTCGCTAAAGCGCAGGCTGCCCGCATCCAGCTGTAAGCGGTCGAATTTTGCGGTCAGATCCACCAGCGCCGCATCGCCACGGCTGCGCACATCGGCAATGATGGCGGCAACAACGGCATCCACATCGGGGCTGTCTTCGCGTTTGGCCCCCAAAAGGGCGGTAAAACGGGCCTCGAAATCGGCTTCGCTGGCATCCAGAAACTGTGGCATTATCGGCGGTCCTTTGTGGCTGCGCCCCTCTTAGCGGCAGGCGCGCCCCGGCTCAAGCCAGCAATGCTTATACCCCGTGCTCGGGGCGGCGGCCCGATGGCGCGGCATAGGGGCGTGTAACGTCGCGCAGGCTGACATCTAGCGCCTCGATCTCTAGGCGGATGGCCCCATCGCCCGCCAATTGCAGCAGCACTTCGCCCGAGGGGGCCGCGGTTTCGCGCCACTCCAGCGACAGCAACGACAGCACCATATCAGACGCCCCGCGCGCCACGCCTTGGCTGGACACCTTTTGCACCGTGTCAAAAACCAACAGCGATTGCACCCGCTCGGGGCCTAATTGAGCGCGGGCGCCGTTTTCCCAGCGAAACCGGTTTAGCAAGATCGCAAAGCGGCGCGCGCGCGGTTGCCATGCAATTTCCGAGGCGGGAAAGACCGCATCTTGCACCAAGGCCGAGATAATCGCCAGATCATCGGCATCCATCGCGCCCAGATTAAGCGGTGCTTCGCGGCCATCCTCGAAACGCGCATCTTCGCTCATTGGCCAGACACCCGTTCGATATGGGCGCCGACATTGCCCAATTTTTCCTCTACCCGCTCATAGCCACGATCTAGGTGGTAGACGCGGTTCACGATGGTTTCCCCTTCGGCGGCAAGCCCCGCCAAGATCAACGAGACCGAGGCGCGCAAATCGGTGGCCATCACCGGCGCCCCCTTTAGCCGCTCGACCCCAGTCACACGGGCGGTGCCGCCATGCACCTCGATCTTGGCCCCCATGCGCATTAATTCCGGGGCATGCATGAAGCGGTTTTCGAAGATTTTTTCCTCTAGCACGCTGGTGCCTTCGGCGGTGCAAAGCAGCGCCATCATCTGCGCCTGCAGATCGGTGGGAAAGCCGGGAAAGGGCTCGGTCGCTACGTCAACCGCGCGCACGCGGCCATTCTTGCGGCTAACTTTCAAGCCAAGGTCGGTTTCTTCCACCGAAACACCCGCGGCATCCAGTTTCTCGCAAAACGCGCCCACCAATTCGATGGTGCCGCCCAAACATTCCACCGTGCCCCCACAAATGGCTGGCGCCAGCATATAGGTGCCCAGCTCGATTCGGTCGGTGACAACGGGGTGGGTGGCGCCATTCAGCCGGTCTACGCCTTCGATGGTCAGCGTGTCTGTGCCCTCGCCCGAAATCTGCGCGCCCATTTTGCGCAAGCAGCGTGTCAGATCCACAATCTCGGGTTCGCGCGCGGCATTTTTTATCAAGGTGGTGCCCTTGGCCAAGGTGGCCGCCATCAGCGCATTTTCCGTGGCCCCCACAGACACGAACGGAAAGGCAATGGTGCCGCCCCGCAGCCGCCCACCCGGGGCGCGTGCATGCACGTAGCCCTCTTTCAATTCCAGCTCGGCGCCCATCGCCTCGAGCGCTTGCAAATGCAGATCAACCGGGCGCGCACCGATGGCGCAGCCACCGGGCAGCGAAACAATCGCATGACCATCGCGCGCCAACATGGGCCCCAACACCAAAATAGACGCGCGCATCTTACGCACGATATCGTAATCTGCTCGGTGGTTGGAAATGTTGTGGCTGGTCATGGCCAGCACCTTGCCATCCTGCATCGCCGCCACCTCGGCCCCAAGCGAGCGTAAAAGCTGCGTCATGGTGCGAATATCAGACAGCCGCGGCGCGTTTGTCAGGGTCAGCGGTTCTTCGCTAAGCAGCGTGGCGGGCATCAGCGTCAGGCAGGCGTTTTTGGCACCGGCAATCGGGATTTGGCCATTCAAGGCCCCATTTCCCCGCACAATAATCGAATCCATCAGCCTTTGTCCTTTTGCTCTGCCTCATCACCGCCTTGATGGGCTGCCCGGGCGCGGGCCTGCGCCTTGCGCCGGGCCATATTGGCCTTCAACGCCGCTTTCAACCGCGCTTCGCGGTCAGCATCCTTTTTCGAGGGTGATTTGCCATTGTTTTTGCTGTTCATGCACTTTGTCTACATGAGCAAAAAAAAAGCGTCCAGATAAGGCTTGCACAGCATTCATTTTGCGTCTAATCAGCCGCCCACCGACGCTGCAGTAGCTCAGTGGTAGAGCACTCCCTTGGTAAGGGAGAGGTCGGGAGTTCAATCCTCCCCTGCAGCACCATTTTCCCGAAAAAACAGATAAACAGCCACAGATTGCCCGGCCAAGCTGTGTTTTGAAAAACCCATGCCGTGGCTACATGTTTTGTTTTGGCCCCGTCCTTGTTTGTTGGTGGCCGACATTCTACATCACATGACATGAAACGCTTTATCCCATTCGTAAAAAGAAACCCGCTGGTGTCAGTTGTGCGCTTGTCCGGCGTGATCGGGGCAGGCCCGCGCGCGGCCTTGTCAGACGAGGGGCTAGAGCGCGTTCTGACCCGCGCCTTTACCAAGGGCAAACCCAACGCGGTGGCGCTGATTATCAACTCGCCGGGCGGTTCGCCGGTGCAATCGGCACTAATCGGCATGCGCATTCGCCGCTTGGCCGAGACGCACAAACTGCCCGTGCATGCCTTTGTCGAAGATGTGGCGGCATCGGGCGGGTATTGGTTGGCCTGCGCGGCAGATCAGATCTTTGCCGATCGGGCCTCGATCGTGGGGTCGATCGGGGTTATTTCAGCAGGCTTTGGCGCCCATGAATTGCTGGCTCGCCAAGGGGTAGAGCGGCGTGTATACACCGCCGGCCACTCGAAATCGATGCTCGACCCGTTTTGCCCCGAAAACCCAGACGACGTGGCGCGCTTGAAAACCATTTTGGGTCAAATGCACGGCGTGTTCATCGATTGGGTGCAACAGCGGCGCGGGCAAAAGCTGCAGGCCGCGGGTGATACCCCCCTGTTCGAGGGCGATATTTGGATGGGCGAGGGCGCCCAAGCGCTGGGCCTGATCGATGGTATCGGCCATATGGAAGATAAGATGAAAGACACATACGGGCCCAAAACCCGCTTTGCATGGCACAGCCGCAGGCGCCCCATGTTCCAGCGTTTTGGCATGCAACTGGCGCAAGACGCGCTGGGCGGCATCGAGGAACGCGCCGCTTTCGCAAGGTTTGGACTGTAGAATGCTAAGCAAAATCGTCGCACTGTTTTTGGTGGGCATGGCCGTGCTGGCGATGTTTGGAAAATTGCGCTTTCCGGGCCAAAAAGCCCTGCGCGCACGGCGCTGCACCGCGTGCGGGCGCCTAAAGCTGGGCAAAGGCCCCTGCCCCTGCCAAAAAGGATCTAACTGATTATGGAATGGTTGCTTGTGGGGCTTGGCCTGCTGATTTTGCTTTTGGCCGGGGATGCCTTGGTGAAGGGGGCTGTGAACCTTGCACTGCGCATAGGCATTCCTGCGCTGATCGTCAGCCTGACGATCGTGGCCTTTGGCACCTCGGCGCCGGAACTGCTGATTTCGGTCAAAGCCGCCATAGACGGCGTGCCGGGCATTGCGATGGGCAATGTTGTGGGCTCGAACACCGCCAATATTTTGTTGGTTTTAGGCATTCCAGCAATGTTGGCCACCATGCATACCCACAATTGCGAGACCCGCAAAAGTTATATGCAGATGATCGCCGCCTCGGTCTTGTTCATCGCGCTGGCCTTTACGGGCAGCTTCACATGGATCTCTGGGGTGGTCTTGCTGGGGGCGTTGGTGCTGATCATGGGATTGGCCGCCCGCGATGCCCAAGCCCACCACAAGGCAGGCCAAGCCGCCGAGGACGACGACGCGCCCGAAGGCGCAGACCCCAACATGCCATGGTGGCGCATTATTGGGTTTTTGGCACTGGGCCTTGTGGGCCTGCCCTTGGGTGCCGATCTGCTGGTCGATAACGCCGTGGTCATCGCGCGCGAATTTGGCATCAGCGAAACAGTGATCGGGCTGACGCTGGTGGCCATTGGCACCTCGCTGCCGGAACTGGCCACCACGGTGATGGCCGCGCTGCGCCGTCAGGCAGATGTGGCCTTGGGCAATGTGATTGGATCTAACATATTCAATTTGCTGGGCATTATCGGCGTAGCCTCGCTGGTGGCACCTATTCCTGTCGCGCCCGAGTTCTTGTCATATGATCTTTGGGTCATGTTGGGCGCCTCGCTGTTGCTGGTGCCGTTCGTATTTTTTGGCAAAGATATCACCTGGAAATGGGGCTTGGCCTTGACCGCCCTGTATTTGGGCTATGCTGTCAGCGTATTGGTCTGACAACGGCATAAAGGCAGAAAAAATGAAGCGGGCATTGGTGACAGGGGCCGGCAAGCGGCTGGGGCGCGCGATGGCGCATTATCTGGCGCAGCGCGGCTTTGACGTGGCCATCCATTATGCCGCCTCGGCGCAGGATGCCAAAGAGCTGGCCGCAGAGCTGGCACAGATGGGCCGCAAAGCGCCCCTGCTGCAGGCCGATCTGCTGGACGAGGCCGCCACACAAGCGCTGTTGCCTGCGGCCGCCGATGCGCTGGGCGGGCCCATTACCTGCCTTGTGAATAACGCCTCTATCTTCGAGTATGACAATATCGCCACCGCCACGCGCAGCAGTTGGGACCGGCATTTCGAATCAAACCTGCGCGCGCCTTTCGTGCTGACCCAAGCCATGGCCGCCGCCATTCCAGCGCCGCTGGCCGACGCGATGGGCGAACCGCTGGCCCAAGGGCTGGTGGTCAATATGATCGACCAGCGCGTGCGCAAGCTGACCCCGGAATTTATGACCTATACACTGGCCAAAATGGGGCTGTGGGCCTTTACGCAAACCGCCGCCCAAGCGCTGGCGCCCAAAATACGCGTCAACGCCATTGGCCCCGGCCCCACCCTACAAGGCGGGCGGCAATCGCTAGATCATTTCACCCGCCAGCGCCAATCCACCGTGCTGCAGCGCGGGGCCAACCCCAGCGATATCACCGCCGCCTTGGGCTTTTTTCTGGACAGTCCCAGCGTGACAGGCCAGCTGATTTGTTGCGATGGCGGCCAGCATTTGGGCTGGCAAACCCCTGATGTTTTGGGTGTGGAATAGCCGCTCTTCGCAACCTGTGCTTTTAAAGTTTTGCACCGGGCCCAAACTGGCCCAGCAGATGTTACAAAAACGTTATAAAAATCAGGCACTTGTTCCTATTGCCATTTTTTTATCAACGTTTTCAAATACTTGAAAACATGCCTAAAATTTAGGCAACTGCAGGAAGTGACCTTATCGCAACGAAAAATTCCCCCTGCCCAGATGCTACCCACAGACTTATCCACAGGAATCGTGGACATGTTCATGCTTGCACAGGGCGGGGTTTCGTTGCAGCAAGACGGGGAATCGCCAAAGGGGTATTGCCGTGCCAAATGATCAGCCCCCCCTGCACGGGCATGCATTGATACAAGACTATCTGAAAACCCTTGACGGATCGCCCGGGGTGTATCGGATGCTCGACCAGCAAAGCCGCGTTTTATACGTGGGCAAGGCGCGCAATCTAAAGGCGCGGGTATCAAACTATGCCCGCCCCAGTGGCCATTCGGGGCGCATCGCGCGGATGATCTCGGAAACCACGGCGATGATGTTTCTGACCACCCGCACAGAAACCGAAGCGCTGCTGCTGGAACAAAACCTGATCAAGCAATTGAAGCCGCGCTATAACGTTTTGCTGCGCGACGACAAATCTTTCCCCAATATTCTGGTCACCGATCACGCCTATCCGATGATCAAAAAGCACCGCGGCGCGAAAAAGGAAAAAGGCACCTATTTTGGCCCCTTCGCCAGCGCAGGTGCGGTCAACCGCACTTTGGCACAGCTGCAGCGGGTGTTTTTGCTGCGCAACTGCACCGATAGCCAGTTCGAGGGCCGCACCCGCCCTTGCCTGCAATTCCAGATCAAACGCTGCACCGCGCCCTGCGTGGGCAAAATCAGCGCCGAGGACTATGGCCGCCAAGTGGCCGATGCCCAGCGCTATTTGTCGGGCAAATCCACCCAGATACAAGAAACGCTGGCAGCGCAGATGCAGGCCGCCTCGGATGCGATGGAATTTGAACGCGCCGCCGCCCTGCGCGACCGCATTCGCGCCCTGACGCAGGTGCAAACCGCCCAAGGCATCAACCCCCACACGGTGACCGAAGCCGATATCGTGGCATTGCATATGGAGGGGGGGCAGGCCTGCGTGCAGGTATTCTTCATCCGTGCCGGCCAAAACTGGGGCAACCGCGATTTTTACCCACGCGCCGGCGCCGATATCGAGGCGCCCGAGGTGCTAGAGGCGTTTTTGGGCCAGTTTTACGACGACAAAGAGCCCCCGCGCCAAATCTTGCTGTCACATCCGCTGGAACATGGCGACCTGATGGAACAGGCGCTTAGCCAAAAGCTGGGCCGCAAGGTGGCGCTGTTGGTGCCGCAGCGGGGCGAAAAGGCCGAATTGGTCGATGGTGCCTTGCGCAATGCGCGCGAATCCTTGGCGCGCAAAATGGCCGAAAGCGCCACGCAAACCAAATTGCTGGCAGCCTTGGCGCAGGCCTTTGGCTTGCCCCAGCCCCCCCAGCGGATCGAGGTGTATGACAACAGCCATATCCAAGGCGCGCACGCCGTGGGGGCCATGATCGTGGCCGGGCCCGAGGGGTTTATGAAAAACGCCTATCGGAAATTCAACATTCGCGGTGATGATCTGACCCCCGGCGATGACTTTGGCATGATGAAAGAGGTGCTGGGCCGCCGGTTCAAACGCCTGCTGAAAGAAGACCCAGACCGCAGTCTTGGCCTGTGGCCAGATCTGTTGTTGATCGATGGCGGCGCCGGGCAGGTTTCGGCCGTGGCCCAGATCATGGCCGAATATGGCGTGCAAGATATCGCCATGGTAGGTGTGGCCAAAGGCATTGATCGCGACCATGGCAAAGAAGAATTTCACCGCCCCCACCAGCGCCCCTTTGCGCTGCGGATGAATGACCCTGTGTTGTATTTCATCCAACGCCTGCGCGACGAGGCGCACCGTTTTGCCATTGGCACCCACCGCGCAAAACGGGCCAAGGCGGTTGGCGCCACCCCGCTAGACGAGGTGCCCGGCGTGGGCGCCGGGCGCAAACGCGCGCTGTTGGCGCATTTCGGCTCGGCCAAGGCGGTATCTCGGGCGGGCTTGGCCGATTTGAAGGCGGTCGATGGCATATCGGATGCCATCGCCGAAACGATTTACGCGTTTTTCCACGAAAAAGGCTAAGGGGCCGCCGCCGCAGGATCGGCCAAATGCACCACCGGGCCACCCGCCGCGCGGGCATCTTGGGGGTCATGCGTGACCATCAAAACAGGCAAACGCGCCTGACGCGCACGGCCAAAGACCAAATCGCGCATTTGAGCGCGCAAATCGACATCAAGGGCGGAAAACGGCTCGTCCAGCAACAGCGCGCGGGGTGCGGCCAACAGCGTGCGCATCAGCGCCACACGCGCCTTTTGCCCCCCCGACAAGGTGGCCGGATCGCGTGGGCCAAAGCCTGCCAGCCCGATATCGGCCAATGCCGCCTCGATCGCATGGCGGCGCGCGCCCCCACGCCAGTGGCGCGCCAAGCCAAAAGCCAGGTTTTGAGCCACGTTCAGATGGGGGAAAAGCAGTGGGTCTTGGAATAACATGCCAATGCTGCGCGCCTCGGTTGGCAGGCCAGTCACGTCTTTGCCCCCCAACATCACCTGCCCACGCAGCTGAAACTCGGGGCTCAAGGCCCCCACAATGGCCGCCAGCAAGGTAGATTTGCCCGCCCCCGAGGGCCCCATCACCGATACAATCTGCCCCGGCAGCACCTGTAACGATTGGCGCAGCAAAACCCGCCCAAGCAGCGCAACTTCCACCCCATTAAGCACCAGCGGCGCCGGGTCTGTGTTTTGTGCCATCTCAGCCATCTCAGCCCCTGCCCATCCTTGCAGCCTATCCTTGGCGCATTCCGCGCCGGTTGCGCCACCACAGCCCTGGCAGCAGCACTGCCACGGCAAAAGGTGCCAGCGCCAGCGCGGTTTGCAACAGCGCCCACACCCCAATGGCGCGCCGGTCCCCCCCCGACGCCAGCGCCACCGCCTCGGTGGTCAGCGTGCTGACACGCCCGCCGCCAATCATCAAGCTGGGCAAATATTGCCCCACCGAAACCGCAATGCCCACCGCCACAGCGGCCAAAACCGGGGCCAGCAGCATGGGCAGGCGCAAGCGCCAA
>RFQY01000076.1 GCA_009924775.1 Paracoccaceae bacterium | reverse complement strand
TGACCATCACCGATCTGGACCCGCTGCGCTATAGCCTGCTGTTTGAACGCTTTTTGAACCCCGAACGCGTGTCGATGCCTGACTTTGACATCGATTTTTGCATGGATCGCCGCGAAGAGGTGATCCGCTATGTGCAGGAAAAATATGGCCGCGATAAGGTGGGGCAGATCATTACCTTTGGTGCATTGCTGTCAAAGGCTGCGGTGCGCGATATCGGGCGTGTGCTGCAAATGCCCTATGGGCAGGTGGACCGGCTGTCGAAACTGATCCCTGTCGAGGGGGTGAAACCTGTTTCTATCGCCGAGGCGCTAAAGCAAGAAGACCGGCTGCGCGAAGAGGCCCGCAACGAAGAGGTTGTGGACCGCTTGCTGAATTACGGCATGCAGGTCGAGGGGCTGTTGCGCAATGCCTCGACCCATGCGGCGGGGGTGGTGATTGGCGACCGCCCGCTAGACCGGCTGGTGCCGCTTTACCAAGATCCGCGCTCGGATATGCCGGCCACGCAATTCAACATGAAATGGGTTGAACAGGCGGGGCTGGTCAAATTCGACTTTTTGGGCCTGAAAACCCTGACCGTTATTCAAAACGCGGTGGATCTGATCAAGAAATCCGGCCGGCATTTGCATATTGCCCCCGATGGGCGTGTCTTGTTTCAGCCACCCGAAGGCGCGGTAGATGATATCGGCGCCATTCCGTTGGATGACGAGGCCACGTATAAACTATACGCCAGCGCCAAAACCGTGGCGGTGTTTCAGGTGGAAAGCAGCGGCATGATGGATGCGCTGCGGCGGATGAAGCCAACCTGTATCGAGGATATCGTGGCGCTGGTGGCGCTGTATCGCCCCGGCCCGATGGAAAACATTCCCACCTATTGCGAGGTGAAGCACGGGCTGAAGCCGCTGGAATCGATTCACCCGACGATCGATCATATCTTGGAAGAAACCCAAGGTATCATCGTCTACCAAGAACAGGTGATGCAGATTGCACAGGTCATGGCGGGCTACAGCCTGGGGGGCGCCGACCTGTTGCGCCGCGCCATGGGCAAAAAAATTGCCGAAGAAATGGCAAAAGAGCGCCCCAAATTTATCGAAGGGGCCAAGGCCACCCACGGGGTGGATGCCAAGAAGGCGGGCGAGGTGTTCGACCTGCTGGAAAAATTCGCCAATTACGGCTTTAACAAATCTCACGCCGCAGCCTATGCGGTGGTCAGCTATCAAACTGGCTGGCTAAAGGCCAACCACCCGGTCGAATTTATGGCTGGCGTGATGAATTGCGATATACACCTGACCGACAAGCTGGCGATCTATGCCGAAGAGGTGCGCCGCGGCATGGATATCACCATTGTGCCGCCTTGCGTAAACCGCTCGGCTGCCACGTTTGACGTGCAAGAGGGATGCTTGGTGTATGCCTTGGGCGCGCTGAAAAACGTAGGCCTAGAGGCCATGCGCCTGATCGTGGCTGCGCGTGGCGATAAACCCTTTGCCACGCTGTATGATTTTGCCCGGCGGGTCGATCTGAAAAAAGTTGGCAAGCGGCCTTTGGAAATGCTGGCGCGTTCGGGCGCGTTTGACCTGCTTGATGGCAACCGGCGCCGGGTGTTTGACAGTTTGGATGCGCTGGTGGCCTATTCGGCGGCCATTCACGAACAAAAGGCCTCGAACCAAGTGTCGCTTTTTGGCGATGCAGGCGATGATCTGCCCGAGCCGCGCCTTTCGCCGGTAGACGACTGGATGCCAGTTGACCGACTGGCGGAAGAGCATAAAGCCATCGGCTTTTACCTGTCGGGCCATCCGCTGGATGATTATCTGCCCGCGTTGAAGCGCAAAAACATTCTTACGCTTGAGGAGATTCAGGCCAAAGCCCAGCGCGATGGCGCGGCCATTGCCAAGGTGGGGGTGCTGGTTTCTGGCCTGCAAGAGCGTAAATCAGGCCGCGGCACCCGGTTTTTCCGTATGAACATATCCGATCCAACCGGCCAAGTGGCAGGTATGGTGATGTTTGCCGATGATTTCGAAGCCACCCGCCGCGTGTTCGAGCAAACCAACCAAGTGGTGATGACCCTAGAGGCGCGTTTCAACGAGGGCCAGTTTGACCCGATGGGCCGCTCGGTTGCGCCGATGGATGGGGTGGTGGCCGATGCTGGCAGCGCGGGGCTGAAAATATTCATCGATGACCCAAAGGCCATTGCCTCGGTTGCCAGTGTTTTGGAACAGGCCGCCGCCACGGTGCGCAACGCCGGGCGCGGGCCGATACAGTTTTGCCTGATCAACCCAGATCTGCCCGGCGAGGTCGATATTGACGCGGGCTGCGAATTCCCGGTGAACCCCCAAATCAAGGGGGCCATCCGCTCGCTTGGGGGGGTGCTAGAGGTGCTAGAGGTTTAGGCAGGCTTAGTAATGCGGTGGGCGTTCATCACCAAAAACATGCCCACCCCCGCCATCGGCCTCGCGGGCAGCTTCGCGTTCCATCAAAACCGCCACCCGCCGCTCGAGCGCGTCAATACGGCTGGCTTGGGCCGCGACCACATCAGATAAGTCATCGCTGATACGCAGCAGATGGGCAATTTTTTCTTCAAGGTGCTGCATTTGCTGTCCCTTTTTGGCAGGTGGTCCAGCCATATCATGGGCTGCGGTTTTTGCACCAGCCCCCCTTTTCGCGCGGGGCCGGGCGTGCCAATTTGGGGGCAACGAAACGGGGGCGGGTATGTTTGATTTTGTCATTATCGGCGGCGGTATTGCGGGGGCCAGTGCGGCTGCGCGGCTGGCCCCTTTGGGCCAAGTGCTGTTGCTCGAGGCAGAAACGCAGCTGGCCTATCATGCTTCGGGGCGGTCGGCGGCGATGTTTTTGGAAAGCTATGGCAATGCCACGGTGCGCCGCTTGAACGAGGCCAGCGCGCCCTATCTGGCCACCGCCCATGGCGGCGTGCTGACGCAGCGCCCCTTGATGCTGCTCGGCGCAGCCGGGCAAGAGGCAGGCTTTCACGCCCAAGCCGCCGAGATGGGGCTGGCGCAAATCCCCCTGGCCCAGGCCGCGGGCCTGTGGCCGCTGCTCAACCGCGCCCATGCCACCCACGCCGCCCTGCGCGATGATACCAGCGATGTAGATACAGATCTGTTATTACAGAACTTTTTGCGCGATGCACGCTCCCATGGGGCGGTGGTTGAAACCGGTGCGCGGGTCTGTGCCATTGCCCGCACCAAGGGGGGATGGCAGCTGCAAATCGCCGGGAAAGAGGCCCCGCATATGGCCCGTGTGGTGGTGAATGCGGCGGGCGCTTGGGCTGATGGTGTGGCAGAAATGGCCGGGGTGGCCCCCTTGGGCATTCAGCCCTATCGCCGGTCGATGGCGCGCATTGCCTTGGCGCCGGGCACCGATACCCGGGCTTGGCCCTTTGTCGATGGGGTGGGGGATAACTGGTATGCCAAGCCCGACGCGGGCGCGCTGCTGGTGTCGCCCGGCGAGGAAGACCCAATGCCGCCCCATGATGCCTGGGCCGATGATACCGTTCTGGCCGAGGGGCTGGCCCGCTATCAGCCGTTTTCCACCCTGCCGGTCACCCGTATGATTGCCAATTGGGCCGGCCTGCGCAGCTTTGCCCCGGATCGGGCATTGGTCATCGGGCCCGACCCGGCCTGCCCCGATTTTCTGTGGCTGGCTGGGCAGGGTGGCTATGGGTTTCAAACCGCCGCGGCCGCCAGCCAATTATTGGGCGATCTGGTGGCTGGGCGGTCGCCCGAATTAGCGGCGGCCACGGTTGCAGCCCTGTCGCCTGCGCGTTTTGGATAAGCTGAAAAAGGATCTGCCATGCCCCGCCGCCTGAACCTGCCCGATAGCGCCTCGGTTGCTGTGCCCGATGCCGAAGGGCGGCTTTTTGCCCCATCCGCCGCGCGCAACCTAGAGGCCATTTGCGATTTGGTGGCGCGCCACGCCCCGGCGCAGGGGGGCGCGTTGGAATTGGCCTCGGGCACGGGGCAGCATGTGGTGGCCTTGGCCCAACGCCTGCCGGGGCTGCGCTGGCAACCCAGCGATATCGACCCGGCGCGCCGCGCCTCGGTGGATGCCTATGCCGCCACCGCCGGGCTGGACAATCTGCACCCCGCCTTGGCACTGGATGCCACGGCACCGGGCTGGGGGGCGCAGGTCGCGGGCCAAGATCTGGTGGTGTTGGTCAATCTGTTGCATTTGGTCAGCACCCCCGAGGCACAGGTGCTGATTTCTGAAACCGCCAGCGCATTGGCCCCGGGGGGGCGGTTTGTGCTTTATGGCCCGTTCCTGCGCGATGGTGAAACCACATCTGACGGCGATGCCACGTTTCACGCCAGCCTGCAGGCCCAAGACCCGGAAATTGGGTATAAAGACGACTGGGATGTTATCGATTGGCTGCATGGCGCATGGTTGGAACTGGTAGAAGTTATTGAAATGCCGGCCAATAATTTGGCATTCGTGGCCCGCAAGCCGTAACGCGCGACGGGCGCAAAACTGATCAAGATCAAAGCCCGTGCTGGGCAGCTGTGGTTTCTGGCCCTTGATATACATTCAAGGAGTGGAACATATGGCTTGGTCTGATACGCTAAACGACACCCGCAACCGTCTGCGCAGCCTGTATAAAACCATCCCCGAGGTCACCCGCGGCTTTGGCGCCATGTCGAAAGCGGTGAAAGAGGGGGGCGTGCTGGATTTCAAAGCCAAGGAATTCATCGCGCTTGGCATTGCGGTGGCGATTCGCTGCGAGGCCTGCATTGCCCTGCATGTGGAAGCACTGGTAAAGGCCGGCGCCACCCGCGACGAGCTGGCCGATGTGCTGGGCATGACGGTGCAAATGGGGGGCGGGCCTGCCACCATGTATGCCGGCAAAGCACTGGAATGCTACGATGAGTTGATCGCCGCTGCCTAAATTCACGGCAACAGATTATCGCCGCCGGGCCGGGCTTAAGCAATTCTTTGCCATATGCTGCGGCTGCGGCGTGACAGGGGGCAAAAACTGTGCTGCACTTGTAACAGGCACATGACAACGAGAGGAGGATGCCAATGAGCTTGGGTTCGCATATCGAGGAACTGAAGAAGAAACACCAAAACCTCTCTGCCAAGGTCGAGGCTGCGCTGCGTTCCCCCGGAACGCCCAATGCCGAGATTGCGGAAATGAAAAAGCAAAAGCTGAAACTGAAAGACGAGATCGAGCGCCTTTCGATGGGCAGCTAAGCCCCACTGGCCAAGGGATTTCGGCGGCGCGTTGGGCGCCGCCAACCCACAAGCCCTTGTTAAACCGCGAAAAATTCCTGCAGGGCCAATAGCTCGCCCTGGTCAATTTCATGGCCGCCTGGGTGCCAATGAATACGCACATCCGCGCCTTGGCTGTCGAAATATTGACGCAGATTTTCTGTTTGCGGGGCCGGGCAAATTGGGTCGCGCTGGCCTGCGCTGATCAAGACACGCACAGCCGCAAGGCCCGGCTGGGCCTGTGGCGCCCAAGGGATCAACGGATGTAGCAAGGCGATGTGGTTCACCAGATCGGGCCGCACAAAGCTAAGCGCGGCCAAGATATTTGCACCGTTGGAATAGCCCAGCGCAAATACCTGCGATGCCCCGGTTTCGTGGCGCTTTTGGGTGATGAAGGCGGCCATATCTTCCACCCGCTGCGCCAAATCGGCCATGTCGTACACGCCCTCGCCTGTGCGGCGAAAAAAGCGCGCCATCCCGCCCTCGCTGACGGGGCCGCGGGGCGACACGATATGGGCCTTGGGCATCAATTGCTGGCCCAAGCTGTGAAACTGAAATTCGTCGCCGCCGGTGCCGTGAAAGGTAAGCAGCAGTGGCGCGCCGGGCTGGCCCTGGGTGTGGTTGGCGATCAGCTTAGTCAATGATCGGCTCCAGATATTTGGCTTCTAGAACGTCGCGCAGATGCGCGTGTTGGCGGGGCAAGCGCAGGTCTTGGCCCAAGCTGGCGGGCGCCTCGTCGCGGGCGAAACCCGGCTCGTTCGTGGCGATCTCGAACAGCACACCGCCGGGCGTGCGGAAATAAATGGCCCAGAAATAATCGCGGTCGATCACCGGGGTCACCTGCCAGCCCGTATCCAGCAGCGATTGGCGCACGGCGATTTGGGCTGCGCGGTCTTCTACCGCAAAGGCCAGATGGTGCACCGAACCCGCCCCTTGATGCGCGGGCGCGGCGCCGGGCAGGGTTTCAATATCAATCGTATCTGCCCCGTTGCCGCCCGGGCGGACATAGCGGCTGACATCGCCCAGGGTTTCGGTTTTTTCATAGCCCATGAAATGCAGCAATTCGGCGGTGGCGCCTTGGTCTTTCAAACGCAGATCGGTGGAATGAAACCCGCGAATGGCATGGTCGGCGCCCACGCCATTGCCCGTCCATGGCGCGCGGCTGTCTTCGGCCTCGATCAGGGCAAACCCATCGCCATCTGGCCCTTGAAACCGCAGGCGCTGTGCGCCCATGCGCGTTTCTTTGGCCAGTCCCTTGACCCCAAACAATTGCAGCCTGTCGGCCCACCAGTCCAAGCTGCCAGTTGGCACGGCAAAGCCTGTTACGCTGACTTCGCCGGCGCCGGGGCGGCCCCGGCGCGCGTTTGGAAAGGGAAAATAGGTCATCACCGTGCCGGGCGTGCCCATTTCGTCGCCGTAGTACAGGTGGTACACCTCGGGTGCATCGAAGTTGACGGTTTTCTTCACCCGGCGCAAACCCAGCACCTTTGTGAAGAAATCGTTATTTTCCTGTGCCCCCGATGCAATCGAGGTGACGTGATGCAAGCCTTGGATCTGGGTTAGCATGGGGTGCTCCGCTATCTGCTGTTTGGGGCTGAATATGGGGCAATGGGCCGGCGGGGAAAGGGCCGCAGGGGCGCGGCCTATGTGCGCAAATGCACAAAAGCCCCAGGCGCTGCTGGGGCTTTTGCAAAAAAGTAAATTTTATTAAGGCCTTACACGAAAAACTGTGCGCCGTTGGCCGAAATGGTTGACCCGTTAATGAAGCTGGCATCGTCCGAGGCCAAGAATGTAACGCAGCGGGCAATTTCCTCGGGCTCGCCCAAACGGCCCGTGGGGATTTGCGCAACGATCGAGTCGCGCACTTTTTCAGGAACCGCCATCACCATTTCGGTTGCGATATAGCCCGGGCAAATGGCGTTCGCAGTGATGCCCGCGCGCGCGCCCTCTTGGGCCAAGCTTTTCACAATCCCCAGATCGCCGGCTTTGGTGGCGGCATAGTTGACCTGTGCAAACTGCCCCTTTTGCCCGTTGATCGAGGAAATCACGATCACCCGGCCAAATTTACGTTCGCGCATGCCGGGCCAAATGGGGTGCACGGTGTTGAACACGCCGGTCAGGTTGGTGTCGATCACCTCGTGCCACTGTTCGGGTGTCATTTTGTGGAACGGTGCGTCGCGGGTGATGCCGGCATTGGCCACAACCACATCGATCGGGCCCAGATCAGCCTCGACCTGTGCGATGCCTGCGGCGCTGTCTTCGTAGCTGCCCACGTTCCATTTATAGGTCTTGATCCCGGTTTCTGCGGTAAAGGCCGCTGCAGCGGCATCGTTGCCGGCGTAAGAGGCGGCTACGCTGTAACCTGCGTCTTTCAATGCTTTCGAAATGGCGGCGCCAATGCCGCGGGAACCGCCTGTAACCAGTGCAACTCTTGCCATAATATCCTCCAGGGTTGGCGTGATGCTTTGGTAACTCTGTTACTTTTTTAAAAAGCTTTTCGCAACAATATTGCGCTAACATTTTCCGCCCTGCGGCATTTTTTTTGTCGCGCTGCAGAAAAAAGGCGCCCGAAGGCGCCTTTTATATCGTGTCCGGCTGGTTACGGGCGCTCTAGGCACATGGCAACGCCCATGCCGCCGCCGATGCACAATGTGGCAAGGCCTTTTTTGGCGTCGCGGCGCTGCATTTCAAACAGCAAGGTGTTCAGAATGCGGCAGCCCGAGGCGCCGATGGGGTGGCCAATGGCGATGGCGCCACCGTTCACATTCACGATGTCGGGGTTCCAGCCCATGTCTTTGTTCACGGCACAGGCCTGCGCTGCAAAGGCTTCGTTGGCTTCGACCAGATCCAGATCTTGGGCCGACCAGCCTGCTTTTTCCAGCGCTTTGCGGCTGGCGTGAATGGGGCCCACGCCCATGATTGCCGGGTCCAGCCCTGCGGTGGCGTAAGAGGCGATGCGCGCCAGCGGCTGCAGGCCACGGCGTTCGGCCTCGTCCGCGCTCATCAACAAAACGGCGGCGGCCCCGTCATTGATGCCCGAAGCATTGGCCGCGGTTACGCTGCCGTCTTTTGTGAAGGCCGGGCGCAGCTTTTGCATGCTTTCCAGCGTGGCGCCGTGGCGGATATATTCGTCTTGGTCCACAACAATATCACCTTTGCGGGTGGAAATGGTGAAGGGGACGATTTCATCGGCGAACTTGCCAGCTTTTTGGGCGGCTTCGGCCTTGTTTTGGCTGGCCAATGCGAATGCATCCTGCATATCGCGGCTGATTTGCCATTTGTCGGCCACGTTTTCTGCCGTTTGGCCCATGTGGTAGCCGTTGAACGCATCCCACAGGCCATCTTTGATCATCGAGTCGATATATTTCACGTCACCCATTTTGTGGCCGGCACGCAGGTGCGCCACATGCGTGGACAGGGACATGTTTTCTTGGCCGCCAGCGGCGACAATCGCGGCGTCGCCCAATTGAATATGCTGGGCGCCAAGGGCCACAGCGCGCAGCCCCGAGCCGCACACTTGGTTGATGCCCCAAGCCGCGCTTTCGATGGGCAGGCCCGCGTTGATATGGGCTTGGCGCGCGGGGTTTTGGCCCTGGCCTGCGGTCAATACCTGACCAAGGATCGTTTCCGAGACTTCGGATTTGTCAATTCCGGCGCGTGCGACGATTGCCTCTAGGACGGTAGCGCCCAGATCATGGGCAGGCGTATTGGCAAACGAGCCAAGAAATGAACCGACAGCCGTACGGGCTGCGGAAACGATTACGACATTGGTCATAGGGTCCTCCACCTTTGCAAAGGGGGATGCCGTGCCGCCGATTTGCGGGCAGGCCCCGCCTTACCCCGCGTCATAGCGGAATTGCCGCATCGCGGCAACACGGCTTTGGTGCCACCTTTTGGCGCAAGGTCTAGGCCCGGGCTTGTTCGGCTTGCGCGGCCATCTGCCATGGCGGTTGCAGGGTCGGGGCGCCGTGGAAATAACCCTGTTGGCAATCCACGCCTGCCGCCGCCAGCCAGGTGGCATCGGCCGCGCTTTCGACATTTTCTGCAACGGTAAACATACCGAATTGGCGCGCGATGGCCAAAAGCGCCTTGGTCAGCACTTGGTTGTCGGGGGTTTTGGCAATGGCGCGGATAAATTGGCCGTCTATCTTTAGAATATCAAAGTAAAATTCGCGCAAATACCGCAGCGAGGTGGCCCCGGCCCCGAACTGATCCAGCGCAAAAGAGATCCCTTTGCGCTGATATTCCAGCATAAAGCCGCCCAAAATTTCGGGCACCAGCATGGCGGATGTTTCGCTGACCTCCAGTATCAGCCGTTCGCCCACGGTGGGGTTGGCTTGCAGCCCCTTGCGCAGGGTTTTTATCCATCTGGGGTAGCCGATCGAGCGGGCCGACATATTCAACGACAGCCGCAGCCCTGGCACCCGGGCCAAACAGCGCAGCCCCATGTCCAGCGCCACGCAATCCAAAATGCGCCCCAGTTTGGTTTCTTCGATGGTGGTGATGAACTCTTTCGCGGGGATCACCCGGCCCGTGTCATCCAGCACCCGAATCAGCCCTTCGTAAAAGGCAACGCTGTGGGGCGGGCGCGCGGCCACCACGGGCTGAAAGGCCAGCAGCACCTCTTTGTGGTGCAGCGCGGCGGCCACCATTTTCAACGTATCAGAATCGCGGCTGGCCACGGCCAAATCCAAGGCCGATGGGCCGCCGCCTGTGGGGTGCGGTTTTTGCGAGCGGTGGGCGCGGTGCATATCTTTCTCCAGCGGTGGGCAGGGGCACAGTGCGCCCCAAGCCTTACCAAGCGGTGAAAGCCAGCATTTGCGCCAAATTTTCGGCGTTGCTTAGGGCTGGGCCTATTGGCCGGTCATCAGGCTGCGCAAAATCGCCTTGGCACTGTCAGATGCCCAATCGGCATCGCCCTGCAGGCGGGCAATTTCATGGCCATCCGGGGCCACGATCAACGTGGCGGGCAGGCCCAACACCCCCATTGCGCGCGCCAGCCCTGAATTTGTGTCATTATGCAGGGGCAGGTTGGTGACGCCAATTTCATCGAAAAACGCTTGCATGGCCTGCGGCGCATTGCGCCCGGTGGCGATGGTGACCACCTCGAAGGCATCGCCGCCCAATTCGGTTTGCAACTCTGCCAGCATCGGCATTTCTTTGCGGCAGGGCGCGCACCACGTGGCCCAGAAATTCACCAGCGTAACCTTGCCTTGGTAATCTTGCAGCCGCCCCTGGTTGCCATCGTCGCGGGTAAAGGCCACATCGGGCACGGGTTTGGCCACCTCGTGAAATTGCAGTTTCTTCATATCACCTGTGCGCAGCGCCTCTAGCTCGGCGCGGTTTTCCAGCACGCTTGGCACAGGTTGGGCCGGGTCTTTCAGGGCCACGGCTGCAATGCCCACAATTGCACAGGCGGCGATGGCCGTATAAAGCAACATGGACTTTTTCATTCTATTCCTCCCAAGGGGCAAAAGGGGCAATTATGGGCGATACTTCCTCGAACCAGATGTGGGGCGGCCGTTTTGCTGCCGGACCTGATGCGATCATGGAGGCGATCAACGCCTCGATCGGGTTCGACAAACGCATGGCAGCACAAGACATTGCAGGCTCGCGGGCCCATGCCGCCATGTTGGCTGCCACAGGCATTCTAAGTGATAGCGACGCCGCCGCCATTCGGGAAGGGTTGCTCACCGTTTTGTCAGAGATCGAGGCGGGCAAATTTACCTTCTCGACCGCGCTGGAAGATATTCACATGAATGTCGAGGCGCGGCTGAAAACCCTGATCGGCGATGCTGCGGGCCGTTTGCACACAGCACGCTCGCGCAACGACCAAGTGGCCACCGATTTTCGGCTTTGGGTGCGCGACCAGATCGATGCCGCGATAGAGGGGCTGCAGGCGCTGATCCGCGCGCTTTTGGCGCAGGCCGAAGCGGGGGCCGATTGGGTGATGCCCGGCTTTACCCATCTGCAAACCGCCCAGCCGGTGACATGGGGCCACCATATGATGGCCTATGTCGAGATGTTTGCCCGCGATCTATCGCGCCTGCGCGATGCGCGTGCGCGCATGAACGAATGCCCCTTGGGCGCGGCTGCGCTGGCGGGCACCTCGTTTCCGATCAACCGCGATATGACCGCGCAGGCGCTGGGCTTTGACCGGCCTGCCGCCAATTCGCTGGACGCGGTCAGCGACCGTGATTTCGCGCTGGAATTCCTGTCTGCTGCCAGCATTTGCGCCATGCATCTGTCGCGCTTTGCCGAGGAATTGGTCATTTGGTCCTCGGCGCAGTTTCGCTTTGTGACCCTGTCAGATCGCTTCTCGACGGGCTCGTCGATTATGCCGCAAAAGAAAAACCCCGACGCGGCTGAACTGATCCGCGCCAAGGTGGGCCGCATTTTCGGGGCCAATGTGGCGCTGATGATGGTGATGAAGGGCCTGCCCTTGGCCTATTCCAAGGATATGCAGGAAGACAAAGAGCAGGTCTTTGATGCCGCTGATAACCTGATGCTGGCCTTGGCCGCGATGGAGGGTATGGTCAAAGACATGACCGCCAACCGCAGCAATCTGGCCGCCGCCGCGGGCAGTGGGTTTTCAACAGCAACCGATTTGGCCGATTGGTTGGTGCGCGTGGCCGGTATCCCGTTCCGCGATGCCCATCATGTGACCGGCACGTTGGTGGCAATGGCCGAGGCCCAAGGGTGCGATCTGCCCGATCTGACGCTGGCCCAGATGCAATCTGTGCATGCCGGTATCACCGATGATGTGTTTGGCGTGCTTGGGGTTGAAAACTCGGTCGCCTCGCGCATGTCTTACGGGGGCACTGCGCCCGCGCAAGTGCGTGCGCAGGTTGCCCGCTGGAAAGAGGTGCTGGGATGAGGCAGCCGCAGGCCATGGCGCGAAAACTGGTGTTGCCGATGATCGCGGCGCTGTTGGCCTTGGCCGGGTGCGGTATCGATGGCGCCCCGGAACGGCCAGAAAAAACCAAAGGCAGCATTGTCTCGTCGCAAATCGGCACCCCGGCAGGCCCGGGCTTATTGGCAAAGGGGTAAGGGGTATGACGGCGTTGCGCTATGCCTATCTGGGGTTGGCCATTTGGGGGGCCATTCACCCGATGTATTATTTTCTGGCCTATATGCGTGAAACCGGCACCGGCTTGGGCGGGCTGATTGATGCGTGGTATGTGAACGCCTCGACCACGGGCCTGACATGGGATTTGACGATTGCCGCCCTGACGCTGACGCTGTGGGTGCTGGCCGAAACCTTTGTGCGCCGCAATTGGCTGGCCTTGGTGGCGATCCCGGCCACATTTTGCATTGGCGTCAGCTGTGGCCTGCCGCTGTATCTGTTTTTGCGCAGCCGCCCCGTGGCCGCCTAAGCCGATTGGCGCGCCTTGAGCGCGGCAATCAACGCGCGATCACGCGCTTGTTCTAATTCGTCGATGCTGCGCCCGTCGGCGGCTTGGGCCACGCCCTCGATCAGTGCCGCACAGGTTTCAGGGGTTAGGCTGGGGGTGCCCAGGCTGGCCCAGCGCCGCTCTTGGCTGGGGCCAAGATGGGCCAAATACCCAGCCATGCCGCCCGCGCCGCCGCCCAGATGATAGGCCATATGCGCCCCCAACACCGACCAGCGCAGCCCCGGCCCATGTTTTAGCGCCGCGTCCACCGCCCCCACATCGGCAATGCCCTCGGCCACGATATGCACCGCCTCGCGCCACAAAGCGGCGGCCAGACGGTTGGCAATATGGCCTGTTGCATCTTTTTTCATGCCCACGGGCACCCGCCCGGCATGGGCATAAATGGCCGACGCACGGGCCACCAAGGCGGGGTCGGGCCCATAGATTTCCACCAAGGGCACCAGATGGG
>RFQY01000075.1 GCA_009924775.1 Paracoccaceae bacterium | reverse complement strand
GCGGCGCAGGCGGCTTGGCCCCTACCACCCACGATGCCAACACCGGGGCACCGGGGGCCACCAAATCCACGCTTGGGGGTAAAAGCCGCGTTGCAATCATCGCAGGGGGTTGGGGCGGCTGCAATGGTGCCTCGCGCAGCGCATAGGCCCCGGCGCCAATGCCAATCATACCCAGCAGAAAAACATAGCTGGCCAGCACACGTGGTGTTCTAAATGCGGCTGCTGTGATCAATTGGCGCCAAACCTTTCTAAGCGCGGACAAACCCATTCTTGCCCGCTGTCCCCTTACTGCACAAGCATGGGCCAAACAATTGCCCAGCCAATTCACCCGCTTTGCGGCCTGTTTTCAGGCAGGAATCCGCCCGATAGCCCGGAAACTGGCGCATGTTCGCCTAATATAGCGTAAACACGCGCAGCTTTTCAGACAGCTCTTTGCGCAGGATTTGCAAGTATCAGGCCAAGCCATGGCCAAGGCCTGCAACCAAACGCATTGGCAATCCGCGCAGAATCGGCTGTTATGGCCACCGGAATGGGTTTGAGAACGGGGCGCAGCATGGCGGGATGCAACCTTGCAAAAATGGCAACGCAGCTTTGGCGCGCAACGGCGCTGGCAGTGGCCATGGCGGTGCCCGCACAGGCAGAAACCGCCGCCCAGATGTGCACCGAAATCGCTGGCAAACCCCAGGCCGAGGCCCCCATCAGCCGCGCGGCCTATGACGTGTATTTCAGCACATTGGCCCGCGCCCGCCCCTATTGCGAGGCCGCAGCTCTGGGTGCCAGCCCAAACCCCGAGGCGCTGTTTCATCTGGCCGTTATGATGCAACGCGAAGGCGTGCATGCCCATGCCACACAGGTCTTCGAACTGGCGGCGGCAGGCGGCGTGGCGGCCGCCCACACCAAGCTGGCTGATTATTACAACTTTGGCATTGGCGGCACGCCCGAAAACATCGCCCGCGCGGTCGAGGAATATACCAAAGCGGCCGAGGCGGGCGATATTGCTTCAAAATCAAGCATGGCCATCATGTATCGTTTGGGCCGGGGCGTGCCGCGCGACAGCCGTAAAATGCTGGCCTTGCTGCAAGAAACCGCCGATGCGGGCTATCATGTCTCGCAGCTGCGGCTGGCCGAACTGTATCTTAGCCCGCGCGCCCTGCCCCCCGCACTGGCCCGGCAACTGGCCCTGCCAAACCCGGTCGAGGCCGTGCGCTATTACCAAATGGCCGCCGACCAAGGCAGCACAGAGGCGCAGGCAAAAATTGCCCAAATCTACGAGGGCGCAGGCGAATTTGCCGACCCAACGATCAAACTGCGCCTGCTGGAACATGCCGCAAAAGGTGGCGATGGGCAGGCGCTAAATACCTTAGGCTTTATGCACGAGCGCGGCGATGGTGTGGCCTATAACCCGCAAGAGGCGGCAAAATATTACATCGCCGCGGTTGAAACCGGCGGGCTGGATGTGACCAAGCTGCGCGGGCGCGTGAATGGCTATACCCCCTATTGGGACCGGCAGACCGCGCTGGAATTTCAGCGCATTTTGCAAGAGCGCGGGCTATACATGGGCGCATTGGATGCACAAGTGGGCTTTGGCACATTGGCCGCGGCCCGCAAGCTGGCGCAGAAATAAAGCCTATAGGTTGGTTTTTTTGAACACCCGCTCGGGCAGGGCGCAGATGATCGCCATGATCAGCCGCCAGACGGGTTTTACATAAATCACCTCTCGGCGTTTTTGTGTGGCGGCAAACACCGCCTTTGCCACATCACTGGGCTGGGCCACCAGCCGCTGGGGCAGCGCCATGCCTTCGGTCATCTTGGTGTTCACAAAGCCCGGCAGCACAGTCAGCACATGCACAGGCCCGCGCGCCAAGCGGTTGCGCAGCCCCGACAAAAACGCCACAAACCCCGCCTTTGATGCCCCGTAAACATAGTTCGACCCGCGCCCGCGCAACCCCGCAACCGAGGCAATGCCCACCAAAACACCATGGCCGCGCTGTTCGAATGCATTGGCCAAAAGGCCCAATATGCAGGCCGGCCCCTCGAAATTGCTGCGCATCACCAAAGCGGCCTTTTGCATATCGGTTTGGCTTTCGCTTTGCTGGCCCATCAGCCCCACTGCGCAAATGGCAATGTCCGGCAAGCTGGGCAAGCCTTGCACGAAACCCGGATGGGCGCCCAAATCCAGCACGTCAAATTCATGCAAGCTAACCGTCACGCCATGGCGCAGCGCGATATCGGCCTGATCGGGGGCCAGCCGCTGCACCTGACGGGCGGCCAGCTGAATATCGTGCCCGGCGCTGGCATATTTATGGGCCAAGGCCCGTGCCATATCGCTGCCTGCCCCTAAAATCAGCACTGCAGATCCGCTCATAAGCCCAGCCTTTCAGATTGCGCCGAGGCCCACGCGCCCGCAGCCCCCGTGGCCTGCCGATACTGGGCAAAGGGGGCGGCGCGCGGCTCGGTCTGATGAAACATGTCACGGGCCATGCGGCTGTCTTTGGCCAGATAAATACGCCCGCCATGGTGGCACGTGATGGCATCAAGCTGCTGCATCAAGGCCAAGGTTTTTGCCGTTACAGGAAAATCCAGCGCCAGCGTGTAGCCAGCCATGGGAAACGACAGCGGGCTATCTTGGGCGCCAAGCCGCTTTAGCACCGCCAGAAACGAGCCCGCCCCAGCCGCGGCAATAGCGGCCAAAAGCGCGCGCAGCCCAGCTTCGGCCTGCGCCAAAGGGATCACGCATTGAAACTGGGCAAACCCGCGCCGACCGTAAATTTTGTTCCAGCCCAAAATCGCATCCAGCGGGTAAAAATAGCTGTCCCAATCCACCAATGCGCGCCCGGCCCCGCGCGCCCCCTGCCAATAATATAGCGCATTAAAGGCGCGCACCGTGGCCGTGTTCAGCAGCCAGCTGGGGGGTGTAATGGGCATGTGAAACTGCCGCCTTTTGGGCAGGGCAAATGGTGTGGCGCGCAAATGCGCGGGCAATTCGGCGGGTGCGGCGTGTTCGCCCAACATCACCAGCGCCCGCCCCATCGCCGGGCCACGCTGCAGGCAATCGATCCACGCCACCGAATATGTGGCGTCTTGCGCCTGTTCAAACAGCGCCATGGCATGGCTGATATCACGCGCCACGTGGCGTGTTTGCTTGATCCATCCGCTGGAAACGGGCCGCAGGCGCAGCGCCAAGCGCCAAATGATGCCGGTCAGCCCCATGCCACCCAGCGTGTGCTGAAACAGCTGTGGGTTTTCGCTGCGCGAACAGCGCAGCACCTGCCCGTTGTGATCAAGCAGATCCAGCCAATCGACATAGGCGCCAAAGCCACCTTCCTTGTGGTGGTTCTTGCCATGCACATCAGCCGCAACAGCCCCGCCAAGCGTAACAAATTTGGTGCCGGGCGTGACATAGGGAAACCAGCCGCGCGGCAAAAACGTGGCAATGACATCGCCCAGAACCACCCCTGCCTCGGCCACCAATTGGCCTGTGTCGGGGCAAAACTGCAGCATACGGTTGAAGGCGCGCAGATCAATGGTGCAGGCGCTGTTGATGGCACTGTCGCCATAGGCGCGCCCATTGCCCCGGGCGATCGCGGTGCCGCCGCTTTGCGCCAAGGCGCGCAGCGCCTCGGGGCTGCGCGGTTGGGCCAGATGGGCCTGCACGCGCGGGTATTGGCCCCAGCCCGACAACGCGCTCATGCCGCACCCCCGGGGGCGCGGGAAAAGACAAAGCGCTTATCAAGGTTATATTTCACCACATAGCCCACGCTTAGCCCCAAAATGGCGCCCAATTCGCGCATGGCGTCCGTGCCCCATAGCAGCCAAAACGCGGTTTCTGTGCCCCAAAACAAGGCGGTTGTGACCAGCCCCATCGCTGAATACAGGGCAAATTTCTGCCCATGGGCCCGCATGCCGCGGCTGGTGTCGGCAAAGATCCAGCGCTTGTCCAAGAGGTATTTCACCACCAGCCCCACCACTGTGCCCGCGCCCAAGGCCACCGCGAAGGTGCCCGTACCCGGCCATGCCCAAAAGACCAGCCGTTGCACGGCCAAATTGGCCAGCGTGGCCAGCACCGCAAAAAGCGTGTAACGCAGCACCAAGACACGCAAATTCATAACAGCGCGCCCCCAGCGGTAAAGGCCAGTATCAGCGCAAGGCACAGCAGGCTAACGCGGTCTTTGGCGGCGAAAACCACCGGGTCATCTGGCATCGCGCCGCGATGCGTCAGCAACACGATGCGCGTGAGCCAATATAGCAGCACAGCGCAAATCCCCCACAAGGCATAGGGGTTGGCATATAGCTCTTGCACGGCGGGCGCGTTCACATAAAGCGCCATGACCAAAACCGAGATATAGCCCGCCGCCAGCCCAACCATGCTGATGATGGGCAAATCTTGCACATGATAGCCACGCCCCCGCGCGGTCAGCGCGCCGCGCTCGGCCATGTCTACCAGTTCCGCCTGTCGTTTCACCGCCGCCAATGCGAAAAAGAAAAACGTGCAAAACGCCAGCAACCACACCGACAAATCAATGCCGCTGGCCACGGCACCAGCGATCAGGCGCATGGTGTAAAGCCCGGCTAATACACAAATATCCAAAACAATCTGGCGTTTCAGCGCCAGCGAATAGGCGGTGGTTAAAACGTAATAGATCCCCAAGACCAGCGCGAAAGCGGGGCCCAGATAGGCCGCAACCGCCGCCCCGGCAAACGCCAATCCCACGGCCATGGCCGCCCCTTGGGCCAGCGGCACCGCCCCGGCGGCAAACGGGCGCAGGCGCTTGCGTGGGTGGGCACGATCTGCGCCAAGATCCAAAAGATCGTTCAAAACATAAACGCTTGAGGCCACCAACGAAAAGGCCACAAAGGCCCAAAAGCTGTGCACAACCGTGGCCAGCCCCAACTGGTGCGAAGCCAGCATGGGTAGGAAAACCAACACGTTTTTCAGCCATTGATGGGGCCGCAGCGCCGAAAAATAGGGCCAGCCACCCCCTGCAGCGGCCCTCAAATGCACCGTAGGCTTGCCCAGCCCCTCGGCCCGGGTGCGCAGGCGGGCCGCGGTGTTGACCGTTACCACCTGCCCCGCCACCGCCCAAACCGGCAGATCGGCCACCGCATCGCCCATATAGGCAAACCGGCCTTCGCCAAACCGCTGGCACAAAAACGCAGCCTTGGCCTGGCCTTTCAAATTTGTCACCGCGTCCGAGCCGTGCACCTCGTCAAACAGCTGCACATGGGCGGCAATCTGTTCGGCCCACGCTTGGTTTGCCGCCGTCACCAGCGCCACGCGCCCACCCAAGGCACGATGCGCGGCGATATGGTCCAAAACCGCCGCGTTATAGGGCAGGGTTGCGGCATCTACCCGCGCTTGCCCCTGCAAATAGGCCTTTAACGCTGCGCGCCCCTGCATCAGCGCCGCCATCGCCAAAAAAGGGCTGCGCCAGTTGCGCCCAAACGCCGACCAAAAACTTTCGTGCAGCATATCGGATTGCAACAAAGTGCCATCCAGATCGACCACCAAAACCATGGGGGCAGAGGCAGCCATATCAGCCATGTTCGACTGGGCCAGCCTGATGAAAAGGCCGGGAAATGGGGCAGATAGGCATGCGCAAAACGGCCTCTTTGGTGCACGTATTCAGAAGGTTAGAATATTTGCATCCGCCACGCCAGTTCTTTGCGCCAAGCGGTTTTGCCAACATCACCCCAAGGGCGGGGCAGGATTGGCGCGCTAATCTGTGCCAAACAGATCGCGGGTAAACAGCTTGTCTGCGACATCGCCCAATTCGGCGGCGCGGCGGTTGGCCACGATCACATCTGCGCTGGCTTTGAAGCGGGCCAGATCGCCCACCACCTCCGAGCCAAAGAACGTAGGCTCGGGGTAGCTGGGTTCGTATACGATCACGCGCACGCCTTTGGCCTTGATACGCTTCATGATGCCTTGCACCGAAGATTGGCGAAAATTGTCCGAGCCGCTTTTCATCACCAGCCGATACACGCCCACAACGCTTGGGTTATGGGCCAAAATCGCCTCGGCCAGAAAATCTTTGCGGGTTCGGTTGGCATCGACGATCGCGGCAATCAGGTTTTGCGGGACGTCGGAATAATTGGCCAATAATTGCCGCGTATCTTTTGGCAGGCAATAGCCCCCATAGCCAAACGAGGGGTTGTTGTAATGCTGGCCAATCCGCGGGTCTAGGCCCACGGCGTTGATGATCTGGCGGCTATCAAGCCCACGCGCCAAAGCATAGCTGTCCAGCTCGTTAAAAAAGGCCACGCGCATGGCAAGATAGGTGTTGGCAAAAAGCTTTACCGCCTCGGCCTCGGCCGGGCCTGTCATCACGATTTCTGCGGTATCTGTGGCGGCCCCCTGCTGCAATAGCGTTGCAAATTCCTGTGCAGCGGGGCAGTTGCCCCCCACCACGATACGCGAGGGGTAAAGATTGTCATACAAGGCGCGCCCCTCGCGTAGGAATTCGGGCGAGAACAAAATGGCCTCGGTCTGAAAACGCTGGCGCATACGGTCAACAAAGCCCACGGTAATGGTAGATTTTATCACGATAACTGCCTGCGGGTTGGCCCGGCGCACGTCTTCCAGCACGTGTTCCACGGTGCGCGTATCAAACTGGTTTGGTCACACTGTCATAATTGGTGGGGGTGGCCACCACCACAAACCGTGCACCCTGATAGGCCAAGGCCGCATCGGTTGTTGCCTGCAGATCCAGCGGCTTTTGCGCCAAAAACTGCTGCATCTGGTCATCTTCAATAGGGCATTCGCGGCGGTTCACCGCCGCCACGCGCTGCGCATTCACATCCAGCGCCACAACGCTGTGATGCTGGGCCAGCAACACCGCATTCGACAGGCCAACATAGCCCAAACCAACCACTGCAATTTTCATCAAAACCAACCAAACTGACCAAGCACCACAAAACCCCAGCAATGGGGCACAATTATGGCCGCCCCATGGGAATGGGAACGGTGTCGTAGCGCAAAATATCCTCTTGGGCCAAATTCGCGCCGGTGCGCAGCTCGATCAGGGTAAGGGGCAGCTTGCCGGGATTGGCCAGCTGATGCACGGTGCCCGCCGGCGCATAGGCGGCCTGCCCCTCGGGCAGCAGCCGGGTGGTATAATCCAGCCGCAGCTGGGCGGTGCCCGCCACCACCACCCAATGCTCGGCGCATTGGGCATGGCTGTGCAGGCCCATCTGGGCGCCGGGGTGCATCACCACCTGACGCACCGCAAAACGCGCAGCTTGCGCCAAGGTTTCAAACCAGCCCCATGGCCGATACACCCGGCGCGGCGCCTGCTTTTGCAGGAACGATGTTTGCGCGATTGGCGCCAGCGCTGCAGCCTTGCCCATGGGCGCCACCAGCACCGCATCAGGCAGCGCCACGGCCAGCAGATTGCCCAACCCAATGGCCACCAGCGGCTGGCCCGGGTCGCCCGCCACCAGCAGGCAATCATGGCACCCAAGGGCGGTGACAGGCCCCGCCATGGCGACGCCCTGCGCATCTGCACCCAGATGCTGGTGCAGGGCCTGCCAACTGGCCTGAAAACCGCCCACATCGCCCGGCAAAGGCCACGCGGCGAAACCGCCCAGCGCCGGCGTCGGCGCTGCCAAATCGCCCCCCGCGACCCCGCCACCCTCAAGGCAGGTAAAAGCCAAGTCGCGGCGCGCGCCTGCAAGCACTGCACGCCATGCCCGCATCTGTGTGCCGCAATCGCGCTCCAGCGCCTGCACCAATGCCGACGCGCGGCCAAACCACAGGCCAGTATCAGCACTGGCACCGGCTCCCGTGCTGGGGCTGAATTGCCCGATCTGCCCCCGCGCAATATCGGGCGCCGCCGCCTGCACGGCCCGCGCGACCGCGCCCAGATTGGGTAAAGCACGGGCCAAGGGCACCGCCAGCAGCCCCACATCGGTGCCCTGCGTGGCCTGCAGATGCAGCGCCGCCACCCCAAGGGCGGTGGTGGCATCTGGTGGGCTGGGCAGGGCCAAAATATCGGCCGCCTCTAGCCCCACCGCCGCCAGTTGGCCCAAAGCCAAGAACCGATGTGCCATGGCCACCACCACCAATGGCCGCGCCATTTGCGGGCCACGCATTGCTAGCGCTGCGGTCTGAAATACGCTGTGGCCCTGAAAAAGTGGGGCAAAAATATCGGGGCAGGCGGCGCGCGCCATGGGCCACAGGCCCGCCTGGGCGCTATTGCATATCAATACCGGATAAATCTGGACCATACCCAAAGCACCAAAGACAACCCAAGCTTGCACCCAATGCTAGGGGCACTGCCCGCGCAAGGCCAGCCAAAACGCAAAAGGCCCGCCACACCGGGCGGGCCTGCAGGCAAATGCCGCTGGTTTTTGGCGCCTTAGGCGTTCCACGCCTTATCGGTGCCGCCCAAGCCGCCTTCCAAAACGCGGGTTGGCAGGCCGATCTGGTCCAGCACGGTAAAGAACGGCTTTGGATCCAGTTCTTCGACATTGCGCATGGTTTTGGCATCCCATTCACCGCTGGCCACCAGCATGGCAGCGGCCACGGGCGGCACGCCAGCGGTATAGCTGATCCCTTGGCTGCCCACCTCTAGATACGCCTCTTTGTGATCGGCCACGTTATAGACGAACACCTCTACCTCTTGGCCGTCTTTCACACCCTTCACCAGATCACCGATACAGGTTTTCCCGGTGTAATTGGGGGCAAGGCTGCTGGGGTCGGGCAAGACAGCCTTGACCACTTTCAGCGGCACCACTTCTAACCCTTCGGCGGTTTTTACGGGCTGTTCGGACAGCAGACCAAGGTTTTGCAGCACGGTGAAGACATTGATGTAATGCTCGCCAAAGCCCATCCAAAACCGCACATCCGCCTGCGGATAGTTGGTGGCCAGCGAATGCACCTCGTCATGGCCAGACTGATAGGCGCGGCAGGTGCCCACAACCGGCAAATCCCAGTCGCGGCCGGTTTCAAACATCTTCTTTTCTTTCCACTGCTGGTCTTCCCAGTAGTAGACAACGCCGGTGAATTCGCGGAAATTGATCTCGGGGTCAAAGTTGGTGGCGAAATATTTGCCATGGCTGCCGGCGTTGATATCGACGATATCGATCGATTTCACCTCGTCCATATATTCGTCGATGGCAAACCGCGCGAACGCGTTCACAACGCCCGGGTCAAACCCCGCGCCCAAAATGGCGGTGATGCCCTTTTCGGCGCATAGATCGCGCTTTTTCCACTCGTAATTGGCATACCAAGGCGGGGTTTCGCAAATCTTGGTTGGGTCTTCGTGAATGGCAGTGTCGATATAGGCGGCGCCGGTTTCGATACAGGCATCCAGCACCGTCATATTCACAAAGGCCGAGCCCACATTGATGACGATTTGCGCGCCTGTGCTGCGGATCAGCGCGGCCACGGCGGCACTGTCCATCGCATCTACCTGATGGGCCTGCAGAACGCCCTGCTGCTTCATCGCGCCTTTTTCATGGACCGACTCAAGGATCGCCTCGCATTTCGAAAGCGTCCGGCTGGCGATATGAATATCCCCCAGCACATCGTTATTTTGCGCGCATTTATGCGCCACGACCTGAGCGACGCCACCTGCGCCGATGATGAGAACGTTCTTTTTCATTTAACCCATCAAACCTCCTTGGGGTTACCGCTGTTCAACTGCGCCCGCAGGCGCCATGGCTGTGCCCTTTCGGGCGGCCACCGCCCCTTAGGAAAGGGCGGCGGAAAAATCGGCGTAGTCGAAAGATTGCACCAAACGCACGGTGCCATCCAATTCGCGCAGGGCGATGCCCGGCATCTGCACGCCGTTAAACCAGTTCTTTTTAACCATTGTGTAACCACCGGCATCTTGGATGCTTAGCCGGTCGCCGGGCTGCAGGGGCTGTTCAAACTGGAATTCGCCAAAAATATCGCCCGCAAGGCAAGATTTTCCGCACACCATCCATTGGTGGGGGCCAGAATTGGGCGCGATTTTGGCGCTTTCGCGGTAAATCAGCAGATCCAGCATATGTGCCTCGATGCTGCTATCCACGATGGCCAGATTTTTACCGTTGTTCAGCGTGTCCAGCACCGTCACTTCCAGCGTGGTGGATTTGGTGATGGCGGCTTCGCCCGGCTCTAGATACACCTGCACCTCGTTTTGGCCGGCAAAGCGTTTCAACCGCTCGGCCAGACGGTCCAGCGGGTAGCCCTCGCCGGTAAAGTGAATGCCCCCGCCCAAGCTGATCCACTCCATCTGGCGGATCAAATGGCCAAAGCGCTGTTCGATCATGCCCAGCATCGCATCGAAACGATCGAAATCGGCATTTTCGCAATTGTTGTGGAACATAAAGCCCGACACCAAGCCCAGCACTGGCTCGATCACCTCGGGCGCATGTTCGCCCAGCCGGCTAAAGGGGCGCGCGGGATCGGCCAGATCGAAACTGGATGTCGAAACGCCCGGGTTCACGCGCAGCCCACGTTTGTGCCCGCGGCTGACCTCTTCAAAGCGCTGCAGCTGTGCGGCGGTGTTGAAAATGATCTTGTCCGAACTGGCCAGCACCTCGGCAATCTCGTGATCGGCCCAAGCCACGGAATAGGCATGGGTTTCCCCGGGAAATTTCTCGCGCCCCAGCTTCACCTCGAACAAGGAAGACGAGGTGGTGCCATCCATATACTCGCTCATGAAATCGAAAACCGACCATGTGGCAAAGCATTTCAACGCCAACAAAGATTTCGCGCCCGACTGCTGACGCAGCCACGCAATTTTCTCCATGTTGGGTAACAACAGCGCCTTGTCGACAAGGTAGTAAGGCGTATTTAGCATATCTTCCCCCAATCATCCGGGCCAGTTGGCAGGAAAGGCAACAGAGCGCGCAGATAGGGCCTGCGGTGGCACAACTCAAGACAAAACTTTGTAAAAAATGCCCTGCACCGGCAAAACGCGCCCAAACCGATGCCGCATCTTTCCCAATGACGCGCCCGAAAGCCTGTGATAGGGGCCAGATATGAGCCAGCTGCCCACCAAAGAGGAAATTCTAAACTGGATTTCCGAAAACCCGACCCTGACCGCGAAACGCGATATTGCCAAAGCTTTTGGCATCAAAGGTGCTGCGCGCATCGACCTAAAGCGCCTGCTCAAAGAGCTAGAGGCCGAGGGCCATTTGGCCAAGCGCAGCAAAACCTATCGCAGCCCCGATAAATTGCCCCCCGTTTCGGTGCTGTCGATCACCGGCACCACCCATGATGGCGAATTGCTGGCCGCGCCCATGGAATGGCAGGGCGAGGCGCCCGCCCCCGTGGTCATGGTGCTGCCCAGCCCGGGCGACCCGGCCCTTGCCCCGGGTGACAGGCTGTTGGCCCGTGTCACCGAAGTGCAGGCAGACGACCACCAATATCAGGCGCGGCTGATCCGCCGCATCGGGCACAACCCACAAAAGATTTTGGGCATCTTCCGCAAGGGCCACGAAGGTGGGCGCATTGTGCCCATCGACAAAGGCAATGCCAAAGAATGGCTGGTGCCCCCCGGTGCCGAGGCCGAGGCGCGCGATGGCGAATTGGTGGAAGCCCAGCAATCGGGCCCGCGCGCCCGCATGGGCCTGCCCAGCGCCCGGATTATCACGCGCCTTGGCAACCCCAGCGCGCCCAAGGCGGTTTCGCTGATTGCCATTCATCAGCACGCCATCCCCGATGCCTTCCCCGATGATGCGCTGGCCGAGGCCGACGCCAAAAAGCCCGCCGGGCTGACAGGGCGCACCGACATGCGCGATATGCCCCTTGTCACGATCGACCCGTGGGATGCGCGCGACCACGATGATGCCTGCTATGCCCAGCCCGACGACGACCCGGCCAACCCCGGCGGCTATATTCTGTGGGTGGCTATTGCTGATGTGGCCCATTACGTGCGCCCCGGCAGCCCCTTGGATATCGAGGCGCGCAAGCGCGGCAACTCGGCCTATTTCCCCGATCGGGTGGTGCCGATGTTGCCAGACAGGCTGTCTGGCGATCTGTGTTCGCTGCACGAAGGCGTGCCACGGGCCTGTATCGCGGTGCGCATGAAGATTTCCGCCGATGGCACCAAGCTGGGCCATCGCTTTCAACGCGGGCTTATGCGCTCGGCCGCATCGCTGACCTATGACGAGGTGCAGGCCGCCCAAGATGGCCAGCCCAACGAAAAAACTGCGCCGCTGTTAGGGCCTGTTATTGCGCCCCTTTATGCCGCCTACCGCGCCCTTGTTGCCGCGCGCGAACGCCGCCAGCCCTTGGCGCTGGATCTGCCCGAACGCAAGGTGGTGCTGACAGCCGAGGGGCAGGTGCAATCGGTCAATTTCACCGAACGCCTTGATGCCCACCGCCTGATCGAGGAATTCATGGTGCTGGCCAATGTGGCCGCCGCAGAAGAGCTGATAAAGCGCAAAACCCCGCTGCTGTTTCGGGTGCACGAAGAGCCAAGCCCAGAAAAGCTGGATGCACTGCGCGAAACCGCAGGCAGTGCCGGCTTTACCTTGGCCAAGGGGCAGGTGCTGCAAACCGCCCACCTCAACCGCCTTTTGGCGCAGGCCGCGGGCAGCGATTTCAACGATTTGATCAACATTTCCACCCTGCGCGCCATGACGCAGGCCTATTACAGCCCCACCAATTTTGGCCATTTTGGGCTGGCCTTGCGTGCCTATGCGCATTTCACATCGCCCATCCGCCGCTATGCCGATTTGGTGGTTCACCGCGCCTTGATTGCCAGCCATGGGTGGGGCGATGATGGGCTAACGGCCATCGATATCGAAAAGCTGGAACAAACCGCCACCCATATTAGCGATACCGAACGCCGCGCCATGCTGGCCGAGCGTGACACCACAGATAGGTATCTGGCTGCGTTTCTATCCGATCGCATTGGCGCGGAATTTACCGGCAAGATCAGCGGTATTGCCAAATTTGGCGTGTTTGTGAAACTGGACGAAACCGGCGCCGATGGCATTATCCCCATGCGCAATTTGGGGCGGGAATATTTCCATTTCGATGCCGATGCCGGCGTGCTGACCGGCTCGGAAACCGGGCTGACCATTGGCTTGGGCCAGCGTGTTCTGGTCAAGCTGATCGAGGCGGCCCCGGTCACCGGCGGTGTGGCGCTAGAGCTGCTGGAACTGGCGGGCGAGGCCATCAGCCATGGGCCGGGCGGGGCCGC
>RFQY01000074.1 GCA_009924775.1 Paracoccaceae bacterium | reverse complement strand
ACTGGGGATAAAATGCCCAAAATACAGCGTATTGGGCCCAATGGCTTGGCGGTTTATGGCTATTCTGGGCGTGGCATTGCACCGGGCACGGTGATGGGCACGGCCTGCGCGGGCGCCTTGCTGGCGGGCGACGAGGCGGGCCTGCCCTTGGCGCCGGTAGATCGCTACAGCGCGCCTTTGGCCCGTACAAAGGGGCTATATTATGAAACAGGCGCGCGCATGTTGCATGCGCTTTTGGCCCGGTTTTGACGCGCTGTTGGCGTTGATCTGATATGAAAAAGGCCCAAGGCAGGGTGCCTTGGGCCTGATCATGCCACGATGGGCGTGGTGGTTACGAGCTGTGGTCGTAGGCGCGTTCGCCATGAACCGAGATATCCAGCCCGTTATATTCGCTTTCCTGATCGACGCGCAGCGGTGCTACCAGCCCCACCAACTTGGCCAAAACAACGCTGACAACCACGGTATAGACCCCCACAATGGCCAAGCTGCCCAGCTGCGCCGCCCAGCTGCCTGCGCCAAAGGCGGCAATCATGATGGTGCCGAAAATGCCGCCGACGCCATGCACTGCAAAGACATCCAGCGTATCGTCAATTTTTAGCACATTGCGCACCAAGACAACCGCCTCTTGGCACAGCACGCCCGCGATGGCGCCGATGGCCAGCGCCTCGACCGGGCCAACAAAGCCCGAGGCCGGGGTGATCGAGGCCAGCCCCGCGATGGTGCCCGTAACCAAGCCCACCAGCGACGATTTGCCAAATTTCACCCGCTCCCACAGCGCCCAGCTGAGCGAGGCAGTGGCGGCCGAAATATGTGTAACGGTCAGCGCCATGGCCGCGCCGCCATCGGCGGCCAATTGGCTGCCACCGTTAAAGCCAAACCAACCCACCCACAGCATCGAAGCGCCAATCATCACATAGCCCGGGTTGTGCGGGGGCGTGGTTTGGTTTTTGCGCGCGCCCAGCATGACCGCCAGAACCAAGGCCGCCAAACCGGCGGTTTCATGCACAACGATGCCGCCTGCGAAATCACGCACCCCGGTTTCGCCAAAGATACCGCCATCGGCCAAGAAACCACCGCCCCAGATCCAATGGGTGACAGGGGCGTAGCACAAAAGCATCCAAAGCGCCGAGAACAGCAGCACAAAGCCAAAACCGATCCGTTCCACATAGGCGCCCACGATCAGCGCCGGGGTGATGATGGCAAAGGTCATCTGAAAGGCAAAAAACAGCACTTCGGGCAGGCTGCCCGACAGGGTTTCACTGTCGATGCCCGATAGGAACATCTTGCCCAAGCCACCCCAATAGGGGGTGCCCTCGCCAAAGGCGATGGAATAGCCAAAGGCAAACCAAAGCACGCTCATCAAACAGGCAATCGCATAGCAATGCATGAACACGCTGAGCACGTTGCGGGCGCGCACAAGGCCGCCGTAAAATAGGGCCAAGCCCGGCAATGTCATGAATAGAACCAACGCCGTGGCGACGATGATCCATGCGGTATCTGCTGCGTTCATTCGGTGTCCCCTTGATCGTGTTGCGCGATGATTTCGCGGCTTGGGGGCTTGAACCGCATCACCGATGCCAAAAAAAGCTGCAAGCGCGCAAAATGCCGCCCAGAATAGGGGCATATTTCAAAACGCCACAAAATGGGGCGCCCTGGGCGGGCATTTGCCCAAAAATTAGGCGACTACAGGATGGCGCTAAGAATCTGTTCTAGGGCGTGCTGACAGCTGGCGTGGCGCACTTGGGCGCGGCCCAAGGCCCCAAATTCAACTGTTTCATGGCGCGTGGGTTGGCCGGTTTGCGCCAGTGCAAAACACACGCGCCCCTCGGGTTTGAATTCCGATCCCCCGGGCCCGGCGATGCCGGTGATGGCCACGGCCAGATCAGCCTGGGAATGGGCCAAGGCCCCTTCGGCCATTTCCCGCGCGACCTGTTCGGAAACAGCGCCATGCTGGCGCAGCGTGTCGGCGCTGACGCCCAGCATCTGCATTTTGGCGGCATTGGTATAGGTGACAAAGCCACGTTCCACCACGGCCGAGGCGCCGGGCACATCGGTCAGCGCGGCGGCCAGCATGCCGCCTGTGCAGCTTTCTGCCATGCTCAGCATCAGCCCCTTGGCCCGGCAGGCCTGTATCACGCGCTCTGCCATGCTCACATCAGCACCCCATGGGCCAGACCGGCCGCCACGATCGTGGCGATCCCTGCAAAAACGCCAGCCCACAGATCATCCAGCATCACGCCGGCCGCATCGTGGCGCCTGTCGGCTTGGCCCACCAACCAAGGTTTCCAGATATCGAAAAGGCGGAAAAACAAGAAGGCGGCCAGCCAGCCGGGGTAGGGGAATGTGCTGGCGGGCAAGCCCATAAGCCAAAACCCAAAAGACGGAAAGCACAGCGCCAGCCATTGGCCGGCCACCTCGTCGATAACAATCTCAGAGGGGTCATCGCCCGGGCGGTTGGCCAATTCGCGCGCGCAGGCCCAAAAACCCACCCCCGTTGCGGCCAATGTCGCCAGTGCCAAAAGCGGGAAATGGCCCAGCATGTGCAGGCCAACCCCCAAGGCCAGCGCCACGGCCGAGCCCCATGTGCCCGGGGCCGGGCGCAAGAGACCTGCGCCGAAGAAAATGGAAATCTGGCGGCTTAGGCGCATGCGCTGCCCCCGCCGATCAGGGTGGCGGTGGCCAGCGCGGCGATGCCCTCTTCGCGGCCGGTAAAGCCCAGCCGCTCGGACGTGGTGGCCTTGACCGAAATGCGCGTGCCCTCGACCCCCATAATCTGCGCCAAACGCGCCTGCATGGCGGGGGCATGGGGGCCGATCTTGGGCTGTTCGCACACCAAGGTGCAATCGATATTGCCGATCTCAAAGCCCATATCGCGGGCCAGTTTCGCCGCATGGGCCAAAAATATTGCGCTATCGGCGCCTTTCCATTGCGGATCAGAGGGCGGGAAATGCCGCCCGATATCGCCCTGTGCCAAGGCGCCATAAATGGCATCGGTGATGGCATGCATGCCCACATCGGCATCGGAATGGCCCATCAAGCCGCGGCCATGGGGCAGCGCCACGCCGCAGAGCGTGACATGATCGCCGGGGCCAAAGGCATGCACGTCATAGCCATTGCCAAGGCGGATGTCTGGAAAGGCGGGCATGGGCAAGCGGTGCTCCTGTTCTAAGATCTGGGCCGCGCGCTGAAAATCGGCGGGCTGGGTGATTTTGATATTTTGCGCGCATCCTTGGGTGATCACAACCGAAAGACCGGCGGCGCGGGCCACCTCGACATCATCGGCCGCCTCGCCCTGATACGTCTGATGCGCAGTGAGTATTTCGGCAAAGTGAAAGCCTTGCGGCGTTTGTGCGCGAAACAGACCTTCGCGCGCCAATGTGCCGGTGATGGGCTGGCCCACGGCGGTGCCGCGCCAAAGCGCATCGGTGATATCCAGCCCGGGCGCCGCGCCTTGGTGGGTGGCAAGGGCGGCTACGACGCCGTCAATCACCTGGTGGCTGACGCAGGCGCGGGCCACGTCGTGGATCAAGACCCGTTCGATGCCTTGGCCCTGCAAGGCCTGCAGACCTGCCAAGACCGATTGCGCACGCGTGGCGCCGCCTGCGGTGGTGGCCACGGTTTTGGGGGCCAGATCGGCATCGCTGGGGTTGATGACCATGAGAATGTGGTCGATGCCGGGATGGGTGGCAAAGGCATCAAGCGTCCAGTCGGCCACGCGGCGCCCGGCAATGGTTTGCCATTGTTTGGGCAAGGCCCCGCCTGCGCGGGTGCCACGGCCGGCAGCAACGATGAGGGCGGCAGTGCGCATGGGTGGTCTCCTTTTCCAATGAATAGGGCCTTGTGGCGGGAAGAGCAATTGCCACGATCTGGGCGCGGTTGCGGGTATTTGCACAAAAAATGTGCAAATGGGCTGATCTGTATAGGAAATAGACGTTGCATTCATTGTAGCTGTGAAGGCAACAGGTTACGAATGAGGCAACGCACAAGGTTTAGGCACATGCCGCTATCGATTGCAGAAAAATCCCTGTCCAGCCCGGTGCTGTTGGCCCCTTTGGCCGGCATCACGGATTTGCCGTTTCGCACCCTTGTGTCGCGCTTTGGTCGCGAGGCGCATTGGATGGCGCGCGCGGCCAAAGAAGTAGAGGGCATGGGCGCCCGGGTGATTGACATCAATATGGGGTGCCCGGCCAAAAAGGTGGTTGGCGGGCTGTCTGGTTCGGCGCTGATGCGCGATTTGGATCATGCGCTGCACCTGATCGAGGCGGTGGTGGCTGCGGTGAATATTCCTGTGACTTTGAAAACCCGTCTGGGTTGGGATGATACCTGCCTGAACGCGGCCGATTTGGCCCGCCGCGCCGAAGGGGCGGGGGTGCAGATGGTGGTTATTCACGGGCGCACGCGCTGCCAGTTTTACAAGGGGCACGCCGATTGGGCCGCGATTGCCGAGGTCAAAGCGGCGGTGGATATTCCGGTGGTGGCCAATGGCGACATCACCGGCCCCAATGCGGCACGCGAGGCGCTGCGGCAATCGGGGGCTGATGGGGTGATGATTGGGCGCGGCGCGCAGGGGCGCCCGTGGGTTTTGGCGCAGGTGGCCCATAGTTTGGGCCATGGGCCCGCGCCAGATGTGCCGCAGGGGGCTGCGTTGCTGGATATGATCTGCGGCCATTACGAGGCGATGCTGGGCTTTTACGGGGCGGACCTGGGGCTGCGCGTGGCGCGCAAACATTTGGGGTGGTACATGGATGATCTGGCCACTTGCGCGAAGCTGCGCCGCCAAATCTTGACCGAGCGCGCGCCCGCGCGGGTGCTGGCCTTGCTGCGGCGGGCCGATGACAGCGAAAGATGCGCCGCATGAGTGAGGAAGCCGCCCTGTGGAATTCGCTGCCCGTGCCGGCCCTGTTGGTGGGGGCGGGCGATTTGATCGAACAGATTAACCCCGCTGCCGAGGGGTTTTTGAACGCCTCGGCCAAATCTGTGGCGGGCACCCCGGTATGGGACAGATTGGCGGTGGATGCCCCGCTGGAAGAGGCGTTTGCGCGCGCCCGGGCTGCGGGCACGCCGTTGTTTGTAAACGATGTCGATGTGGGCACGGGCGACCGGCCGCCGCTGCAGTGCAACCTGCAAATTGCGCCCCTGTTAGGGCATCCGGGAAAGATGCTGTTCTTGGTGGCGCCGCGCGAATTGGCCAGCCGGATGACGCAAAGCCATTCGGTGAAATCGGCGGCGAAATCGGCCATTGGGATGGCCGAAATGCTGGCGCATGAAATCAAGAACCCACTGGCGGGCATTGCGGGGGCTGCGCAATTGCTGAGCATGAATTTGGGCCCAGAAGATTTAGAGCTGACAGATTTGATCGTGGGGGAAACCCGGCGGATTGTGAAGCTGCTAGAGCAGGTAGAACAGTTTGGAAACCTGTCCGAGCCCGCCCGCAAGGCCATGAATTTGCACGATGTTCTTGATCGTGCGCGGCGCTCGGCGCTGTTGGGCTTTGGCGCGCATATGAAGATTGTCGAGCAATACGACCCCTCGCTGCCCTTGGCATGGGCAGACCCCGACCAGCTGTTGCAGGTTGTTCTGAACCTGTTGAAAAATGCCGCCCAAGCCGCCCCCGGTGGCGGTAAAATTGTGCTGCGCACCTTTTACGAGCATGCGTTCCGCCTGCGCCGTGCCGATGGCAGTGGCCACTCGCTGCCGTTGCAGATTGAAATCACCGATGATGGCCCGGGCCTGCCCGAAGCGATTGCCAACGATATTTTCGAGCCCTTTGTTTCTGGGCGCGAAAACGGCACCGGCCTGGGGCTGGCCTTGGTTAGCAAGATTATCAGCGATCATGACGGGTGGATCTCGGTTAATTCCGTGCCTGGCCGCACCGTGTTTCGCATATCCCTTCCGCGCGCGCCCAAGAATATTAAGGAGAGTTAACGATGGATGGCACTGTTCTGGTCGCAGACGATGACCGCACCATTCGTACTGTTTTGACCCAAGCGTTGACGCGTGCGGGCTGCAAGGTGCACGCCACCAGTTCGTTGACCACGCTGATGCGCTGGGTGGGCGAGGGCAAGGGCGATGTGGTGATTTCGGATGTGATGATGCCCGATGGCAATGGGTTGGAAATGCTGCCCAAAATTGCCCAAGACCGCCCCGGCCTGCCGGTGATTGTGATTTCTGCGCAAAACACCATCATGACCGCCATCCAAGCGGCCGAGGCCGAGGCCTATGATTACCTGCCCAAACCGTTTGATTTGCCCGATTTGATGAAGCGTACCGCGCGCGCGTTAGAGGCGCGGCGCCGCGCAGTGCCGCAGCGTAGCCCGGAACCGGCCGAGGCCGAGCGCCCCGAAGACCTGCCCTTGGTGGGGCGCACGCCGGGGATGCAGGCGCTGTATCGTATCGTGGCGCGGGTGATGAACACCGATTTGCCGGTGTTGATTTCGGGGGAATCTGGCACCGGAAAATCCCTGATTGCCCGGGCTATTCACGATTTTTCAGATCGGCGCACCTTGCCCTTTGTCAGCGTTTCTGCGGCCGATCTTTCCGAACTAGAGGGGCCAGCGCGGGTGTTGGCGCGTGTCCGGGGTGGCACGTTGTTGTTTGATGAAATTGGCGATTTAGACGCCGAGGCGCAGGCGCGTATCGTGCGGATGATGGACAACCCCGGCGAACATGTGCCGCGGTTCATGGCCACCAGCCAAGTGAACCTAAGCCATGCCATGGAAAAGGGGCGGATGCGGCAAGATTTGTATTACCGTATCGGCGGGGCCACGCTGGATGTGCCGGCGCTGCGCGAGCGGGTGGATGATATTTCGCTATTGGCCGAGCATTTTCTGGGCCGGGCCGAGCGTGATACAGGCGTGCGCCGCCGCCTGTCGCGCGATGCGGTGGAATTGATGCGCGTTTACAGCTGGCCGGGCAATGTGCGCCAATTGGAAAACGCCATTCGCCGCCTTGTTTTGACCAGCCGTGCCGAAGAAATCAGCCGCCCCGAGGTGGAAATGGTATTGGGCAGCCAGCCCGAGATGGAGCCGGTGCTCAGCGGCGGTATCAGCGATGCCGATAACCTGTCGGCCAGCGTGGCGCGGCATTTGCGGCGCTATTTTGATCTGCATGGAAATATGCTGCCCCCGCCGGGCCTGCATGGGCGCATTTTGAAAGAGGTGGAAACGCCGCTGATTGAAATTGCCCTTGAAGCCACGGGCGGAAACCAAGCCAAATGCGCCGATTTGCTGGGTATCAACCGCAATACGCTGCGTAAGAAGATCACCGAGCTGGATATCTCCGTGACACGGCGCCGAAAATTGATGTAAAATCGCAACATTATGTGGCAAATGGGGCGCAGCCCCCGTAATATGACGCCAAATGTTGTGGTTGGGTGCATGAGCCCGCCAAAAGCTTGGGGGGCTGAGTGGCCTTAAAGGCACGGTATAGAAGCAACGCATGGGAGCGGCTGCTGCGCCTGCGCCGTCAGCGTAGATACCAAAACGTGGCCACGTTGGGGCTGGTGGTTTTGGGGCCGCTTTTGGCATTGGCCACGTTTTTGGTGCTGGGTCCGCTGGGCCAGGGCGGCACCTCTATGGCGCTGCGCTTGGTGCTGCTGGCCGATTTGGTTTATGTGCTGCTTTTGGCCGCCTTGGTGCTGCAGCGGGTGCTGACCATTCTGGCGCAACGCCGTCAGCAATCGGCCGGGTCGCGCCTGCATTTGCGGCTGACGGGCGTTTTTGCTTTGATGGCGTTTTTGCCCACGGTCACGGTGGCCGTGTTTGCGATGCTGACCATCAATATTGGCCTTGAAACGTGGTTTTCCAAACGTGTTCAAAGCGTTGTTGGCGCCTCTCTGGCGGCGGCGCAATCGTATGAGGCCGAGCAAAGCAAAGATCTGCGCGAGGATGCCGGCCTGCTGGCGGGCTTTATCGAAGAGCGTCACCGCGACTTTCCCATCAACGAAGACGGCGATTTACGTCTGGTGCTGACCGAGGGGCAGGGCCTGATCCAGCGCGGCCTGAAAGAGGCCTTTGTTTTGGATGGCGCGGGCAATATCCGCGCCCGCGGTGCGCGCTCGTATTTGTTTGACCTCGAAGTTCCCAAACCCAGCGATTTTGACGCCGCGCGCAGCCAAGGCACCGCGCTGATCAGCGATTGGCCCAATGACGAATACCGCGCCTTGGTCAAGCTGCGCGGCTTGGGCGAGCGGTTTTTGTACATCAGCCGTACGGTTGACGGCGATTTGCTGGCGCTGCTGGACGAAACCCAAGAAACTGCGCGGTTCTATCAGCAACAAGAAAGCGAGCGCGGCCGCCGTTTGGCCGATTTTGCGCTGCTTTATCTGGGGTTTGCGGTGCTGTTGATCTTGGCCGCTGTGCTGCTGGGGCTGTGGTTTGCAGAACGTCTTAGCCGCCCTGTGGGGCGTTTGGCGGGGGCCGCGCAACAGGTGGGCGCGGGCGATCTGGATGTGCAGGTGATCGAGGAAGAGGGCGACGACGAGATTGCCATGCTCAGCCAGTATTTCAACCAGATGACACGGCAATTGAAAGGCCAGCGCGAGGCGCTGTTGGACAATACCCGCCAGATCGAACGGCGCCGGCGGTTGTTTGATTCTGTTCTGGCCTCGGTCACCTCGGGGGTTGTGGGGGTGGATGATGGCGGGCGCGTGGCCTTTGTAAACCGCTCGGCTGAACGGTTGCTGGATTGGCATGAACAGCAAACATCGCTGGCGCTGTCTGTGGCGGTGCCAGAATTCGCCCCGGTCTTTGACAAGCTGCAAAACGGCCCCCATGAAACGCTGCAAGAAGAAGTGCGCGTAACCCGCAATGGGCGTTTGGAAAATTTGCTGGTGCGCATGGCAAAGCGGCGGCGCCACGATGGCACGCTTGAGGGCTATGTGGTGGCGTTTGACGATGTGACCAACCTGGTTGCGGCCCAGCGCATGGCGGCTTGGGGCGATGTGGCACGGCGCATTGCCCATGAAATCAAAAACCCGCTCACGCCCATACAGCTGTCAGCAGAACGGATCAGGCGCAAGTTCGGCGCGCAACTAGACGCCGAAAATGCCGATAGCCTGCAGCAGTTAACCGAGGTAATCGTGCGCCAAACCAATGACTTGCGGCGCATTGTTGACGAGTTTTCTAAATTTGCCCGCATGCCCGAACCCGACAGGCGCAGCCATAGTCTGGCAAAATTGGTCCGCGATGCCGTGGTGCTGCAGCGCGCCGGGCAACCTGATGTCGAGATCGCGCTGGAGCTGCCCGATGATGCCCTGATGGCCCAGCTTGACGATACAATGATTGGGCAGGCGCTGACAAACCTGATTAAGAATGCCGGTGAAGCCATTGAAACAAGGGTAAAATCGGGTGTTCCTGCGGGCTTTCAGGGGGTCATTCGCCTGCAGGTGGCGCAGGGCGATGGGCAGGCTGTGATCCAGATTAAGGATAACGGCATTGGCCTGCCCGAAGATCGAGCGCGCCTGTTCGAGCCCTATGTCACCTCGCGCGCCGAGGGCACCGGGCTGGGCCTGCCCATTGTAAAGAAAATCATTGAAGAACATGGCGGTAGGCTGGATTTGGAAACTGCGCCAGCCTTTGCGCCAGATGGCCATCAGGGTGCCATGGCAGTGATCGTACTGCCCTTGGCCACGCTAGATGCCACAAACGATGCGCCCACCCAAAGAGGACAAGATGAGTGACATTCTGATCGTTGACGACGAGCGCGACATTCGCGAGCTGATTTCGGATATTCTGCAAGACGAGGGCTATAGCACCGCCTTGGCAGGCAATTCCGACGAGGCGATGGAGACGATCAACCAAGATCCGCCAGCGCTGATGGTGCTGGATATTTGGCTTAAAGACAGCCGGATGGATGGGATTGATATTTTGAAAACGGTCAAGCGGGACAATCCCGATATTCCGATCATCATTATTTCTGGCCATGGCAATATTGAAATCGCGGTCGCGGCGATCAAGCAGGGCGCCTATGATTTTATCGAAAAACCTTTTAATATTGATCAGTTACTGGTCGTCATTCGCCGTGCGATGGAAACGTCGCGGCTGCGGCGCGAAAATTCGGCCCTGCGCCGCAAAGACAGCCCCGGCGGCGAGATGGTGGGCATTTCAGCCGCGTTCCGCGCGCTGCTGTCGCAGCTGGATAAGGTAACAAAATCGAATGGGCGCGTTATGCTGACGGGTCCTGCGGGTGCCGGTAAAGAGCTGGCGGCGCGCTATATTCACGCCAAATCCAACCGGGCGGGCGCGCCCTTTGTTGTGGTTGGCTGCGCCTCGATCGATGCCGAGCGGATGGAAGAGGTGCTGTTTGGCCGCGAAGGGGCCGAACGGGGCATTGAACAGGGGCTTTTGGAACAGGCCCACGGCGGGGTGATCTATTTCGACGAGGTGGCCGATATGCCCATCGGCACGCAGTCGAAAATTTTGCGCGTTTTGGTGGATCAGCAGTTCATCCGGCTGGGGGGCAGCGACAAGGTGCGCGTCGATATCCGCGTGATCTCGTCGACCAACCGCAACCTCGAGGCGGAAATTGCCGCCGGCCGCTTTCGCCAAGAGCTGTTTCACCGCCTGAATGTGGTGCCAATCGCGGTGCCCAGCCTAGAGGACCGGCGCGAAGACATTCCCGAATTGGTGGCCCATTTCATCGCCATGTTCCACCGCACCCAAGGCCTGCCGCTGCGCGAAATCTCGGCGGATGCGGTGGCTTTGCTGCAAACCTTGCCATGGCCCGGCAATGTGCGGCAGCTGAAAAATTTGGTCGAAAGGGTGCTGATACTGGGCGATGGCACCGGGCCGATCGAGGCGGGCGAATTGCCCAGCGACAGCCCCAGCACCGAAGATGATGGCCGCGTGGCCATGCCCCCGGCCTTGGCCAGCCTGCCGCTGCGCGAGGCCCGCGAAGCGTTCGAGCGCGAATATCTTTTGGCCCAGATCAACCGCTTTGGCGGCAATATCAGCCGCACAGCGCATTTCGTGGGCATGGAGCGCAGCGCGCTGCATCGCAAGCTGAAATCGCTTGGGGTTGTGACCCATGCCAAGGCCAGCGGGCGCGTGGCAGAACTGGATGACGAGGCCAGCTAAGCCCCAGCGCACCCCATATTTTATTTGACCGAAAGCTGGCGATCTGCCATCCAACGGCCCTGATATGACGGGACTATACCGATGAAGGTAATTATCTGCGGGGCAGGGCAAGTGGGCTGGCAAATTGCACGCCACCTGTCGGGCGAACGCAACGACGTCACGGTGGTGGACAATAACGCCGATCTGATCCGGCGCGCCACGGATGCGCTGGATGTGCAGGGCATTACTGGCTTTGCCAGCTATCCCGATGTGTTGGATCAGGCGGGCGCGCGCGATGCCGATATGATCATCGCCGCCACCCATTCAGACGAGGTGAATATGGTCACCTGTCAGGTGGCGCATTCGGTGTTTGCAGTGCCGCGCAAAATTGCGCGCCTGCGGTCGCAATCCTACCTCACGGCCATCTATTCCGATCTTTATCGGCGCGATCACATGCCCATCGATGTGGTGATTAGCCCCGAACGCGAAGTGGCCGAAGCCGCGCTGCAGCGGCTTGGGTCGCCCTCTGCCTTTGATACCGAGGTGTTTCACGGCGGCGGCGCGCAATTGCTGGGTATCACCATCGAAGAAGATTGCCCCGTCATCAACACGCCCCTGCGCCAGCTGAGCGATTTGTTTTCCACCCTGCGCGCCATTGTGGTGGGGGTGCGCCGCGAGGGCAGCCTGTTTGCGCCCGAACCGGGCGACCAAATTTTTGTGGGTGATGATTGCTACGTTTTGGCGGTGAACGAAGACGTGAACCGCACGTTGGAAATTTTCGGAAAATCGTCGCGCAAACAAGAACGCGTGGTGATTATTGGCGGCGGCAATGTTGGTTTGGCGGTGGCAAAAGCGCTGGAAGAACGCGCCGATCGCGTGCGTGCCAAGGTGATTGAAAAAAGCCGCAGCGTGGCCGAACACGCCGCCGACATGCTAGAACGCACGATCGTTTTGAACGGCGATGGGTTGGATTCTGCGCTGTTGAAAGAGGCCAATATCGACCGCGCCGATGCGGTGTTATGCGTCACGGATGACGACAAAACCAACATGCTGGCAGCGGTGCGCGCCAAGGCCGAGGGCTGCCCGATGGCCATTGCGCTGATCAATGACCCCACGATGGTACCACTGATGGCCCCCTTGGGGATTGATGCCTATATCAACCCGCGCGCCACCACGGTCAGCTCGATCTTGCGCCATATCCGCCATGGGCGGGTGCGCGGTGTCTATTCGATTGGCGATGCCGAAGCCGAGGTGATCGAGGCCGAGGTGCTGTCTACATCGCCGATTGCCGGCCAAAAAATCCGCGATATTCCCTTTCCCGAAGGTGTGCTGGTGGGGCTGGTGCAAAAGGGCCATGTGCTGCACAAACCCACAGGGGGCTTGCGCATTGATGATGGCGATGTGATCACGCTGTTTTCCATGGCCAAAGACGTGCCAGAGGTCGAGCGCCTGCTGCAGGTCTCGATCGATTTCTTCTAGCCATGCGCGCCCAAATCACAGCGCAGCCCTTCTTTTTGCTGATGATGGGTATCAGCGCCTTGGCGATGTTTGTGCCCGCCACCCATGCCTCGATTTTGAATGCCCATGCCGAGGCGCGGGCGTTTTTCTATTCGGGCCTGTTATTGCTGATCTTTACCGTGATGGTGGCGATTGCGCGCAACAGCGGTGGCGATCGGCGGCAGGGGTTGATGCATAATCTGCTGGCGCTTTGCGCGGGTTTTACCATTTTGCCGCTGTTTTTGGCCGTGCCTTTTTACGAAGGGCTGAAAACCACCACCTTTGTGAATGCCTATTTCGAAATGGTGTCCAGCCTTACCACCACGGGGGCCACGCTATTTGACCCCGCGCGCCTGTCGCCCTCGTTGCATTTGTGGCGCGCGATGGTGGGCTGGTTTGGCGGGCTGTTGATCTGGATTGCAGCGGCGGCGGTGCTGGCCCCGTTGAGCTTGGGTGGGTTCGAGGTAACCGCCAGCGGCGAGCCGGGCCAATCGGCCAGCGCGGGCCCGCGCGGCGATATCGACCCCCATCAGCGCATTTTGCGCGTCGCGGGCACGTTAACCCCGGTTTATGCCGGGCTGACATTTTCGCTGTTTGTGTTGTTGGTCATCTTGGGCGA
>RFQY01000073.1 GCA_009924775.1 Paracoccaceae bacterium | reverse complement strand
TTTCCGCCGGGGGTGGGGGGGCCGCTGGGCTATGCGCACGCCATTGGCTGGCCACAGGTGATGGCGGCCCTGCGCGTGCGGGCCCAAGATGCGCCCGAATTTTGGGCAGCCCATCAGGTGCTGGCATCCACCTAGCGCCGCAAGAACGTTTTACTTTCCATTTTTGCACAGTTTGCATAGGCTTTAATCGTCTGCTAACGATCTAGCGGAGCGAAAGTATTGGGCAGCTGCAAACGCAGGCTGCATAGCAAGGTGCGCCGAGCATATTTATTTAATTTACGCGGTTCCCCTATGTCTTGGTGTAGGGGTGGGGTTGCGGTGATGGGTATTTTGTCTGCACAAGGGCCAAGTGCGCTGGTGTTGTTTTTAAATGTTGCGGCCTTGGCTGCGCTGATCAGCTTGGCGCTGGTGCTTTTGGGGCGTGTTTAGCCGGGCAGGCGGGGCATTTGAAATCAGTTCAGGCGGCCCATAGCCGCGTGACCCCGCGGGTGGGGGGCGTTGCGATTTTTTGCCGCGCTTTGCGCCAGTATGTCTTTGGCCCCATGGGCCATTTCCGAAAGGTTAAGCCTGTTTTTGGTGGGGGCTGCGGTGCTGTTCTTGGTGGGCTTGGCCGAAGATCTGGGCGCCGGCATTTCCCCGCTAAAGCGGTTTGTTGCAGCCATAAGTGCCAGCCTTGTGGTGGTTTTCTTGTTGGGCATGTGGCTGCCGCCCATTGATATTGGCCCGATCGATAGCGCACTGGGCCTGTGGTATGTGGGCGTGCCGCTGACCTTGCTGATCACCGCCGGTGTGGCCAATGGGTTTAATTTGATTGATGGGGTGAATGGGCTGTCGGTCTTTACTGGCCTCTGTTCGGCCTTGGCATTGGCCTATATCGCGGGGCAGGGCGGGGCGTGGACGCTGCAAATGATGGCGTTGCTATTGGCTGCTGCTATTTTGGGCTTTTTGGTGCTGAATTACCCATTTGGCCTGATATTTTTGGGCGATGCCGGGGCCTATACGCTGGGTTTTGTCATTGCATGGTTTGGCATCAGCCTATTGCGCGCGATCCCCGAAGTTTCGGCCTGGGCGGTGTTGCTGACGGTGTTTTGGCCAGTGTCAGATACCATGCTGGCCATTTATCGGCGCTGGCGGCTGGGCGCCGGGGCGATGGCCCCAGACCGGCTGCATGTACATCAATTGGTGATGCGGATGCTAGAAATTCGCTTTCTGGGAAAGGGGCGGCGGCATATCTCTAACCCGTTGACCACGCTGGTATTGGCGCCGTTCGTTATGGCGCCGCCCATCACGGAAGTTTTGTTTTGGGACAAGCCGGTTTGGGCCATGCTGGCCGTGGCAGGGTTTACGCTGTTGTTTTGGGGCAGTTATTTCGCAGCCTTCCGCCTGTGCGGTTGGGTGGGGCGGCGCCGGCTGCGCCTGCCCGTTTTGGGGCAGAACCGGGGCGATTTGGCGCTGGCTTTGGGCCCGCGCAAATGACTTTGGGCCGCATATCCTGCGCTGATTCTATTGAAAATTGTGTCAAAATGAGTTATACTTAAATACAGGTTTCACCCTTGGGTGGTAATCTGTATTCGATTTAAGCACTTTTTTAGTGTTTTGATATATAGTTATTGCATACACGTAATTGCGGTAATTATATTGATCGGTGTTCATGTCAGGGGACGACAATGGAAGCGCCAAAACTTGCAGCTTTAAGATCTTTGCTTCACGGAATGGAGCGGGAATTGGGCCTTGATGATCTCAGTCAGAGCCAGCGTGACGTGTATTACGCCGCCAGCCTGTTGCATGGCGCGGGCGAGCCGATCACAACCGAGCTGTTGCAAACCCACCCCCTGACCCGCGATATCCCGCGCCCCACTTTTTTCCGTAGTCTGAAATCCTTGTTGGATCGCAAACTGATGTACCGCAGCGGCGGCGAGCGGTCGGGGCGCTATGTTCTGAGCCAAGACTGAAGAGGGTTGTCTTGCCGGCATGTGGCAAAACTGGATCTTGCCGACGCTTGTCATTAGCCATCTCTATCTGGCCAGCTACTGGGTGGCCACATGGGCGCCCAACTTCACCATCGCCAGCGATAACGGCGTGTTTGCCACGGCCAGCCTGTTTTTCATGCCCCATGGGGTGCGGGTGATTGCAGCGTGGCTATATGGCTGGCGATCGGTTCTTATCCTTATTCCGGGCACCTATGCGGCCCATTTCCTGCGGGTTGGCAGCTGGTCGATGAGCTGGGCGGAATTCATCGGCCCGATGTTTGGCGTAAGCTGCGCGGCATTTTGCTTTTGGCTGTTGGCACGGCTGGGCGCTGATTGGCGGCTGCGGCCGGGCTTTGTGGCAAATTGGAAAGATGTGCTGCTGGCGGGTAGTTTGGCCGCGGTGGTGAATGCCGTGGGCAGCAACCTGTTATTTGGCAATGGCTGGCCGGTTGTGGCTGGATATTTCTTTGGCGATATCATTGGTATGCTGGCGCTGTTTGGCGTGCTGATGCTGGTGTTTCGGGCGCTGCGGATGATGCATTTTCGGGCCGATCGCGGCGAAAATTAATCAAAATTTAACCTTTATGACCAATATCTCAATGCAGCGCACAGCCTTGGGCTGGCCAGTAGTGTGATAAGGGTATTGGGGTGATGATGCAGCAAGAGGCAGGGAAAGATCAGGCAATCCACCTTGGTCAGGGGCCACAAGCGGCAGGCCAACGGCGCACCTATGCCAGCCGCAGTTGGTGGTGTTGGGGGCTGAGGAGACGGAATTTGGTGTGGGTGCGTTCACAGATGGTCCACATTCACCAACGCTTGTTAGCTAATCCACCTGCCACCCGCCGCCGCCCTGCATTTTCCGCCTTATCCCGGCCACAATCTGCCGTTAACATAAAGGCAGTGATTTTAGCGGTATAGCGGGGGCAGTGGTGCAACAGGATGTGCGCAAGCGGCGGGTGTTCTACATCCCCGGCTATGACCCCATTCCGCCGCGCCGCTACCGCGAGTTGTTTCGTAAAGAGGGCGCGCTGCAGGCGCAGATCAGCGGCTACCAGCTGCAGATGGGCGCCAGCGCTGCGGTGCAGGGGTTTGGCTGGCGGGCCAATGCGCAAATTTCTGGCCACTCCTGCGATAGCGATTTTCAGGTCCTTGTGTGGTCAGATATCGTGCGCGATAGCATGGCCAATTCGGTTTTGGCCACCTATGGCCAGCTGCTGATCACCGCTTGGGCCTATATTGGCACCGGCGCGTTGTGGCGGTTGATGCGGCTGCGCAAGGGGCCGGTGATTGCCGCGCTTTACCCTGTTGTGGCGCTGCTGGGGCAATTGGCGCTTGCGCTGATGCTGGCGGCGGGGGTGGCATGGGCGCTGGTGGCGGGGGTACAGGCGCTGGCCTTGCCACACTGGGCAGGCATGGCGCTGGGGGCACTGGCGGCATCGGGCGCTTTGATGGCCACGCTGGGCTGGTTTCGGGCCATTGCAACCAATTTTACGCCTATTACTTGATGCATGACTACGCCTTTAGCGCCCGCTATTACGGCGCGGTGCCGCCCCAGCTGGCGGCGCGGATGGCCGCCTTTACCCAAACCGTGGCCGCAGCCCTTGACAGCGACGCCGACGAGGTGCTGGTGGTGGGCCATTCCTCGGGGGCGCATCTGGCGGTGTCGGTTTTGGCCGATCTGTTGCGCCACCAGCCCGTGACGCCGGGGCGATTGGGGTTTTTGTCCTTGGGCCAAGTGGTGCCGATGGTCAGCTTTTTGCCCCGCGCCGGGCGGTTGCGGGCGGATTTGGCCTATTTGTCCGCGCATGAGGGGCTGACATGGGAGGATGTCAGCGCGCCGGGCGATGGCTGCTCGTTTGCGCTGTGCGATCCTGTGGCCGTCAGCGGGGTGGCCCCGGCTGGGCAGCGCTGGCCGCTGGTGATTTCGGCGGCCTTCACGCAAACCTTGTCGCCCGCGCGCTGGCAGGCCCTGCGGTGGCGGTTTTTCCGCCTGCATTTTCAATATCTTTGCGCCTTTGACCGGCCAAAGGATTATGATTACTTCCAAATCACCACCGGCCCCATATCGCTGGCGCAGCGCTTTGCCGGGCGCCCCCCCTCGGCCAGCCGGATCACGCGGGCGCTGTCGAAATACCGTGATACGCAGCCATGATACCGCCCAAACCCACACCCCGGCCTGACCGGGTTTCGCCCTTGGCCTATTTGCGCCTGTTTCGCCGCGATATATTATCGGCCCAACCCGCGCGTCTTTATCGGGCGTGGATGGCAGAGTTCCGCACGCCGTTTTTTCGCTCGTTCCTGATCAACCAGCCCGAATTGTTGCGCCTTGTGCTTAAAGACCGGCCCGAGGATTTTCCCAAATCCAACCGATTGGGCGAGGGGCTGCGCCCGCTTTTGGGTAATTCGGGGTTTTTGACCAATGGCACCCAGTGGCAACGCCAACGCCGCATCATCGACCCGGCCTTTGAAGGGGGGCGCCTGCGCGGCAGTTATGATGCCATGTGGCACGCCGCCGAAGCGGCGGTGCAGCGTTTGGCGGCGCAGGCCGGCCAAGACGATGTCGAGATAGAAGAGCAGGCCAGCCATGCCGCAGCCGATGTGATTTTCCGCACGCTTTTTTCCATTCCGATCCAACATGAAACCGCAAATGCCGTGTTCCATGCCTTTCGTGCCCACCAGCGCAGCCAGCCGATCTTGAATTTGGGGGCGTTTTTACCCCTGCCACGCTGGATGCCGCGGTTTCACCGCGCCAGCACCCGCGCCACGGCACGCCATATCCGTGGGCTGATCACCCAGCTAACGCAGGCGCGGATGGCGCAGATCAAAGCAGGCGACGCCCCCGATGATCTGGCCACCAAGATCATGACCACACCCGACCCTGAAACGGGGCTGTGTTTTGACACGGGCGAAATGGTGGATCAGGTGGCGATTTTCTTTTTGGCCGGCCATGAAACCAGCGCCTCGGCCCTAGCGTGGGCGCTGTATCTGTTGGCCCTACACCCCCAGTGGCAGGCCCGGGTTGCTGCAGAAGGCGCGCTGTTGGACCAGCCCGATTTTGCCCAAGTGGCACAGCTGCGGGTGGCGCGCGATGTGTTTCGCGAGGCGCTGCGCCTTTACCCGCCGGTGCCGATGATGGTGCGCGAAACCACCCAGCCCGAGGTATTGCGCGGGCGCATGGCAGGGCGGGGGGCACAGATTGTGCTTAGCCCGTGGCATCTGCACCGCCACAGCCGGTTGTGGGATAATCCCGATGGGTTTGATCCGGCGCGCTGGCACACAGAAAATGGCCGGGCCTGCGCGCGCGATGCCTATATTCCGTTCTCGGCCGGGCCAAGGGTGTGCCCTGGCGCGGGGTTTGCCATGGTCGAAGGGCCGGTTTTATTGGCCAAGCTTTGCGCCGCGTTTGATTTTGGCGCGCAGCCAGATCGCGTGCCGGTGCCCGTGGCGCATTTGACCGTGCGCGCCCGCGACGGCATTTACCTGCAGGTGCGCCCGCGTCAGGCCTGCGCCAGCGCGGCGGTTAAATCGCCATAGCCGGTATAGCGCCGCTCAAAGGCCAGCCCCATGCGATCGGCGCAGATTTGTGCCTTTTCGGTCAGCGCCGGATCGTTGGTTTGGGCTTGGTAGACCAGTTTTTCGTAATGGCCAAAATACATCTCCAGCAGCTCGGGGTGGCGGTCCAGCCCCAAGGGGCGCCAGACAAAAGCATCGAATTGGCGCACTAAAAAATCGGTCAGGTAAAAGGCGGTGATTTCTTCTTCGGCCTTTTCAGCAAAACGCGCGTTGCCCTCGAAGAAACTGTAGCAATGGGGCCCTTCTACCATGTCTACGCCCAGCTCGTCGCAGGTTTGGCGCAGCAGGCCGCCGGTGCCGCAATCGGCATAGACCACGAATATACGTTCGTACTGCGCGGCGTTTTCGGCCACGGCCTGGCGCACGGCTGGCGCTATGCGCTCGGGATGGTTGTGCAAGATGGCAGGCAGGCATTGCAGGTCCAGATGGTGCCAATTATTGGCCGCTTTCAACGCTAAAATCTCGCGTGCCAAGGCGCCGCAGGCCAGCAGCAACACTTGGCCTGTGCCGGTAGCCTTCAGGCCCTGTTCGGTCAGGGTCAGATCATCTGGTGCGGTCATGTTGTCTCCTTTCGCGCAGGGGCAGTGTGACGTGGCGTTGCGGGTTTTGCACGCATCGAATCGACATAAGCTGGTGAAAACCGCCGCTTTTTAAGGAGTGCCCATGCCCAGCCCAATGTGGCCCCAAGCCCAGTTTCAGCCCCGCTGCGCGGATTATCAGGCCCGCGTCGCAGACAGTTTTGCCAAACAGGGCCTGATGGCGGGGTTTGGCGCTCAACTGGGGCAGGTGGCGCCGGGGTTGGTCGAGATAACCATGCCGTTTTCCATGGGCGTTACGCAGCAGCATGGGTTTGTGCACGGCGGGGCCGTGGCGGCGGTGCTTGACAGCGCGTGCGGTTATGCGGGCTTTACGCTGATGGACGCGGACAGCGCGGTTTTGACTGCCGAATTCAAGATCAATTTTCTGGCCCCCGCGCAAGGCAGCAGCTTTCGCTTTGTGGGGCAGGTGGTGAAGGCCGGGCGCAGCCTGCTGCCAACCGAAGGGCGGGCCTATGCGCGTGGCGATGATGGCGCAGACAAGCTGATTGCCACCATGAGCTGCACCTTGATGGCCGTGCGTGGGCGCGGGCTGCAAGGCTAAACAAAAACCCCGCCCAAAGGGGCGGGGTTTGGCGGTTTCGAAGGCCTAGGGTTTTAAGCGCGGGCTTGGTTGTGTTTGCGCGCCACGTAATCTTTGGCGGTGTCCACGGCCACAGCCGCATCGCGGCAATAGGCATCGGCGCCGATGGCTTTGCCAAATTCCTCGTTCAGGGGCGCGCCGCCTACCAAAACGATATATTCATCGCGCATGCCTTTTTCGACCAGCGTGTCGATGACCACTTTCATGTAAGGCATGGTGGTGGTCAGCAGTGCGGACATGCCCAAGATGTCTGGCTTGTGCTCTTCCAATGCGGCGAGGTAGTTTTCCACCGGGTTGTTGATGCCCAGATCCACCACTTCAAAGCCTGCGCCTTCCATCATCATCGACACAAGGTTTTTGCCGATGTCGTGGATGTCACCCTTGACGGTACCAATCACCATCGAGCCCATGCGCGGGGCGCCGGTTTCAGCCAAGAGCGGTTTTAGAATGGACATGCCACCCTTCATCGCATTGGCGGCCAGCAGCACCTCGGGAACGAACAAGATACCATCGCGGAAATCGTCGCCCACCACTTTCATGCCGCCCACCAGGGCCTCGGTCAAAATCTTGTAAGGGGTCCAGCCGCGTTCCAGCAGGATGTTCACGCCTTCTTCGATTTCTTCTTTCAGACCGTCATAAAGGTCATCAAACATCTGTTGGACCAGTTCGTCGTCGTCCAATTCGCTGAGGATGATGTCGTCCTGATCTTCCGACATGATGTGCTTCCTTGCATGGGTCCGCTTGGTGGCGGAGCGTTGTGGTCTGTTCTGCGCACATTTCGTATTTTTGCGGCAATCAGACTGTTCGATTTACGACATGCGCGGTGGCGCAACCGACCAAATGCCTTAAATGCCTGGCCCCACCACAAAAAAGCCGGTGCAGGCCCTGTGTTTAGGGGCTGGGCGGGGGCGCTTAGCCGCGCCGGCGGCCACGGCGTTCGCGCTTTGGCGCCTCGTCGTCACCGGTGCCATCCGCAGCCGAGGAAAACCCACCCAAACGGGCTGTGACCTCGTCCAGCGTGGGGCGTGGCCCGCGCGGGCGGGTCGAAAGCGCCTCGTGCATTTTTTCCAGATGTTCGGGCATGGTGCCGCAGCAGCCGCCGATGATGGCCGCGCCGCAATCGCGCGCCAATACGGCATATTCCGCCATCAGTTCGGGGGTGCCATCGTAATGGATGTGCCCATCGTGATATTTGGGAATGCCTGCGTTGCCCTTGGCAATAATCGGGCGTTCGGTGCCTTGGGCGGCAAAGCCCAAGACCGTGCGCAGCAAGTCTGATGCGCCAACGCCGCAATTGGCACCAAAGGCGATGGGCGGGTTTTCCAGCGCCTCGACCATATCGACCATCTGCGCCGAGGTCATGCCCATCATCGTGCGCCCGGCGGTGTCAAAGCTCATCGTGCCGCACCACGGCATCCCCGCACGGGCAAAGGCCTCGGCGGCGGCGCGGTATTCTTCGGGGGCTGAAATGGTTTCCAGCCACAGCACATCGGCGCCGCCCTCTTTCAGCCCTTCGGCCTGTTCGTGAAAAATTTCGACAGCCAGTTCGTGGGTCAGCGTGCCCATTGGGGCAAAGATTTCGCCGGTCGGCCCGACCGAGCCCGCCACAACCACGCGCCGCCCCGAGGCATCGGCCACGTCGCGGCCCAATTCGGCGCTGATGCGGCTGATTTCGCGGGCACGTTTTTCGGCGCCATGCAGTTTCAAGCGCGCCGCATTGCCACCAAACGAGTTGGTCAGAAAAATATCGCTGCCTGCATCCACGGCGAATTTATAAAGCGCCTTGATCCGGTCAGGATGCTCTTCGTTCCACATCTCTGGCGCATCGCCCGAGGTAAGGCCCATGTTGAACAGGTTCGTGCCTGTTGCCCCATCGGCCATCAGCCAATCGCGGGTTTGCAAAAGCTGTGTCAGCGCGTCAGTCATTTCGGTGGCTCCGTTTCATTGTGTGCCCTCGTCCCCAATTTCGGCCTGTGGGGCAATGGCATTCTCTGCATAGTCAACATGAGGCCTGTTTCATAATCATGAACGGCAGGGCGCACTGGGTTTGAAGCGATGCGCGAAAATCAACGCAGGCGCACCTGCGGGCAGCATCGCGCTGCGCAACACAAAAAGCGCGGCCCGCTGGGCGTGGCCGCGCTTTTGGATCGCAACGAAAGGCGCTTAGACCTCGGTCATGACCTGCTTTTTGGCCTCGATCAGCGTTTCCGCCATCTTGGCGCGAATTTCGTCGGCGCTGCTGGCATCGCCCAAATCGGCCAAAACCTTGCGCACCACGTCTTCGTGGCCGGCTTCTTCGAAGTCAGCTTTGATAACCTCTTTGGCGTATTCTGCCGCGGCCTCGCCGGTTTTGCCCATTTTCTCTGCAGCTCAAAGGCCCAGCAATTTATTGGCCCGGGCCTGCGCTTTGAATTGCATTTCTTCGTCATGGGCGAATTTGGCTTCAAATGCGTTTTCGCGATCGTCAAAGGTGCTCATGGATGGCCTTCCCTAATCTGCCATTGCGGTTCTCTCTCATATGCCCCTGCAGGGCGCGTGACGCAAGGGGCGGCACCGTCTTGCGACAATGGCGCCCATGATTTATGGGGGGGCAGCGTCGGGACTCAGCCCGCGCAAGCGACGGAGTGGCCATGGCACGGCGCAAGAAGATTTACGAAGGCAAGGCAAAGACCCTGTATGAAGGGCCAGAGCCGGGCACTATCGTGCAATATTTCAAAGATGACGCAACCGCATTCAACGCCGAAAAGCGGGATGTGATCGAGGGCAAGGGGGTGCTGAACAACCTGCTGTCGGAATATTTCATGATGGGTTTGAACAACATCGGCGTGCCGACCCATTTCCTAAAGCGGTTGAACATGCGCGAACAATTGGTGCGCGCCTGCGAGATTATCCCGCTAGAGGTGGTTGTGCGCAACTATGCCGCAGGCTCGATGTCCAAGCGCCTTGGCATCGAGGAGGGCACCCAGCTGCCCCGCCCGATCATCGAGTATTACTACAAAGATGACAAACTGGGCGATCCGCTGATCACCGAAGAACATATCGCGGCCTTTGGTTGGGCCAGCCAGCAAGACATGGATGATATTCTCAGCCTTGCGCTGCGGGTGAATGACTTTATGTCGGGGGTCATGTTTGGGGTGGGCATCCGCCTGATCGATTTCAAAATCGAAATTGGCCGGGTGTATGACGGTGATTTCCAGCGCCTTGTTGTGGCCGATGAAATCAGCCCCGACAGCTGCCGCCTGTGGGATATTGAAACCAACCAGAAGTTGGACAAAGATGTGTTCCGCCGCGATCTGGGCAGCCTGACAGATGCCTATAGCGAGGTGGCGCGCCGCCTTGGGGTGATGCCGAAAAACGCGGCCACCCCGATCAAGCCTACCTTGATTAACTGATCTGGCCGCCCGGCCGGCTTGGCCGGGCGCTACCACCACAACAGGGCTTTGGGCCCATCGAAACGTACCGGAGGAATGCCATGAAGGCGCGGGTTCACGTAATGCTGAAAAACGGGGTGCTCGACCCGCAGGGCGAGGCAGTCAAGCATGCGCTTGGCGCGCTTGGCTTTCAGGGCGTCGAAGGCGTGCGCCAGGGCAAGGTGATCGAGCTGGAGCTGGCCGATGGCACCACCGAGGCCACGGTGCGCGACATGTGCGAGCGGCTTTTGGCCAACACAGTGATCGAATCGTACTCGGTGGAGTTGGGTTGATGCACGCGGCCGTATTGGTTTTCCCCGGCTCGAACTGCGACCGCGATTTGGCCGTGGCCTTTGAAAAGGCTGGCGCCAAGGTCAGCATGGTCTGGCACAAAGACACCGGCCTGCCCGAGGGCGTGGATGTGGTGGGCGTGCCCGGCGGGTTTTCTTATGGCGATTACCTGCGCTGTGGGGCCATTGCGGCCAACTCGCCCATTTGCGGCGCGCTGAAAGAGCACGTATCGCGCGGCGGCTATGCCTTGGGCATTTGCAACGGATTTCAGGTGCTGACCGAAACCCGGCTGTTGCCCGGTGCGCTGCGGCGCAACGCGGGGCTGAAATATATCTGCCGCCCGGTAGATTTGCTGGTGGGCACGGCAGACAGCGCCTTTACCACGGGCTATCAGGCAGGCCAGCGCATTACTGTGCCGATTGCCCACCACGATGGCAACTACTATGCCGATGCACAAACGCTGCAGCAGCTGCAGGCCGAAGACCGTATCGCCTTTCGCTATGCCGAAAACCCCAATGGATCAGTTGGGGATATTGCGGGCATTTTGTCGGAAAACCGCCGCGTCTTGGGCATGATGCCCCACCCCGAACGCATGGCCGAACCGGCCCATGGCGGCACCGACGGGGCGGCAATGTTCCGCGCATTGCTGGATCAAGTGGTGACAGCCTGACTTGAGCAAACCTGCGCTTCGGCGTAGCGTTACGGCATGGCTGCCCGCTCTGTCCCAATGAAAAATCTGCCCCTGCGCACCGGCACTGTCAGCTGGCGCGCAAGGGTGGCGCTGTTTGTGCTGACAATTCTGGCCGTGATCACGGTGGTTGTGACCAACGCGCTGCTGACAGACCGTTTTACCGAAAACACCCGCAACCGGGCCGAATTGCGGCTGGCGCTTTATTCTGGCAACTTGCTGTCGGAACTGCGCCGCAATGCGATTGTGCCACAGTTGCTGTCGCGCGACCCGGCGCTGATTGGGGCGCTGGCCTCGGGTGATTTTTCAAACTCGACCCAACGCCTGATTTCGTTTGTCGATGAAATTGGCGCCGCCTCGTTGATGCTGCTCGATCGCGATGGCCGCGCCGTGGCCGCCACAGACCGCAACCGCTTGGGCAGTATGCACCGTTCGGATCCCTATTTTATTGATGCAATCCGTTCGAATGAAACGGTTTTTACCAATATGCGCCGCGAAGTGGGCAGTTTTGTCTTTGCCTATTCGCGCCGGGTGGAACAGCAGGGCGGCACGCTGGGTGTGATCGTGGTCGAGGTGGATTTGGCCAAATTCGAACGCGCTTGGGCAGGTATTTCCGATGCGGTTTTGGTGACCGACAGCGAGGGCACAATCATTTTGGCCTCTGAACCGCGCTGGCGCGGCCAGACGGAAGAGGCCGCATTGGCCGCCGAGCCCGCCATCAGCGCCATCCAGCGCGCCATTCAGGCCACCGCCGATTGGTCGGCCTTGCCCGCCGATGCCTATGTCGAGGGCGAGGCGGTGATGCGCATGCAAAGCCGCATTCCGTTTCGCGGCTGGATGATGACCAGCTTTACCACCTACGACAGCGTGCGCGAGCGGGTGAACGGCGTGTTGGCGCTGGAAATCATGGGATTCGCCATTTTGCTGGCCTTGGCGTTTTATGCCCTTAGCCGCAAAACCGCGCTGCGCATGGCATTATTTCAACGCGAGTCGGCGGAATTGCGCGCATTGAACATGCGCCTGCAGCGGGAAATCGCCGAGCGCGAGCGCGTGCAAGAAACCCTTGCCGTGGCCGAACAGACGCTTGAACAAAGCTCGAAATTGGCGGCCTTGGGCGAAATGTCTGCGGCGGTCAGCCACGAGTTGAACCAGCCACTGGCGGCGATGAAAACCTATCTGGCCGGCGCGCGGCTGCTGCTCCAGCGCAACCGCCCCGAAGAAGCGCTGTCGTCGTTCCAGCGGATTGATGATTTGATCGGGCGCATGGGCACCATCACGCACCAGTTGAAATCCTATGCCCGCAAGGGCGGCAGCGCGCTGACCCCTGTAAATATGGGGGATGCGCTGAATTCGGCCCTGTCGATGATGGAGCCGCAATTGAAACAACGCCAGATCCGTATCAGCCGTGCGGTGCCCTCGCAGCCGGTGATGGTGCTGGGCGACCGGGTGCGGATTGAACAGGTGATGATCAACCTTTTGCGCAATGCAATCGATGCCACTGGCGCCGTGGACGACCCCGAGGTTGATATCATCTTGGCGGCGGGCGAAACCGCCACGCTGACGGTGCGCGACAATGGCCTTGGCATCGAAGATCTCGACCAGCTGTTCGAGCCGTTTTACACCACCAAAGCCGCGGGCGAGGGGGTTGGGCTGGGGCTTGCCATTTCCTCGGGGATCGTGAACCAGCTTGGCGGGCGGCTGACTGCGCGCAATGCCGAAGGGCGCGGGGCGGTGTTTGAAATGCGCCTGCCCATCTTGATGGACGACGCCGACGAAATCGAGGCTGCAGAGTAAGGGGCCACAAACACCATGTCGAATGCCACAAAAATTGCCATCGTCGATGATGAAAAAGACATGCGTCAATCGATCAGCCAATGGTTGGCGCTGTCGGGCTATGACACCGAAACATTTGCCAGCGCTGAAGAGGCGCTGAAGGCGATCGGCCCCGATTACCCCGGTATCGTGATTTCAGATATCAAAATGCCGGGCATGGATGGCATTCAGTTTTTGAAAAAGTTGATGGGCAACGACAGCACCTTGCCGGTGATCATGATCACCG
>RFQY01000072.1 GCA_009924775.1 Paracoccaceae bacterium | reverse complement strand
GTGGGGGCCGCGGCGGCGGCGCTGACCATGGTTATTGGCATCTCGATAGGTGCGCTTTCAGGGTTTTACGGCGGATGGGTGGATAACCTGTTGATGCGCATTACAGAATTCTTCCAAGTTCTGCCCGCGCTGTTGTTTGCCATGGTGCTGGTCACATTGTTCAGCCCCTCGTTGATAACCATCGCCATTGCCATCGGTGTGGTCAGCTGGCCCCAAACCGCCCGCCTGACACGCGCCGAATTTTTGAAAATCAAAGAGCTGGAATATGTCACCGCCGCCCGCGCGATTGGGGCGGGCAACGGGCGCATTATGTGGCGGGTGATTTTGCCAAACGCCCTGCCGCCGCTGATTGTGTCTGCCACCCTGACCATCGGTGTGGCGATCTTGTTTGAAGCGGGGCTTAGCTTTTTGGGCTTGGGCGACCCCAATGTCATGAGCTGGGGGCTGATGATTGGCGCCAATCGCGACTATATTTTAGATGCGTGGTGGCCCGTTACCTTCCCCGGCTTGGCAATTTTTTTCACGGTTTTCTCGGTCAGCCTGATCGGCGATGGCCTAAACGATGCCTTTAACCCGAAGTTGAGGGAAAGATGAGCGCACTTTTGCAGATCGAAAACCTGCAGGTTACGTTTAACACCCGCCATGGGCAGGTGACGGCGTTGGACAGCGTATCGCTATCTGTCAATGCCGGCGAAACGCTGGGGGTGGTGGGCGAATCTGGCTGCGGCAAATCGATCACTGCGCTATCGGTGATGGGGCTGATCCCCATGCCGCCGGGGCGTATCGCCGGTGGCTCGATCCGGTTGAATGGCGAAGAGCTGGTGGGCGCCAGCGACGCCCGCTTGCGGGGGCTGCGCGGCTCGGAAGTGGCGATGATTTTCCAAGAACCCATGACCAGCCTGAACCCGGTGTTCAGCATTGGCGACCAAATCGCCGAGGCCATCATGCTGCACCAAAATGTCAGCTATGACCAAGCGTTCAAAGATGCCGTGGCCCTGCTGGACCGGGTGGGCATTCCCAGCCCCGACAGGCGCGCGCGCGATTACCCCCATCAGCTGTCAGGCGGCATGCGCCAGCGCGTGATGATCGCCATGGCGGTCAGCTGCCGCCCCAAAGTGCTGATCGCAGACGAACCTACAACCGCGCTGGATGTCACGGTGCAGGCGCAAATTTTTGATCTGCTCAATGAAATTCAGCGCGATTTTGGCGCTGCCATTGTTCTGATCACCCATGATATGGGCGCCATTTCCGAAATGGCCGATCGCGTGGCCGTTATGTATGCGGGCCGCGTGATCGAAGAGGCCAGCGCCGATCAGGTGCTGGACAGCCCCCAACACCCCTATGCCCGTGGCCTGATCGATTGCATTCCCGTCTTGGGCAAACAAGAAACCGAGCTGCGCGAAATTCCCGGCGTGGTGCCGCCGCTGCACATGCTGGGCCAAGGCTGCGCCTTTAAAGCGCGCTGCGCCCATGCCCGGCCGCGCTGTGGCGTTGAAAAGCCGCTTTTGCGCAACCACGGCGCCCATCCCGTGGCCTGCCATGGCGCCGAGGAGGGCTGGGTATGAGTGTGCTTTTGGATGTCCGTGATTTGACCGTGCGATTTGGCTTGCCCAAGCCCAGCATGTTTGCCCCCCGCCCCTATCTCGAAGCCGTGCGCCAAGTGTCGTTCACCCTGCACGAGGGGCGCGCTTTGGGCATTGTCGGCGAAAGCGGATCTGGCAAGACAACCGCCGCCATGGCCGCCATCCGGCTGGTTGCCGCCTCGTCGGGGCAGGTTATTTTTCAGGGCGAAGACCTGCTTACCCTGTCCGAGGCCGACATGCGCGCCCGGCGCCGCGATGTGCAGCTGATTTTCCAAGACCCCTATTCCAGCCTAAACCCACGCGCCCGCGTGGCCGATATCGTGCGCGAACCGATGGATTTGATGGGCATTGGCACGCCCGAGCAGCGCCAAGCCCGTGTCGAGGAATTGTTCAAGCTGGTGGGCCTGCGCCCCGATCAGCTTAGCCTGTTCCCGCACCAGTTTTCCGGCGGCCAGCGCCAGCGTATTTCGATCGCCCGCGCGCTGACCACAAACCCGCGTCTTTTGGTCTGCGACGAACCGGTATCGGCGCTGGATGTTGCCATTCAGGCGCAAATCTTGAACCTTTTAGCCAAGCTGAAAGCCGAACTGGGGCTATCGTATTTGTTTATCAGCCACGATCTGGGGGTGGTGCGCCACGTCTGTGATGATGTGGCGGTGATGTATCTGGGCAAGATCGTGGAAATCGGCGCGCGATCGCAGCTGTTTGACGCGCCCCAACACCCCTATACACAGGCGTTGCTGTCCGCCGCACCCAGCTTGGCGCGGCGCAAATCGCAAGGCTATGTGCGCCCGTTGAAAATCAGTGGGGATCCGCCCAGCCCTATCAACCCGCCCAAGGGATGTGCCTTTGCCGAACGCTGCCCAAAGGCGCAGCAGATCTGCCGCAGCACCCAACCCACGCTGTCTGGCGCCGAGGGGCACCAAGTGGCCTGCCATTTCCCCGGCCCCGCAACCGAGGCAGGCACAGCCCAGCCGTGACACGCGGCGCTAAAGCGCCCCAACCGCCAGCGCGATCTGTCCGCGCAGCCAGCGGTGCATGGGGGCGTGGTGGGTGCGGGCCGTCCAGTATAGATCGATCGCAAATGCTGCAGGAAACGGGCATGGCAAAACCCGCACACCCGGGCCATAGGCCTGCGCCACCCGGCGCGGCACGGTGCCCACCAGATCTGTGCCCATGATCAGCTCGGGCAGGTTGGCGGGGCTGGGCACCTCTAGCGCCACGCGCGGGGCAAACCCGCCTTCGGCCATCTCTACCAGATAAGACGAACGCCAATTGCCCCCATAGGTGACAACAACCTGCGGGGTGGCGGCAAAAATTTCGGCGCTAAGCGGGGCATTGGCCAGCGGGTTTTGCGCATCTACCACGCAGACATAATGGTCTTCTAACAGGTGCCGCCCATAAAACCCGCTTTCCTTTATGCGGATCGGCCCAACCAGCAAATCGCTTTCGCCGCGGCTGAGCTGCTGTTTGCCCTGCACGCTAGAGGCGATGATGTTCAGCCGCAGCCCCGGCGCGGTGCGGCGCAGATTGCGGATCAGATGCGGCACCATCGTGGCGCGCTCGTAATAATTGCAGCTAAGCGTGACCTCGGCTTCGGCATGGGCCGGGTCAAAGGCGCGCGGCTCGGCCAGCGCCAAGAACTTATCCAGCAGGCGCCCGGCCTCGGCCACGATTTCCAAACAACGCTCGGTAGGCACGGTGCCGGTGCCTTGGCGCACGAACAGCGGGTCGTCAAAGGCGCGGCGCAGACGATCTATGGTGTAGCTCACCGCGCTTTGCGTGCTGCCCAGCGCCTCGGCTGCGCGGGTGAACGAGCCATGGGCATGCACCATACGCAGCACCCGCAACGCAGCAAAATCAACCGAATGCACATCCATCTTGAACCACCATCAAATTTTCCGATGCATATTATAGAATTAATCGGATTGCCAGATGCACTACCCAGCCCTAGTGTTTGTCCCGCATCCAGTGTTCAGGGAGGGACAATTGGCCAGCATACCCGCCGCCCCAGTTGACGATACGATCACCATCGCCCAGCTGACGCGTGATCCCTATAGCGTTTATACGCGCCTGCGCCGCGAAGCGCCGGTGCTGCGCGTCAAAGCGCTGGGGCGCACCTTGCTGACCCGCGCCGCCGATACCAAGGCGGTAAAGGACAATCCGGCAGTGTTTTCGGCAAACGACCCGAACACCCCCATGCAGCGCGCCTTTCGCGCCCATACATTGATGCGCAAAGACGGCGAGGAACACGCCGCTGAACGTGGTGCCATGGCGCCTGCCTTCAGCGGCCGCACCATCACCCAATGCTGGACACCCGTTTATACAAAAATCGCCGAAGACTACGTGGCCCGCCTGCCCCGCGGCGAAACGGTGGAATTGTTTCAGGGCCTTGCCGGCCCTTTTGCCGCGCGCTGCCTGACCCATCTTTTGGGCATCCCCGAGGCCAGCGATGATGATATGCAACGCTGGAGCCAGATTTTGATCGATGGCGCCGGCAATTTTGGCTGGGCGCCCGAACTGTTTGCCGAATGCGACCGCGCCAATGACGAGATGGATGCGCTGTTTCGTGCCGCCGCCGCCCGCTATCGCGAAACCCCAGATCAAAGCGCGCTATCGGTAATGGTGAATGCCGAAAACCCCATCCCCGAAAGCCAAATTCACGCCAATATCAAAATCGCCATCGGCGGCGGCATCAACGAACCGCGCGATGCCCTGCTGACCATTCTTTACGGGTTGCTCAGCAACCCCGATCAATGCACCGCCGCCAAACGCGACGGCCTGTGGACCGAAGCCTTTGAAGAAGGGGTGCGCTGGGTGGCGCCTATCCAAGTATCCTCGCGCGTGGCCAAAGACGATGTCGAGGTGGGCGGCTACCTGATTGCCAAGGGCGACACGGTGATGACCTCACAAGCAAGCGCCAACTGGGACGAAGACCTGTTCGAAGATCCGCATCTGTTCAATATCTTCCGCCCCCGCACCCCACATCAGGCGTTTGGCAATGGGCCGCATTTCTGCCAAGGCACCCATATTGCCCGGCGCATGCTGGCCAATATCATGCTGCCCATGCTGTTTGATCGCTTTCCCAATATGCAACTGGCCGACAAGGACAGCGTGCAGTTTTGGGGATTTGGCTTTCGCGGGCCACGCAGTTTGCACGTAACCTTGAATTAAGGGCGAAAAGCCCCATGATTTGGCCAGCCCGGAACTCCTGGGCCTAGCGCCGGAACCGGCCAACACAAGGCCAACCCTAGGGAGGAAATATGAAACGACGTATCGCTTTAAAAACCGCGGCCGCCGCAGCGCTTGCGCTGGGTCTGGCACCGGGCATCGCCGCTGCGCAAGATGTTACCCTGCGCCTGCACCAGTTTTTGCCGCCGCCTGCCACGGTGCCAAAACATATTTTGAAACCTTGGGCTGCACGCGTCGAAGAACGCGCCGGCGGGGCGCTGAAGATCGAACATTACGATGCCATGGCGCTGGGCGGCCGCCCCTCGGACCTGATGGATCAGGCCATGGATGGCGTGGCCGATATTGTGATGACCGTTGTGGGCTACACCCCCGGGCGCTTCCCCAAAACCGAAGTGTTCGAACTGCCCTTCATGATGACCGATCCAATCGCCACCGCCAAAGCCTTTCAAGAGCTGGTGGAAACCGATCTGCAGGCAGGCGAATATAAGGACGTGAAAGTGCTGGGCGCATGGGTGCATGGCCCCGGCGTGGTGCACACCAAAGACCCGGTCACCAAACTGGAAGATCTGGAAGGCAAGAAGCTGCGCGGCCCAACCCGCGTCATTTCAGACCTGCTGGCTGAATTGGGTGCCACACCTGTGGGCATGCCCCTGCCCGCCATTCCCGAGGCCCTGTCAAAGGGTGTGGTTGATGGCACCGTGATCCCGTGGGAAGTAACGCCCGCCATCAAACTGACGGAACTGGTGGGCAACCATGCTGAATTTGGTGGCTCCGAGGCGCTGTATACCGCCACGATCATCTTGGTTATGAACAAGGCCAAATACGACAGCCTGCCCGCCGATATCCGCGCCGCGATCGACGCAGAATCGGGCATGGTACTGGCGGAATTCGCCGCACAGGTCATGTATGACTACGACAAGCCCGGCCGTGATATTGCCGAAAAGAATGGCAATGCCATCACCCAGCTGGACGCGGCAGAAGTGGCCCGCTGGAAGGCCAAATCGCAGCCCGTGATCGAGCGTTGGGTGGCCGATATGAGCGGCAAAGGTATCGATGGTGCCGCGCTGATCGAGCAGGCCAAAGGCCTGATCAAAAAACACGGCGGTTAAGCCCGCAATTTGGCCGCCAGCCCAGCGCTGGCGGCCTTTTTTTCGCGCAAAACAGGGGCCATTCCATGCCAGACACCGCCACCGCCCATTTGGCCCCACCCCCGCTGAACCATGTCTGCGACCTGTTTGTCGATTTAGACCCGATCCACGAAATGGGTCATGGCAGGGCGGGCCAAAGGCGGATTATCCCCATCATCGGTGGGCAGGTGCGCGGCCCGATGTTGAATGGGCGCATTTTGAATTTGGGGGCCGATTGGCAAACAATATGGGCCAATGACGTGGCAGAGTTGGACACGCGCTACGCCATGGAAACCGACGATGGCGCCTTGATCGAAATTCGCAACTATGGCTATCGCCATGGCCCCGCAGATGTGTTGAGGGCGGTGGCGCAGGGCCAAGATGTCAGCCCGGACAGCTATTATATGCGCACCCATGCCCGGCTGGAATGTGGCGATCCCCGTTACGAATGGGTGAACCGCACCCTGTTTGTGGGGCGCGGCGCACGGCTGCAACAGCAGGTGGTTGTGTCGCTTTACGCGTTAGGCTGAGGCGCCCCTGCGCGTTTCGCGCGACACCGCCCCCTCTAGGCCCGTGCTGCCATAAAGCCATTCGATCTGATCATACCAATCTTGGGGGCCGCGCGCGCGCATGACCGCATTGCGCAGGGCCGCATGCGCGCCCGCCGGGTGATAGACATGTTCGCCAATAGCGCGCGATTGCAGCTGCACCCGCGCCGTGCGCAGCTGGCGCATTTTTTGGTAGGCATCCAGCGCTGCCTCGACATCATCGATATGCGACAGGCAGTGCGACAATGCCACGGCATCCTCCATGGCCATGCAGGCGCCTTGGGCGAAATATTGCAGCATCGGATGGGCGGCATCGCCCAACAGCGCCACCCGCCCATCGACCCAGTTCATCACCGGATCGCGGTCGCACAGCACCCATAATTTCCAATCCTTGCCCTTGTCGATAATTTGTTGGGCACGCGGCGCGATATGCTCAAAGCCGCGGCGCACTTCGTCATGCGACACCGGCTTGCCGGCCACGGGTTCAGGCGCATCGTTGTGATATGTCACCACAAGGTTGAACGCCTTCCAGCCCTGCAACGGGTAATGCACGATATGGCATTTGGGCCCCGCCCACAGCGTGGCCGCGTTCCAGCGCAGGTCTTGTGGCATATCTTCGGTTGGGATCACGCTGCGATAGGTGGTGTGGCCCGACACGCGCGGCGCCCCATCGCCCACCAATTGCTGGCGAATATTCGACCACAGGCCATCGGCACCGATCAGCACGCTGCCTGTTTCTAGGCTGCCATCGGCCAATTGCACGCTGACCTGCCCGCCCTCTTGGCGATAAGAGTGCACAGCCGCATTTGTGCGCAGTTCGACCAGCGGGTTTTCTAGGCAGGCCTTTAGAAACACCCCATGCAAATCCCCCCGATGCACCACGGCATAGGGGTTGCCAAACCGCGTGCGAAACCCCTCGTCCAGCGGAATGGCCGTGATTTCACTGCCATCCAGCGCATCCATCAATCGCAAACTGTCGATATACACCGCCATGGCGCGGGCGGTATCGCCCACACCCAAATAATCAAACGCATGAAAGGCGTTGGGGCCCAGTTGAATGCCCGCCCCGATTTCGCCCAGTTGCGGCGCTTTTTCCAAAACAAGGCTGCGCATACCACGCTGGGCCAGCCCGATGGCCGCCGCCAGCCCACCAATACCACCGCCAGCAATCAGAACACGGGTCATAGGGTTTCCTTTTCGCTTTTTAATACGTATACGTATTATTAGCATGCGTGTAAACTCTTTTCTTCTTGGCCCTCCCCAGCTAAACTGTGGCGAACGGAGGCGATGATGCACGATATCCATAAAATGCCCGGCCATCTGGCCCGGCGCCTGCACCAGATCTCGGTTGCGATCTTTGCCGAACATATGCGCCGCGCCGGGTTTGATCTGACCCCGGTGCAATTTGCAGCTCTATCCGCAGCGGCCGCAACGCCCGGCGTGGATCAGGCGCAATTGGCACGCCAAATTGCCTATGACCCAGTCACAATGAGCGGTGTGATAGACCGATTGTGCAAAAAAGGGTTGATCAGCCGAAATATCAGCCCAACCGACCGCCGCGCCCGGGTGATTGCCTTGACAGAGGCAGGCCACAATCTGCTGGCCCAAGCAGGCCCACAAGTGGCAGCACTGCAGGCCGATATCTTGGCCCCGCTTAGCCAAGACGAGCAGGCGCATTTGCTGCGCCTGCTGGAAAAAATTACCGGTGCAGACCCCAGCGCCTAGCGCGCGCCGCCGCCCGGGCGCATGCGGGCCATCAGGTTGTCTTTCAGAACGAATTGGTGAAACAAGGCGGCGGCCACATGGCCCGCCACCAAAAGCAGTGCCAAATTGACCATGATTTCATGCACATCCCCCGCACCAGAAATGCCCGCACCCCATGCGGCCATGCCCGACAAAGGTACCGCCAGCAAAACCGCATAAAGGGCCAGATGCCCCCAATGCGCCAAACGGTTCATCAGCGCGGGCCCCTCGGGCAGGGCCGGCGCCCCCAACCACCAACGCAGGCCAATACGCACCACCATCAGCACCAAAATCGCCAATCCAACCGGCGGGTGCACAAGGGCTGCAAATTGATCGGGCACCCCACCTTGCAGTTTGATGCGCAAGGCGCGCCCCATATCATCTGAAATAAGAAAATTGGTGGCAAAAAGAACGGCAATCAGCCAGTGCTACGCAATTTGCACCGTGGCGTAGCGGGTTTCAGAGGCAGTGACAGACATAAACATATTCCTTCAAAATCGTCCCAAAGGGCGCACAAATACCATACGCATACCCCAGATCTTTCCGTCGGTCTGGTGGTTATGACAGGCCCATTATTTTGGGCAGCGCGGAAAAATCGGAAAATACATGCTGGTGCGGCAGGGCTGCCACATCGGTTTTGCGATAGCCTTCGGTGAACAACGCAAACGCTATGCCTGCGCGATGCGCGGTCTCTGCGTCTACCTCGCTATCGCCCACAAACAACACATCGCCCACGCCCAGCCCCAGCTGAGCCACCACCGCCAACAGCGGCGCAGGGTCGGGCTTGCGTATGGGTAGGCTGTCGCCGCCAATGACCACGCGAAACATCCGCTGCATCTGAAAATGCGCCAAAACCGTCTGCGTGGGCACCATGGGCTTGTTGGTGCAAATTGCCAGATCCAAACCTGCCTGCTGCAGGCGCTGCAAACTGGCCTGCACATTGGGGTAAAGGCGCGTTAGCCCATGGGCGGTTTCGTAATGATGTTCGAACCGCGCGATCATGGCGGCCTTGGCGGGGTGATCGGGGCTATGGCCAAGGTGTTGCAGGGCCGAGGCCAGCAGATGCGCCACGCCGCAGCCAATAAAGCCGCGGATCGTGGCAAAATCGAGCGGCTCAAAACCCGCTTCGCACAGCACGCTGTTGGCGGCGGCGTGAATATCTGGGGCGCTGTCAATCAGCGTGCCATCCAGATCGAAGATAACAGCCCGCATCAGGCGCGCCGCACCAAAACCGAGCCCACAGAATACCCCGCCCCAAACGAGCAGATCACCCCAATATCGCCCACCGCCAAATCGGCGCTGTGTTTTGCAAAGGCAATCACAGACCCCGCAGACGAGGTATTGGCGTAATCTTGCAAGATATTTGGCTGCTCGGCAAGGCTGGGCTCGCGGCCCAGTACTTTGCGGCCCACAAAATCATTCATGGTTTTGTTTGCCTGATGCAGCCACATGCGCTGCAGCTGTTCGGGGGCGATGCCCTGATCACTTAAATGCGCCAAGATATGGGCCGAAACCATCGGCACCACCTCTTTGAACACCTTGCGGCCGTTTTGCATGAATTGCATATCGCGGCGATCTTTTAGGCCATCGGGGCGATTGCGGCGCAAAAAGCCGTTGTTGTTGCGGATATTGTTGGAAAATTCGGTGGCGCAGCGGGTGGAGACAATTTCAAAACAGGCCCCCGTTGCATCGGTGCTGCGCTGAATAACCGTGGCGGTGGCCACATCGCCAAAGATAAAATGGCAGTCGCGGTCGCGCCATTCCAGATGGCCGCTGGTGATTTCAGGGTTCACCACAATCGCACAGTGCACGCTGCCCGCCCGCACCATATCAGCCGCAGCCTGAATTCCAAACGTGGCCGAGGAACAGGCCACGTTCATATCAAAGGCAAATCCACCTGCGCCCAACGCTTTTTGAATTTCGATGGCAACGGCGGGGTATGCGCGTTCCATGTTCGAGGCGGCGCAAATCACCAAATCCACCTGATCGCCCCGAATACCGGCCTGCGCCATGGCCGTTTCACAGGCCGCCATGGCGATTTCGGTCATCAGGCCCGGTTCCTCGTCGCTGCGCTGGCGAAACCGTGGATACATGCGCGTGGGGTCTAAAACCCCTTCTTTATCCAACACATAGCGCTGTTCTATGCCGCTGGCCTTAAAGATAAAATCGGTCGAGGAATATTCTTTCGCCTCGATCTCGCCCGCAGCAATCGCTTGGGCGTGCTCGGCGTTATAAAGATCGACATAGGCGTTGAAACTGTCCACCAACTCTTGGTTGGTAATAATATGCTCAGGGGTGAAAACCCCGGTTCCGGTAATTACTGGCTGATACATTGCCCCACCCCTTTTGCTGACCGTAGAACACCCAAAAATCCATCAAAGATCAAGGTAATCTGTCCGGATTTGGCGGTATTTGCCCCACGCGCCCGGCCAAACCCGGCCCGCGCGGGGCACCACGGTTCGTGCACGGGCTAGTGCATGCGCCCGCCGATGGGAACGGGCTGATCGGGCGATAGCAAAACGATGCCCCCGGCCGCATCAGAGACACCCAAGACCAGAACCTCGGACATGAATTTGCCAATTTGCCGGGGGGGGAAATTCACCACCGCCATCACCTGCCGCCCAACAAGGGTTTCGGGTGTGTAATGGGCTGTGACCTGCGCGCTGGTGCGCTTTTCACCGATCTCGGGGCCAAAATCGATCCACATCTTGATGGCGGGTTTGCGGGCCTCGGGGTAGGGTTCGGCGCGCAGCACTTGGCCCACGCGGATATCGACCTTTAGAAAATCGTCAAAGGAAATATCAGCCATTGCGCAACTCGATACTGCGGTGGGTTGCAGCGGCGACCGTGGCCGCCACCAGCGGCGGCAGACCGGTTTCGGGGTTCATCAAAACCTCTAACCCGGCTTGGGTGGTGCCGTTGGGGCTGGTTACGTTTTGGCGCAGCTGTGCCGGGCTTTCCTGCGCGCTCTCGGCCAAGGCACCGGCGCCAGCAACCGTGGCTTTGGCCAGCTGCATGGCCATATCCGCAGGCAGCCCCATGGCCTGACCCGCGGCAGCCATGCATTCGATCAGGTGAAACACATAGGCCGGGCCGGACCCAGACAGGCCGGTTACCGCATCCAACTGCCCCTCGTCTTGCAGGCGCAACACTTGGCCCACAGCCGATAACAGCTGCTGCGACAAATCCAAATGCGCCGGGGTGGCATGGGCGTTGCCGATCATGGCGGTAATGCCCTTGCCAATGGCGGCGGGGGTGTTGGGCATCGCCCGCACAATAGGGGTGCCCACGCCCAAAACCTGTTCGAAATGCGCAATCGGAGTGCCCGCGGCCACCGATACAAACAGCGTGCCGCCCCCGCCCATTGCGGCCAAACTGGGCAACGCGGCCGCCATCATTTGCGGTTTGACCGCAACCAGCACAATCGCCGGTGCGCTGGGCAGATCTTGGTTCACCCGCACGCCCGTGCCCTGCACCCAAGCCGAGGGGTTGGGGTCGTTGACCCAAACGCTGCTGGGCGGCAACCCGCCAGCCAGCCAGCCTTGCAGCATGGCGCCGCCCATTTTTCCGCAGCCCAACAGCACCAAGCCCCGGGCCGCCACGGTTTCCATCGACATTTTGCCCCCAATCACAATTCGCGTTGGGGGATAGTGTTACGCGCGGCCGTAGGCCTCTGCAATGGCGACCTGCAGCGCCTCTTGGGTGGGGCGGTTGCCCCAAACCACCAATTGAAAGGCGGGGTAAAACCGCTCGGCGCTTAGAACGGCGGCGTTGATCATGGTGTCGATCTGCTCCGCGCTGGCCGATTGCCCCCCCGCAAGCACCAAGCCATAGCGATAGACCATCAATTTGTGATCATCCCAATAGGTAAAGGCACCCGCCCAACATTGATCGTTGGTGGCATTCATACATTCGTAAAGCGCCGGCAGCCGGTCGGCGGGTGGTTCCATCTCGAAGGTGCAAATCAATCGCAATGTCTGGTCATAGTCTGACCACGCCAATGTAATCGAATACGTGCGCCATTGGCCTTCGACGGCCATTGCGATCTGGTCGTCGTGGATGCGGTCGAAATCCCATTCATGATGCTCGGCGATATGCTCGACAATGTCGATCGGGTGCAAATCGTCCTGGAGGTAATGCTCGTTCAGGGCCATGGCGCCACCTTTCTGCTATGCTTAGCGTCGGGGCTTGGCAGCGCCCCAAGCGCTAGCTGCCTGCTCTAGAAAGCGGGGGGTTCGGCCCGCCTTCTACCAGATATGGTGCGCGGCAAAGACCATCCTGTAAAGCAATAAATTGGGGATAACCCCCATATCTTGTGGATGACATCAAAAATTCATCAACCTACACGCCCAACCACCGGCCCAGCCCCACGCCTGGGCGCGGGCCACGCGGCATGGGCCGGCAAAACCGGCCTTCCAGGTCTGTTGCGGCCGGGTGGCGGGCGCAATCAGGCTGATTTTTTCACAAATTCGGTCAGAATCACGATGCGCTGGCCCTCGACACGCCCCTCGATCTGGCCGCGATTGTCAGGCACCAACGAGATATTGCGCACCGCAGTGCCGCGTTTGGCGGTAAAGCCCGCGCCCTTGACCACCAGATCTTTGATCAGATGCACGGTATCGCCCTGTGCCAAAACGGCGCCGTTGCTGTCGCGGTGGACAACGTCACCGGGGCTGGCCAAACCCGCCTCGGCCCAGGCGCGGGTGTCTTCCTCGAGATAGGCGATATCCAACAGCTCTTGCGCCCAATGCGCGCCCAGACCTGACAAAAGACGAAAGGCCAAAACCTGCGTGGCAGGCTCGGGCGCCCAGATGGCATCGTTCAGGCATTGCCAATGCGGCCCATCTTGCAGCGGACCGGTGGCACCCGCATGGCAGATTGGGCACAGCGCGACAGTGTCGGCACGGGGGGCCAAGGCAAAATGCGCAGTGGCAGTGGCGCCGCATAGGCAGCAAATCTCAGCCATCTGTGGGCCCTTTGTGGTTCTGTGGCAACTTATGGGCCCCAAGCGCCTGCAAAGACAAGGCGAAAGCGCAAATATGCTTGCAGCGCGTGCCCCAGGGCATAGTGTAACCGCGGTTTGGTAACGATTGCATCTACTGCAACCTGACCACGCTCAACCGCGCCCGCACCTGTACGGACGACGAAATTAATCGCCT
>RFQY01000071.1 GCA_009924775.1 Paracoccaceae bacterium | reverse complement strand
GTAAACGGCGCAGGCTGGACGCCAAAAAACAGCGCGGCGAAATCAAATCGCTGCGCGGCAAGGTTGAAGACGACTAGACCCAACCCGCGCATACGCACCCTTGCCCCGGCGCGCGCAATCGCCCATAACACACAGCAACTGAGCCAAGTAACGAGACGGTATTCATGACGATCGAGGCCCCCGAAACCAAGGTTGTGCAGAGCTGGCGAATTGCCTGTGATGGCGGCGAAGGCGCGCTGGGCCACCCGCGCGTATGGTTGCAAATTCCGCAAGAGCAAGGCTGGGTGGAATGCCCCTATTGCGATTGCAAATTTGTACATCACTCAAAGACAGACGCGGCCTAAACCCACCGCCCGTATGGGCGCACAGGGCAGGCATGAGTATTTTTGGCAAGATGAAAACGGCACGTCCGTGAAGGGGGCAGTATGTCATTTGGAAAAGGGTGTCATCTGCATCTGATCGACGGATCGGCCTTTATTTTTCGCGCCTACCACGCCCTGCCGCCGCTCACGCGCAAATCCGATGGCCTGCCGATCGGTGCGGTCAGCGGGTTTTGCAACATGCTGCAGCGCTATGTCGAGGGCAATGCCGGGGGCGATGTGACCCATGTGGCCGTGGTGTTTGACAAGGGCAGCCACACGTTTCGCAACGATCTTTATGATTTGTACAAAGCCAATCGCGAGGCGATGCCCGAGGATTTGCGGCCGCAAATGCCGCTGACGCGCCGCGCGACCGAGGCGTTTAATATTGCCTGCCTTGAACAAGACGGGTTCGAGGCCGATGACATCATGGCCACATTGGCCGTGCGGGCGCGCGACGCCGGGGGGCGGGTGACGATCTTATCCAGCGACAAGGATTTGATGCAGCTGGTGGGGGACGGTGTGGAAATGCTGGACCCTATGAAAAACCGCCGGATCGACCGCGAGGGCGTGTTTGAGAAATTTGGTGTGGGCCCAGAACGCGTGGTGGATGTGCAGGCACTGGCGGGCGATAGCGTGGATAACGTGCCCGGTGCGCCGGGTATCGGGGTGAAAACCGCCGCTTTGCTGATTAACGAATTTGGCTCGTTGGAAGAGCTGCTGGAGCGTGCGGGCGAGATTACGCAGCCCAAGCGGCGCCAAACGTTGATTGAGCATCGCGCGCAGATCGAGCTGTCGAAGCGGTTGGTGCAGCTGGATTGCAACATGGATCTGGATGTGACGCTGGACAGCCTAGAGGTGCGCGCGCCAGACGCCGAGGTGCTGCTGGGTTTTCTAAGCGAGATGGAGTTTCGCACGCTATCCAAGCGCATTTCCGATGCGCTGGGGGTTGCGGCGCCGGTGTTGATGGACACTGACCCGATGGGGACCGAGGTGCGCGCGCCCGCCGATCTGCCCTTTGACCCAGATGCTTATGACTGCCTGCGCGATGCCGCGGCCCTGCAGGCATGGGTGACGCGCATTCAGGCACAGGGCTATGTGGCGGTAGATACCGAAACCACCAGCCTAAACGAGATGCAGGCAGAATTGGTGGGGATCTCGCTGGCTACAGCGCCGGGGCAGGCCTGTTATATTCCACTGGGGCACAAGGCGGGTGCAGCGGACGATTTATTTGGCTCAGATGCGCTGGCCGAAGGGCAGATGCCATTGCAGCAGGCGCTAGAGCTGCTGCGCCCGGTGCTGCAAGACCCGGCGGTGCTGAAAATTGGCCAAAACATGAAATATGACGCCAAGGTTTTGGCCCGCTATGGGGTGCAGGTGGCGCCCATAGATGACACGATGCTGATGTCTTATGCCATGAATTCCGGCCTGCACGGGCATGGGATGGATGCCTTGGCCGAGCGGTATTTGGGGCATAAGCCCATTGCTATCAAAGAGTTGATTGGCAGCGGCAAGGCGCAGATCACATTTGACCGGGTGCCCATTGATCAGGCTGTGCGCTATGCCGCCGAGGATGCCGATATTACATTGCGCCTGTGGCAGCGGTTTAAACCGCAGCTTCACCAGACCCGCACCACCACCGTTTACGAAACCCTAGAGCGCCCCTTGGTGCCAGTTTTGGCGCAGATGGAGATGGCGGGCGTGAAGGTGGACCGCGATGTTTTGGCGCGTATGTCGAATGCCTTTGCGCAAAAGTTGGCGCAGCTAGAGGAAGATATTCACGAAAAGGCCGGGCAAGCGTTTAACGTAGGATCGCCCAAACAGCTGGGCGAGATCTTGTTTGATAAGCTGGGCTTTCAGGGTGGCAAAAAGGGCAAGACCGGGGCCTATGCCACCGGCGCCGATATTTTGGAAGATTTGGCAACCGAGCATGAATTGCCGGGGCTTGTGCTGGATTGGCGGCAGGTGGCCAAGTTGAAATCGACCTATACAGATGCGTTGCAAGACCATATCGACCCCGATACCGGGCGCGTGCATACCTCGTATGTGCAATCGGGCGCAGCCACGGGGCGGCTGTCGTCGACAGACCCGAATTTGCAAAATATTCCCGTGCGCAGCGAAGATGGCCGCCGCATTCGCGAGGCGTTTGTCGCGCCAGCGGGCAAGGTTTTGGTATCGCTGGATTACAGCCAGATCGAATTGCGCATTTTGGCCCATGTGGCCGGGATTGATGCGCTAAAGGCGGCCTTTCAAGAGGGGCAGGATATTCATGCCATGACCGCCTCGGAAATGTTTGACGTGCCGCTTGACGAGATGACCCCGGAAATTCGCCGTCGCGCCAAGGCCATTAACTTTGGGGTGATCTATGGCATTTCCGGGTTTGGCCTTGCGCGTAACTTGCGTATTCCCCGCGCCGAGGCACAGGGCTTTATCGACAGGTATTTCCAGCGCTTTCCCGGCATACGCGCCTATATGGATGACACCGTGACCTTTGCCAAAGAGCACGGGTATGTGGCCACCATGTTTGGGCGTAAGATCCATACGCCTGAAATTAATGCCAAAGGCCCCGGCGCGGGCTTTGCCAAACGCGCGGCAATCAATGCCCCTATTCAAGGCACCGCAGCCGATATTATCCGGCGCGCGATGATCCGTATGCCGCAGGCGGTGGCGGGGCTGCCGGCAAGGATGCTGCTGCAAGTGCACGACGAATTGCTGTTCGAGGTCGAGGCAGACGCGGCCGACCGGCTGATCGAGGTGGCGCGCGACATCATGCAAGAGGCCGCCGAACCCGCGGCATCGCTGGATGTACCGCTGATTGTCGATGCGGGCATGGGCGCCAACTGGGCCGAGGCGCATTAGGCCGGGCAGCGGTTAGCTGGGGCGCAGGTGGCACAGAACCGGCCCGTCACCTTGGGCCGCGATACGCTGTTGCGCCGTGATGGCCTGCTCGTAGGCCACGGCCATATGCCAGGCATTGGCGTGGATCAGCATGTCGGGCGTGCAAGCCATGGCCACATGGCCGCGCCAAAACAGCAAATCACCGGGGCACAGCGGCGTGCCCAGTTCCAGCCTTGCGCCCGCCAGATGCTGGCGTTGTTGATCACTGTCTTGTGGGCAGGGGCGACCACAGGCCTGAAAGGCGGCATGCACCAAGCCCGAGCAATCGATCCCAAAGGCAGAATTGCCCCCCCACAGATAAGGGGTGCCCAAAAACAGCTGCGCCACCGCCACCGGGGATAGGGCTGGTTGGGCCAGCGGCGCCAGATGCGCCTTTGGCACAAATTGCCCGGTGGCAATCTGCATCAACGCACCTTCTTCGGCAGTCACTGCCACCTGTGCGCCAAAGGGCAGCGGCACGGGATCGGGTGTTTTGATGCTGGGCCCGGCAAACGCAAGGCTGCGAATGGCCGCCACACGGTGGGTGGGCGCGGGCCCGCCCTGCGCCAGCCCATGCGCCGCGGCATAACCCACATAGCTGGGCCGCCCATCTGGCGCGGGCATAAAACCAAAGGCCTGCCCATCATGGATTTCTAGCACACAAAAGGCCTGCCCCAACACCATTTGCCTGTCCAGCTGCCGGGCATCTGGGGCGCAATACAGGCCCAAGACCGGCACCGCCACGCGATAGGTTTCGCCCGCCACCAAGGGCTGGGCCACTTGGCCTTGCAGGCTGGTATGGGCCACGCGGGCGTTGGCGGGCCAAAGCCTTTGGTCTTGGCTCATAGGGGCAAAACCTGTGGAAGTGCGTGCAACAGCGCGCGCGCCCCTTGGCCCACCCCGCCTTTGGGGCGGGCGGGTGCTGGCGTGGGTTGCCAGCCGTAAATATCAAAATGCGCGTAGCGGGTTTGGCCCACGAAATCGCGCAGGAATAGCGCTGCGGTGATGGCGCCGGCAAAGCCCCCCGAGGGCGCATTATCAAGATCGGCAATCGTGGGGCGGATCATTTTTTCGTAAGGGGTCCAGAACGGCAGGCGCCAAACCGGATCGGCCATGGCGGGGCTGGCAGCCTCGAGTGCGGCGGCAAGCGCGCTGTCATCGGTGAAATAGGGCGCCAGATCGGGGCCCAGCGCCACCCGGGCAGCGCCGGTCAGCGTGGCCATCGAGACCATCAGATCGGGGCTGTCTTCGGCCCCATAGGCCAAGGCATCGGCCAAAACCAAGCGCCCCTCGGCATCGGTGTTGTTCACCTCGACGGTGGTGCCGTTGCGCGCGGTTAAAATATCTTGGGGGCGAAACGCATTGCCCGCCACCGCGTTTTCCACCGCCGGGATCAGCACCCGCAACCGCAAAGGCAGCCCCAGCGCCATAATCATATGCGCAAGCCCCAGCACCGTGGCAGCCCCGCCCATATCCTTTTTCATCAACCCCATCGAGGCGGCGGGTTTTAGATCTAGCCCGCCGGTGTCGAAACACACGCCCTTGCCCACCAGTGTCAGCGCCGGGCCTGTGCTGCCCCAGCGCATATCCAGCAGCCGCGGCGCGCGCGGGCTGGCCCGGCCGACCGCGTGGATCATGGGGAAGTTTTGCGCAAGCAGCGCCTCGCCGATGATGGCGGTGAAACTGGCACCATGCTGGGCGGCCAGATCCGCCATGGCTTGCTGCAGCTCGTCAGGGCCCATGTCACTGGCGGGGGTATTGATCAAATCGCGGGTTAGGCATTCGGCGGCCACCATGACCTGCACCCGCGCGGCATTGACGCCCTCGGGCACCAGCAGGCCTGCGCGCGGGGCGGTTTGACTGCGATAGCGATCAAAGCGGTAATTGGCCAGCAGCCAGCCCATCGCTTCCACCTCTAGCACCTCGGGGGGCAGATCGGCGTGCAGGCGATAGGTGCCCGCGGGCAGCTGCCCAACAGCCGCAGCCAGATGAAACCGCCCCTGTGCCCGCGCCTTGGCGCTGCCATAGCCCGCCAGCGCCGCATCGGGGCGGCCATCGGCACCGGGCAGCACCACAACCTGCCCCAGATCACCCTGAAACCCATGCGCCTTGGCCCATGCCTGCTGGGCCGCGGGGCGCGCGGCCAGCCAATCGGCCACGGCCTCGGGGGCCAGCAGATACAGCGGCACGGCATCTGTGGCATCGGTGTCAAAGACGGGCACGGTGGCCGGCGGATTGGCAAGGGTCATGGCAGGGCTACTCCGAAGTATGCGAAGCTTAGCCTAAGCTGTTCGCCTGCGCCTGCAAGGGGGTATCATGGCGACGTGACATCGACATCCCACACCGCCAGAAGCGAGCGTTCGCCACTGCGCAACAGCCGCGCCACCACCGCCGCCAGCGCCACAGGGTCGGCCATGTCCAGGCAGCGCGTCACATCGCGGGCCACTTGTGCCGTTGTGGACATGCCCAGCTGATCGGCGATGGCCGCCAACAACCGCGCGCCTTTTTGTAAATCCTTGTTGCGCCCCTCGCGGTAGGCGTGGCCCAATTGCGCCAAACGCAGCGCCAGTTCTTCCAGCGCGCGGCATACCAAACCATCGGCCTGTTCGGGCCCTAATTCGCTGTAAAGCGCGCCCAAGCGGGCATGATCCAGCTTTACAGGTTCTGGCTGCGCCAGATGTGTCACATGTTCCACCATGCCACCCAATTTCATTTTCCCACGCCCACACCATGGCGCAGCCTGCCTTCCAAAAGGTTTATGAGGGGCGGCGTTTCTTCTCGAATTCTAATCGAATTCCGTCTATTAGGCAGCGCAGACCACCAAGGAGTTTCTTCAATGGAGCACGCCAAGCCATTACCCAGCTATCTGGTTCAACGTTATCAAGGCTGGAAGGCAACCACCTATGAAGAGAACCAAAGCTGGTATCGCCGCTTGGCCGAAAGCGGCCAGCACCCGCGTGCCATGGTCATTTCATGCTGCGACAGTCGGGTGCATGTGACCTCGATTTTTGGGGCGGATCAGGGCGAGTTTTTTATTCACCGCAACATCGCCAATCTGGTGCCCGCCTACAAACCCGACGGGCTGCAGCATGGGACATCGGCTGCGGTGGAATATGCGGTGAACGCGCTGAAAGTGGCGCATGTGATCGTGCTGGGCCATTCCAATTGCGGTGGCGTGCAGGGGTGTTTCGATATGTGCACGGGCCACGCGCCAGAGCTTGAGGAAAAATCCAGCTTTGTCGGGCGATGGATGGATATTCTGCGCCCCGGCTACGAGGCCGTCAAAGGCCACGGCAGCGATGCAGAGCAACGCGCCGCATTGGAAAAACAGGCGGTTATCGTCAGCCTGAACAACCTGATGACCTTTCCTTTCGTCGCCCAAGCTGTGCAAGGGGGCAAGCTGTCTTTGCACGGGTTGTGGACAGATATTGGCGAGGGCTCGCTGGAATTTTTCGACCCCAGCACAAGCGGCTTTGCCCGCGTCTGACGCAGCGCACAGGTTGCAGCACAAACAAAAGGTGCCCTGCATGCAGAGCGCCCTTAGGTGTGTGTATGACTATTTTTGCTGCAGACAGCTTATCTTCACCGGCCGGCCCCACGGGTGTGTGTGGGGTGTGTGAGAGAGGGGGCCGACCGGTGTTTTATGGGGCGCAGTGCCCTTAGGTTGTTTATAGCAATACAAATCAGCCAATGCTTGCGCGCGCGCGGGTATTTTGCGGGCCAGTCGGCGATGGCCCATATCCGGTTGGGTACGCCTATATCCCGCAAACGAAAAAGGGCCACCCAAGGGGTGGCCCTGTTCGGTTGTGACAGCCCCAATTGGGCGCCGCTTAGCCCTTTTTCAGCACTTCGCGGCCCAGCAATTCTGCAATTTGCACCGCGTTTAGCGCCGCGCCTTTGCGCAGGTTATCGGACACGCACCACAGGTTCAGGCCGTTTTCAATGGTGCTATCTTGGCGAATGCGGCTGATGAAAGTGGCATATTCGCCCACGCATTCCACCGGGGTGACGTAGCCACCCGGCTCGCGCTTGTCGATCACCATCAAGCCGGGTGATTCGCGCAAAATATCGCGCGCTTCGTCTTCGTCCAAAAAGTCTTCGAATTCGATATTCAGTGCCTCGGAATGGCCCACGAAAACCGGCACACGCACGCAGGTGGCCGTCAGCCGGATGGAGGGATCAAGAATTTTCTTGGTCTCGGCCACCATCTTCCATTCTTCTTTGGTGTAGCCGTCTTCCATAAACACATCGATCTGCGGGATCAGGTTGAAGGCGATCTGCTTTTGGAATTTCTTCGGCGGCACGTCGGCGGTGGGGTTATAGACCGCCTTGGTTTGATCCCACAGCTCATCCATGCCCTCTTTGCCAGCGCCCGACACCGACTGATAGGTCGACACCACCACACGTTTAATTTTTGCACGGTCGTGCAAAGGCTTAAGCGCTACAACCATCTGCGCGGTCGAACAGTTTGGGTTGGCGATGATATTCTTCTTGGCATAGCCATGCACAGCCTCGGGGTTTACCTCGGGCACGATCAGCGGAATATCCGGGTCGTAGCGGTAGAGCGAGCTGTTATCGATCACAACACAGCCTGCGGCCGCGGCCTTGGGGGCATAGGTTTTCGTGGCCTCAGAACCCACGGCAAACAGCGCCATATCCCAACCGGAAAAATCGAATGTATCCAGATCTTGGGTGGTCAGGGTTTTGTCGCCAAAGCTTACCTCGGTGCCCAGCGATCTGCGGCTGGCCAGCGCGGCAATCTTATCTACGGGGAACTCGCGCTCCGCCAGAATGTTCAGCATTTCACGGCCCACGTTACCCGTGGCACCGACGACGACGACGTTGTAACCCATGTCGGTTCTCCTTGGTTTCGGCGCGGTTCATACAGTGCGCAGGCGTTAAGGGGAATAGGCTGTTTTGCCCCCCGTAGGGGCGGCCCATGGCGCTGGCGCCTAATCAAGCCGGTCTTGGGCAAAAAGATACACAACCATACCCGCCCCCAAGACCACCGCGAAAAAGCCAAACAGCATTTGATAGGGATAGGCCAAATCCACAGATGCCCCCGCGCTGGCGGCATGCAGGCGCCCGGTGAAAACCTGCATCAGCCCAACACCGCCAATGGAAAAAAGGTTCATCAACGTCACCCCCCGCCCGGTAAGATGGGCGGGGATAAAACTGCGCCCATGGGCCATGATCACCGGAAAGGTCAGCCCGAACATGCCAATCACCGCGCATAGCGCCACCGCCGCGCCATAGCCCAAGGCCGGCTGCGCCGCCACCATGGCGCAGGCCAGCACCACCACCACATTGCCACCAAAGATCACCCATTTGCGGGTGCCAAACAGCCGGTCCAACGGGCCATAGGCAAAAGTGCCCAAAATCATCGCCACGCCCATAATTAGCGTGGCCGTGCCCAAGGCGGCCACAGGCGCGCCGTAGACATCGCCAAGATAGGGCGACACCCACAGCCCACGCACCCCGGCTGCGGGCGCATAGCTGACCAAGATCAGCGGCAAGATCGGCCAAAGCGCACGAATTTTTAGCACGTCCAGCACGCTGCCTTTCAGGTTTCCGGCCACTTTCGGCGGGTCTTCTACCCGCAGCCACAGGCCCAGCGCCACCACCACAGACAGGCCCGACAAAAGCCACAGGGTTTCGCGCCAGCCAAAACTGGCCACCACCCAGCCAAAAGGCGAGGCACTGGCGATGTTACCAACCGACCCCACCCCGATCATCACCGCCCCCAAAGTGGCAAACATGCGCGGTGGGTAAACGCGGGCGAAAATGTAATAGCTGGCCATCAGCACCGGCGCGCAGCCCGCACCGATCAGCGCCATGGCAAAGGCAATATGCGTGGGGCTTGTGGCCATGGCAAACAGCGCCGCACCGCCGCCGCCGCCCACCCCCAGCAGCACCGCAGCCGTCAGGCGCGGGCCGACACGGTCTAGCGCCTCGCCCACGGGAATTTGCATGGCGGCAAAGCTTAAAAACAACATCCCCGAGGCAAAGGCCAAATCATCGGCCGTGGCGCCGATATCGTCTTGCAACAGCTGGGTCAGAACCGCCAGAAATGCCCGAAAAAACTGGCTTAAAACATAGGCCAAGCACAGCAAAACCAGCCCCTTACGCATGACATTCCCTCCCCGTCCTGCCTTGGGCGCATCCCATACACAGGCGCGCTGAATGTGCAAGATCGTGGCCAAGCCAGCGCTGGGTGCCGTTTTTTGCCCTGCGCGGTTACGCGCCCCCTTGACGAAAGGCAAAACCAAGCCCACTTGCTAGGGCTGGCAGGGGCGCGACACCCGCGCATCCCGCCCACCGGCACGGTGCTACAGTGCCCTTTTCGACAGTTTATACCATGGTCAAACTAGATTTCTCATCCGGTGACCTGCGCGCTGACAAGCGGGCAGATTACGCCGCCATGCTGGCCGGCGAAGGCGATTATGCGGGCGCCGCCGCGCTGTTGGCCGAAGCGTTAGAGCTGGCCCCGACATGGGCTGCAGGCTGGGCCAAGCTGGGCGATTATCATGCCCAAGCCCAAGCCAGCGATGCAGCGATTGCCGCCTATCAGATGGCGCTGCACCTTGACCCATTAGATCACATGGGTGCAGGCCTGCAGCTGGATCTTTTGCGCCGGGTGCCCATGGCTGACACCATGCCGCGCGCCTTTGTGGAAAGTTTGTTTGATCAATATGCGCCCCGCTTTGATCATGCCTTGGTGGAAAAGCTGGGCTACCGCGTGCCCGAATTGCTGCGCGATGCGCTGCTGCGGGCGGGCCACAGCCATTTTCCGCATGCGCTAGATCTGGGCTGCGGCACCGGGCTGATGGGGCAGGCCATTCGCCCCCATGCCGGGCAGTTAAGCGGTGTAGACCTGTCTGCCGGCATGCTGCGCCAAGCGCGCGCCAAAGGCATCTATGACCAGTTGGAAAAGGCCGATATCGCCGCCATGCCGCTGGTATCACAGCGTTTCGATCTGATCTTGGCCGCAGATGTCTTTATTTATCTGGGCGCGTTGGAACAGGTTGTGGGCTGGGCCGCAGCACATCTGGCCCAAACCGGGCTTTTGGCCTTCACTCTTGAGGCCGCAGGCCCGGATGACCCCGATTTCGTGCTGCAACCCTCGCGCCGCTATGCCCATAGCCGCGAGTATGTGCAGCGGTTGTTGGCACAGGCCGGGCTGGCAATCACCAGCCTAGAGCCCACAGTGCTGCGCCATGATCGCGGGCAGGCATTGGCGGGCTATCTGGTCATTGCCCGTGGGCGCACCACCAGCCCCGCCACCGAAGGCGACGGGCAAATGCTGGCCCCCGCCTGATCAGATACAGCGCCCGCCATCCACCTCCATGGCGACACCCGTCAACATGCTGGCCTCGTCCGAGCATAGAAAACAGGCGGCATTGCCCATGTCTTGGGGCGTTGAAAAGCGGCCCAAGGGGATGGTTGAGAGAAACTTGGCGCGCATTTCTGGTGTGTCTTCGCCCATGAAACTGGCCAACAGCGGGGTTTCACCAGCCACAGGGCACAGCGCGTTTACCCGCAGCCCATGGGGGGCCAATTCCACCGCCATGGTTTTGGTGGCCGTAATCATCCAGCCCTTCGAGGCGTTATACCAGTTCAGGTTGGGCCGTGGGCTAAGGCCTGCGGTAGAGGCCACATTCAAAATGGCCCCGCCCCGGCCCTTCATATGGCCCACCAAAGCCTGTGCTGTAAGGTAGACAGATTTACAATTGACCATAAAAACCCGGTCGAATTCTTCCTCGGTCACGGTTTCCATGGGCTTGGGCAGATGGGTGATACCGGCGTTGTTCACCAAGATATCAACGCCACCCATTTCAGCAATGGCGCGGGCGGCCATCGCGCCCACGCTGGCGCCATTGGCCACATCGCAGCCGCAGGCCAGCGTGCTCTGCCCCAAATCTTGTGCCAAATCGGCGGCAGCGGCCTCGTTGATATCCACCACCATCACCCGCGCGCCTTCGGCCACGAATTTGCGCACGATGCCCGCCCCAAAACCGCTGGCACCGCCAGTTACAATGGCTGTTTTCCCTGTCAGTCGCATCTTTCCCTCGCTGTATGTGTGTTGTGTTTAGCCGTGGTAGGCGGCCACGGTTTTTAGAACGCTAAAGCCATAAAGCGCCTCGAAACCTTTTTCGCGGCCATGGCCCGATTTGCCCATGCCGCCAAAGGGTAGTTCCACCCCACCGCCGGCACCATAGTTGTTGATAAACACTTGGCCCGCGCGAATTTTGCGCGCCAAGCGCATCTGCCGGGCGCCATCGCGGCACCAGATGCTGGCGACCAGCCCGTAATCGGTGCCATTGGCGATGGCCACGGCCTCGTCTTCGTCGTCGAAGGGGATCACCACCTGCACGGGGCCAAAAATTTCGTCACGCGCCAATACATGGGTGGGCGCCACCCCCGCAAACAGCGTGGGGCGCACAAAATTGCCGCCATTGGGGGCATTGACCAGCTGGCCTTGGCCCACGATTTCCAAATCTTGGCCTTGGTCCAAAAAGCCGCTGACAATGGCCTGCTGCTTGCGCGAAATCAGCGGCCCCACATCCAAATCCGCCAAGGCAGGGCCCACCTGCAACCCCTGATAGCGCGCGGCCATGGCAGCAACCACCCGGTCATAGACCCCACGCTGCACCAAAATGCGCGACGAGGCCGAACAGGTTTGGCCCGCATTCTGAATGCCTGCGTTCACCAAAAACGGCAGGGCCGCATCCAGATCGGCATCGTCAAACACCACCTGAGGCGATTTCCCCCCCAATTCCAGCGTCACCGGCACCACATTGCGCGCAGCCGCCATTTGCACCTGCACCCCAGTTTGCACCGAGCCTGTAAAGCTGATGTGATGCACGCCGGGATGCTGGCACAGGGCAACGCCCGCCTCGGCGCCAAGCCCCGGCACCACGTTCAACACCCCATCGGGCAGGCCCGCGGCCTTGGCCATATCGGCAAAGGCCAACGCCGTCAGGCAGGCATCTTCTGCCGGTTTCAAAACACAGGTATTGCCCGCCGCCAGCGCCGCCCCAACCGAGCGCCCGATGATCTGCATCGGGTAATTCCACGGCACGATATGGCCCGTCACGCCATGGGGCTCGCGCAGGGTGTAGACGGTATAGCCATCCATATAGGGAATGGTTTGCCCATGCAGCTTATCCGCCGCCCCGCCATAAAACTCGCAATAGCGGGCCAAGGCCACGGCATCGGCGCGCGCCTGTTTCAGGGGCTTGCCCACATCCATGGCCTCGATCCGGGCCAGATCATCGACACGCGCCGCCACCATGCGCGACAGGGTCAGCAAAATGCGCCCCCGCTCTGCCGCCGATAACCGCCCCCAAGGGCCATGGCGCGCCGCCTCGGCCGCGGCCACCGCTGCGGCAATATCGCCCTGTTGGCCGCGCGCAATAGCGCCAATCTCTTGGCCGGTCGATGGGTCGATCAACGGCAATACCTGCCCCGCTTGGGGCGCCACCCATTCGCCCGCAATCAGGCATTTGGCGGGATCAAACCATAGCTGCAATTCGCCGGTCATTGGGCAGTTTCCTTTGCATAAGCAGGCAGCACAGGGGCGGCTGCGATTAGGTCTTTTGTATAGGAGTGGCTGGGGCTGGCAAACACTTGCTCGGTTGGGCCCTCTTCTACGATCTGGCCCGCGCGCATCACCAAAACCCGGTCGGTAATTGCGCGCACAACACCCAGATCGTGGCTGATGAACAAATAGCTTAGCCCAAAGCGGCCAGAAAGATCTGCCAACAAATCCAGCACTTGCGCCCGCACTGAAACATCAAGGGCCGAAACCGCCTCGTCTAGAATGATCAAATCGGGTTTGATGATCAGCGCCCGTGCAATCGCAATGCGCTGACGCTGCCCACCGCTGAATTCGTGAATATATTTATCACCATCCGCGGCTGTCAGGCCAACGCTGTGCAGCGCCTCGTTCACCGCAGCGCGGCGCGCAGCCCCGGTTGGCGGCTGATCCAGCAGATGAAATGGCTCGGCCACCAGCCGCGCCACTTTCCAGCGGGGGTTGAAACTGCCGTAAGGGTCTTGAAACACCACCTGCATGCGCCGCCGAACCGCACGGGCGGCGCCCCCCCCGGCCCAAACCGGCTGGCCATCGAAAGCAATGCTGCCCGATTGCAGCGCATCAAGCCCCAAAATCGCGCGCGTCAGGGTGGATTTCCCACAGCCCGATTCCCCCACCA
>RFQY01000008.1 GCA_009924775.1 Paracoccaceae bacterium | reverse complement strand
ACGCCCGCCCTGTGGCATGGCCTCGATCTGGGCTTTCAACAGTTCGGTCTGGCTGCCTGCCTTATAGGCATGAGGCATCTTGTTATGCGCCGATGTATCCCAGCCGGGCACGGCCCCTTCCACGAAATCAATGCCGGGGCTGAGGATCAGTTTGTCATAGGCCAAGACGGCGCCGCCAGCCAAGGTAACGGTGCGCGCGTCGCGATCTACGCCCACCGCCCAATCATGCACCACGTTGATGCCATAATCTGACGCCAGCTTGCCATAGCTATGACCAATCGAGCTGATATCGCGGAAACCGCCAATATACAGGTTCGAGAAGAAGCAGGTGTAATAATGCCGGCTGGGTTCCACCAAGGTTACATCAATGCCCCCTTTGCTGTCTTTGGCCAGATAGCGGGCGGCAGTGGCCCCGCCAGCACCGCCGCCGATCACAACGACCTTGGGCTTGCCATGGCCTGCGGCCCAAAGGGCAGGCGCCTGCAATGCGGCCAAGGCCGCGGCGCCTGTGCCAATAAAGGCGCGTCTGTTCAATGTCATTCTTCGTCCTCCCATTTATGGGCGGGGCTGGTTTAGAGCCCCGCAAAATATGCAGCCAAAGCTGCAATCTCTTCATCGGTCAAACGACCGGCATAGTTTTGCATAACCGGGTTGGTCCTAAGCTTTTGTTTATAGGCGTGCATCGCCAAAACAAAATCTTCGGTGGGCCACCCCGTGATCGAGGGAATCCCCTGATCAGAGCCATCCGAGCGGTGGCAGGTTTGGCATTCGCTGGCTAAATATTCGCCATATTCAGGGTCGCCGACAATGGCCAAAATCTCGGGCGGTAGGGTAATTTCATGGGGCAATGCGGTTGGCTGTGCCTCGGGAATATTGGCAGGGTTATCCGAGAACTGGCGCATATAGGCCAAGACATTGGCCCGCTCGTCGGCATCTTTTAGGCCGCGAAAATTCATCCGGGTGCCCGACACCAAGGATTTCGGGTTTTCCAAATAGGCAGACAGGTTATCCAATGACCAGATCAACCCATCTTCGCCTGCCCGCAAAAGCCCCGGCGAATAGCGGGTATAGCCCTCGGCGGTGCCGGCCTTGCGGCCAAAAATGCCGTTCAGATGCGGCCCCACGCGGTGTTCGGCCCCCTGCCCCAGCTGATGGCAGCTGGCGCATTTGCGAAATACTTTTTCGCCCTGCTCGGCGTCGCCGATTTCTTCGGCCATGGCGGCGGTGGCCACAAAAGCGGCCGCGATCAGCGGGGCAAACACCCCCCGGTACATATAGGTAAGGGCGCTCTTCATAGCTGTGTCCTGTTCTCAAACGCAAAAAAACCAACGCAAGTTGGGTGTTGCAGGCCAAATCTGGCAAAATTCACGGGAATAGGGCGCAGCGTCTGGCGCGGCACGGCAACAGGTGGATGGCCCAGCCTGGGGCCAAATTGACGACATCTGACTATTGCGTGCACGATTCCCTCCCTGAAAACGAGCGAGCGGTCCGGCAGGGCCAAAACTGGCCCCGCCGGGATTTTTAAAGCTTATTGGAACGTCTTCAAATATTCGATGACGGCCTTGATATCGTCTTCCTTTTTCAGGCCCGCAAAAGACATCTTCGTGCCTTTGATATAATCGCGCGGCTTGGTCAGGAAGGCGGTTAGGCTGGCCTCGTCCCAAACAGCACCAGCCTCGGCCATTTCCTGCAGCGGCTTGGAGTATTTGAAATCTTCGATATGGCCAAACTTGGCGCCAACGACACCGTTCAGCACGGGGCCAGTTTTGTTTTTGGCGTCATCACCCACTTGGTGGCAGGCTTTGCACTTTTTGAAAACGTTTTCCCCATCGGCGGCCAAGGCCATATCGATGGCTGGGGCCGCGGGTGCGGCCGTGGCGGCGGCCGGTGCCAGGGCGGCGGGCGCAGGTTCGGCTGCGGCCACTTGCACTGGCTCGGCCTGTGCGGCTGCGGCGTCTGCGCCTTCTTCCTCGGGGGTCACATCCAGCACAGTGGCCCGCATGGTGATTTCCACGCTGTCCTTACAATTGCTCATGCAAGGTTCGGGGTTCCAGAAATGCTTTTCCGCGGTTTCCCGATCGTCGATGATGAAGCCACCCGCATTGGGCATTTCAACATCAAGGAAGTTTTCGTTCGACAAAACGAAATCGTCATCCACCAGATCGTTGGAGAACAGAATATAGGCAACGATGGCATAGGTGTCATCGACCGACATGGTTTGCGCGTTACCAAACGGCATCGAGCGGTGCACGTAATCCCATGCCGTGGACAGATAGGGCCAATAGCTGCCGACGGTTTTCAACGGGTCGTCGTGGTCCAGCGTGTCCATGCCGCCGGCCAATTTGGGCCAATTGTCGACACCTTCCGCAAAATCGCCATGGCACACGGCGCAATGTTCGGCGAACACTTCTTCCCCGGTCATCACATCGCCAGACCCTACAGGCAAACCATCGCCGTTGGGCGAAACATCCAAGTTCCACGCGGCAATCTCTTCGGGCAAGGCTGGGCGGCCAAGGCCCATTTTATCGGCAAACGCCGGCGTAGCGGCCATCAGCGTGGCCATGGCTGTGGTCAGGGCCAGATTACGATACTTCGACATTTTCAGCCTCCCCGGTCGGGTATACATGCCAGGTTTGGATGCAGTTGTTGTGGTAGATCGAGTTCAACCCGCGCACTTCGCGCAGCTGCGCTTTCGAGGGCTGCACATAGCCGGTGGAATCATGCGCGCGCGATTGCAGCAACATGTCTTCACCCTGCCAGTTGATATCCAAATAAAAGCGGGTCAGCGCCTTGTCTTGGCCATCGGCCGCAAGACGTGCCTTTTGCCAATTCTTGCCACCATCCAGCGAGATATCTACGCCCGTAATGGCGCCACGGCCAGACCATGCCAGCCCGGTAATCACCAATGGGCCATGGCCATGGGTGATGGGGGCCTGCGGGCTGGGCGAGGTGATGACAGATTTTGCATCCATCACCCATGTCCATTTGCGGCTGACACCATTGGCCAGCGTGTCGGTATATTTCGAGGTTTCTTCACGGCTTTCAATGGCTTGCGCGGTCACTTCGATGCGGCGCAGCCATTTAACCCACATGTTGCCTTCCCAGCCCGGCACAACCAGGCGCACGGGGTAGCCATGCTCTTTGCGCAGCGCCTCGCCATTGGCTTTGAAGGCCACCAGTACGTCATCCAGCGCCTTTTCCATGGGGATCGAGCGGCCATTCGACGAGGCATCGGCGCCTTCGACATACACCCATTTATCGGCCAGATCGCCAGCCGCGCCCAAGCCTGCCTCTTCCAGCAGGGTGCGCAGGGTGACGCCGGTATATTCCATGTTGTGGATCATACCATGCGTGAATTGTGCGCCGTTCAGCTGGGCGCCCGCCCATTCCATACCCGTATTTGCGGCACATTCGCAGAAATAGGTGCGAGTGACGCGCGGGAAACGCTCTAGATCGGCATAGGAAAATACCAGCGGGGTATCTACCAAGCCATTGATCATCAAGCGATAATCTTCTTTGGCCAGTTCGATGGCACCAGAATGGTGGCGTTCAAAGGCGCAGCCCTGCGGTGTGATCGTGCCATCCAGCGCGTGAATGGGCGTAAAGTTGATCGAGCTGATCGTATCAGCCGTCAGCCATTCCACATTGCGACGCACAACATCGCTTTCAAAGCGGATCGGCAGGCCATAGGGGGTGGCATCCACACCATCGCCCGTGGCCATAGCCCAAGCTTGTTTTTCTGCGATCAGCGGGTCTGGCCCGGCCCCTTTTGCAACCGTCGCTGTAACCGCGCCCGCGCCCATGGCAGCGGCCCCGGTCAGGAACGAGCGGCGCGAGGTGCCTTTGCCCTTGTTCTCTGTGGTCATTGTTTCTCTCCTTCCAAGTCGGCGGGGTTAGGCCCCCACCACCTCGACACTGGTGTTCGGGGCAACGGTTACGGTGCCCTTCTGGCGGATATGATTTTCCACCACATCCCAAATTTGTGGGCCCTCGGTGCCCTCGTTCACGCTGGCCCAGCCTGCGACCACATAGGTTTTGGCCGGGTCAATCTGTTCGCCGGTGCGCAGCAAGGTTAGATTGGTGATGCGCTCGCCCTGTTTTTTGTTCACGTCGATCCGGTAGCCCATGCCACCCACGCGCACCATGTCGCCGCCCTGCTGGTAATAGGGGTCGGGGTTGAACAGGTTGTCGGCCACGTCTTCCATGATCACATGGATGAATTCACCAGTCATTTCCGTGCGATAGGCCTTGCCGTAGGTCATCGAGGTGGCGTTCCAAATATCTTCGCGGGTGATGTCCTGACCCGGCAAAACCGATGGCCCCCAACGCACGCCCGGCGACATGGCGATATCGGCGTCACGTTCGCTGATCAGCGCGTCGCAAATCAGGTCGTCCCACGAGCCGTTGAAATTGCCGCGGCGGTACAGCAGGCTGTCGGTTTGGCCAATCACCTCTTCCATGGCGGTTTTGTAGGGCGCGCGCTCGGCCTCGATGGCGGCGGCCATTTCGGCATCGGGGGTGATCACATCCGAGAAAATCGGGATCAGCTTGTGGCGGAAGCCCATCATCCGGCCATCGCGCACGTCCAAATCAACGCGGCTGACGAATTTGCCGTTCGACCCAGAGGCCACGATGATGGTTTCACCCACCAAAACCGGCTCGGGCAGGGCATCATGGGTGTGGCCCGACAAGATAACATCGATACCCGTGACACGGCCCGCCATTTTCTTATCCACGTCAAAGCCGTTATGCGACAAGACAACCACCAGATCTGCACCGGCGGCGCGCACCTCGTCTACCATCTCTTGCATGCGCTGATCGCGGATCCCGAACGAGAAATCAGGGAACATCCAGCCCGGGTTGGCGATGGGCATATAGGGGAAGGCCTGCCCGATAACCGCAATCTTGGCGCCACCACGTTCAAAGAATTCGTAGGGTTTGAATTCTTCGGCGGGCTCATCCCATTCCGCGTTAAAAATATTCTGCCCCAGCATGGCAAAGGGCGATTGTTCCACCAATTCGCGCACCCGCTCTTGGCCCAGCGTGAATTCCCAATGGAAGGTCATCGCCTCGGGTTTAAGCAATTGCATGGTGTTCACCATGTCTTGGCCTTGCGAATGATAGCATGTGTAAGAGCCGTGCCATGTATCGCCACCATCCAGCAGCAGCGCATCGGGGCGGGCGGCGCGAATAGCATTCACAACCGTGGCCACACGATCCAAACCGCCGACCCGGCCATAGGTTTGGGCCAGAGCCGAAAAATCATTATAGCTCAGCGCATAGGCGCTGGGGCTGCCATCGGCGATGCCGTAAAGCTTACGGAAATCGGCGCCCGTCACATGGGGCACCGCGCCGCGGTTCTCGCCCACGCCGATATTGACCTCGGGTTCGCGGAAATAGATCGGCTTTAGCTGGGCGTGGATGTCGGTAACGTGGATCAAAGAGACATTGCCGAATGTATCAAACTCTAGCAATTGGTCCTGGGTCAGGGCCTGTTGCGCAGCCAACTTTGACCAATTGCTAAAACCCGAGGCCCCCAACATGGCAGATGCGGCCATGGAAACCTGAAGAAAATCGCGACGCGAGATCATGCGGTGTCTCTCTTTGTGTTGCTCACACATACGCGGAGAACAGATGCGCATATGTGAATTTGTTTTAAGTGAAAAACCCGCGCCGGTGCAAAACCAGCGCGGGCGAAGCTATAAGTTAGTTGCGAACCGAGGGGCCTTCGACGCTGAGGCCATTGCCGCGCGAGGCGACATACAGCTCTAGCGCGATGAACTCTTCGCTGCCGGGCTTGTAGGTTTCGGCGCGGGTGTCACGCACGCAGCCTTTGAAACGGGGCATAATACATCTCTTTGCCTTTTTCCCACATTGCCTGAACGGGGCCATCAATGGCCACATTAACCGGCATGCCGCGCGACTGTACCGAAATCAGTGCTTCCATCGCAGCCATGGGGCCCGAAGTGTATTTGTATGGCTCTGCCTTCATCTGGTTGGTGCGGCAATCGTTGACCTGCATGGCCAAGGTGCGCAATTCACCAGCGGTTTCGTTCCATTTGGGATAAACCGCACGGATACCCTTCATGCTGTCTTCCGCGGCGCCATGGCAACTAGCGCAGGATTTGCCTGCTTCACCTTCCACCGTATTCCATGCCTCGATCGCCGCCTCTACCGCCAGCATGCCGGGGTTGTCGAAATCATCGGTCTGCATGGCCTGGGTGTCGTCATTACGGAAATGCCAGCCCGACATCACAGTATCAACACCGGTTTCGGCCATATGCGCGGGCGCAGCCACCTTTGTGACCATCTCAGTCTCGCCGTTCAACACCAGCGTATCATCATCGGGGTCTGCAAGTGTGATAGCCGGGATCGTGACCATCAGCGCTGCAACCGCTGTCAAAGCTTTGAATTTCATAAGCGTCCTCCCTTGGGTGGCCCTGCCCCCATTGTAGGGGCGGGCTGCCTGTATTTTTGGATCAGCCGACCTTGATCGACTTGGTTTCTTCATAGACCGAGCCGTCGTCGTCGTACCAAGTGAACTTCAGATTGCCCCCTTCCGGGATTTTTGCCTCGAACTCAAAATAGGGGTTCGTGGAAATCGCCGGCTCCATCTGCACGTCAATCACAGAAGTGCCATTAAATTCGCACGTAAAGCGATTGATGATCGAGCGCGGGATCGGGTTGCCCGATTTATCTTTGCGCTGGCCCGATTCCATGTTGTGGCTGATCAAAGTTTTCAGCACGACCACTTCACCGGCGCTGGCCGATTTAGGGGCTTTGACGCGGGGTTTTACACCGTCTGCCATGTTAGTATCTCCTGTGGAATTCCGATTAGCCGCCGCAGCCGCCGATGGTGACTTTCACCGTCGAGCGGGCCTGCGCGAACGAGCCGTCTGCCATTTTGGCAACGGCAACCACGTCTTGGGTGCCGGCCAAACGAATACGGGTCGAGGCCGAAGCGCTACCCGCCAATTCGCCAAAGTTGTAGGTGGCCACACCGGGTGTGGGGTTGCCAGCTGCCAGCAGCATGATCACGGTCGCGCCTTCTGCCGATACGCTGATCGGCACGGTGTTACCGTTTTCTGCAATTTCAGGGGCGGTCAGGTTGACGCCGCCATCGGCGACAGCTGCACCACCAGTAAATGCGGCAATTGCATCTTCAGCCGCTGCGTTCACGCGGAACGGCAGCACTGTCAGAGCAACAGCACCAGCACCCAGCGCTAGCGTCTCACGTCTTGTGAAATCCATTTCTATCTCCTTAGTTACTCTGTTGCGCCTTGATCACTCTTTCAGAGTGCCCAAAAACGCGACAACATCTTCCACCTGCTGCGCAGTCAGCAGCGGTGCAATTTCGGTTGCGGCTTTGCCGGTATACCCGTCACCCGGGCGGTAAAAGCCGCTCACGCGGTAGAACGAGGGCATCACAGTGCCTTCGTACATGACTTTCGCGTTCACAATGATGCTGCGCAGCTCTGCCGCGCTCCACCGGTCGCCCACGCCATCCAGCGACGGGCCCACATTGCCGTGGAACGGTGCATTGTTCAGCGCGCTGACTTCGTGGCAGGCCACGCAATTGCCCAGCCCGCGATTCGTCATCACCTTGGCGCCTTCGGCAGGGTTGCCCTCGACGCCGGTCAACGAAGCGACAATGGCGCCGTCTTCGTTGAATACCACATCGGCGGGTGCCACCTCGCCTGCAAACGCTGCTCCAGCTGCCAGCGTTGCCGCCAGTGTCAGTGCATAAACCTTCATGATTCCTCCCATGGCTTCAGTTCTCGTGACCGAGTTAGCTCGGTATACCGTAGAGCACGAATGCCCTGTATGGCAACATCAAATTCACAATTGTGAATTATTGATTTGGTCAAATTTGCCTCAATTGCCCCCCGCCGCTTGGCGTTCGGCAATGCGGCGGGCATGGTAGCGCTGAAAATCTTCACCGTTTTCAATCGCATACCGCTCTTCCTTTACCCAAGTGTACATATCCAGCGTGGTCTGCTTGCCAAAGGCGCCCGGCATCACCGCCACGGCCGCCCGAATGGCAGGCGTGTCTTCGGGCACCTCTTCGGGCAAGAAAACCACGGTTGGCGTGAACAAAATGCCCCATTTGCGGGCTAAATCCTTTTCTGCCATCGCTTCGCCATCGGTATCGGTGGCCTCGGTTGCGCCATGCAAATTCAACCGAACCACGAAAAAATTCTCTTCGATATAGTCGGCAATGGTTTCGTTTGAATAAACCTCGGTGTGCATTTTGCTGCAGTAAATACAGCCCTTTTGTTCGACAAAAATCGCTAGCCTTTTGCCCTCGGCGCGGGCTTCGGCCAAGTCTTCTTGCAAGTCTTTGAACGTATCGCGAATCCATGGCTCGACGTGCAGGCCATCGCCATCCACCTCGGCCGCCAATAGCGGAAACGCCAATACAGCTGCGGCCAAACCCATAACCCAATGTTTCATAACACCCTCCCTGCCCCGCTTTGCCTCAACCGATTTGCGCAAAGATGGGGAATGTTTCGATCATCCAATTTGCCAATTCGTTTACAGTGCCCGTCGCGATGAGCAGCGCAAAGACAATCATCATCACGCCCAGCGCTTTTTCAACATAAGGTTGATATTTGCGGTTGCGCTGCATCCAGTCCAAAAACGGGCGCGCAAACAGCGCCGCCACCACGAAAGGCGCGGTCATGCCCAAGCCAAACAGCGCCAGCAGCAGCCCGCCCCGCCAAATATCGCCCATACCGCTGGCGATCATCAGAATCGTTGCCAAAACGGGGCCCACGCAGGCGCTCCAGCCGAAACCAAAGGCAAGCCCCATCACATAGGCGCCAACCACCGAGCTGGGATCCAGCTTTGATTGCAGCTTGGCCTCGCGGTAAAACAGGCCGATGCGAATAAGCCCAAGGAAATGCAGACCAAACACGAAAATCAGCGCCGCCGCCGCGTATCGCAGCACATCGAACCAGTCGCGAAACACCTGCCCCAACGCGGTGGCGCCCATGCCCATCAGCATGAAAATGGTCGTCACCCCCAGCGCAAATGCGACCGAAGACAGCGCCAAACGCCGCTGCGCGCCTGCTGCAATCTGGCCCTCGCCGCGCAACTCGGCCATCGACAGCCCTGCCATGTAGCTTAGGTAAAAGGGCACCATCGGCAGGATGCAGGGCGTGAAGAAGGCTAGAAAACCCGCAAAGGCAGCCCCGGCGAAAGTAACGTCCATGGCGCGCGGCACTCCTTGATCAATTCACATATTCAGATTATGTTTTGTATACAACGGTCGTCAATTGGGTGTTCCATGCTAAGGCGCTTTTTTTTTATTGCCCTCGTCGGGCTGGGGGCTTTGGCCAGCCGCGCTGACGCGTTAGAGCTGGTGATGGTCGAACGCCAAGGCTGCAGCTATTGCGTTTCGTGGAAGGAAACAATTGGCCCCGCCTATCCGCAAACCGAGATGGGAAAATTCGCACCTTTGCGGATGGTCGACATCAAAGATACCTTGGGCGGCGACATTCAGTACAAGGGCCGCATTTTGTTCACGCCCACGTTTGTGCTGGTATCGGACGGGCGCGAAATTGGCCGCATCGAAGGGCACCCGGGCGATCACTTTTTCTGGGGCATGTTAGAAAAATTGCTGCGCGAAAGCGCAGGTTACAACGGCCAAGGGTAGGGCCCAATGGCGGCACATCCGCACTCTTTCGCAGCGCTGATGTCGCGAACGAGTTGCTCTTTGCGCCGCACCCCCTTTAAAAAGGGGCGCAAAGTGGGGGACAGTGCCAGTGACACTTCCAGTATTTGATAAAGGCATATCAGACACGGAAATGGAGCGTATCGTCGATAACGCGACGACGGCGTCAAATTTCCTGAAAGCGGTCAGCCACGAAGGCCGGCTGATGATCTTGTGTCATCTGGTGTCGGGCGAAAAATCCGTGACCGAGCTAGAAGAGCTGCTGGCCGCCCGCCAAGCGGCTGTTAGCCAGCAATTGTCGCGGTTGCGCCTTGAGGGGCTGGTTATTCCCCGCCGCGATGGCAAGGCCATTTATTACCGTTTGGCAGATGACCGGCCAAAGCGTATACTTGAGCTGGTCTATGATCTGTTCTGTGAATAGGCGCTGAAAGCCGCGCAAGACGGCTGCCAGGAGGGAAAAACATGTTTGACTGGATTTCCGACGAGGCGCTGGTGGCGTTTGTCGGTCTGGGTGGCGGCGTATTATTGGGCCTTGCCGCCCGATTGGGCCGGTTTTGCACCATGGGTGCGATTGAAGATCTGCTTTATGGTGGCTCGTCCTTGCGCATGCGCATGTGGGTGCTGGCTATCGGCGTGGCGATCATGGGCACCTTCAGCCTGTCTGGGCTGGGTGTGATCGAGCTGGAACGCTCGTATTACTTATCGATTGAATGGATGCCGCTGGCCATGGTCTTGGGCGGGCTGATGTTTGGCTATGGCATGGCCTTGGCTGGCAATTGCGGCTTTGGCAGCATTGCCCGGCTGGGCGGCGGCGATTTTCGTGCCTTTGTCATCGTGATCATTATGGGTGTTTCGGCCTATGCGGTGCTCTCTGGGCCGCTGGCGTTTTTGCGGGTGCAGGTCTTTCCGCAGTCCGAGGTCATCAACACCACCCCCCCGGGCTTTGCACATTTGCTGCACAGCTGGACGGGCCTGCCCGTGGCTGGGCTGGGGGTTGGCATTGGTGCCATGGTGGCGCTGGGGGCCTTGGCCTCGGGCGGTATGCTGGCTGCGCGCAAAGAGATTTTCTGGTCGGTCGTGGTGGGGGTTGCCATCACTTCGGGCTGGGCGGGCAGCTACTGGGTGGCCTCGCAAAGCTTTAGCCCCATGCCGATGGTGTCGCACAGCTTTTCTGCCCCCGTGGGCGAGGCCCTGCTTTATGCCATGACGGGTTCGGCCCGCGCTCCCAGCTTTGCGGTGGGTTCGGTGGCAGGGGTGGCCTTGGGGGCCTTTATCGGCTCGCTCATCAAAGGGCATTTTCGCTGGGAGGCCTGCGAAGACCCGCGCGAATTGCGCAGGCAGATCTTGGGTGCAGTGTTGATGGGTGCGGGCGCTGTCTTGGCCCTGGGATGCACCATTGGGCAGGGTTTGTCGGCCTTTTCCATGCTGGCCTATTCGGCCCCCTTGGTCTTTGCCGCGATATTTGCGGGCGCAGCCCTTGGCCTGCGGCAGTTGATCGAAGGGTTTCAACCCGCCGAATAAATAGCGGTTAGGCACAAAAAAGGGGGGCGCCAGCGCCCCCCTTTTGCATGTCACCAGACAGACAGGTTACAGTTTCATCTGGGTGTATTTTTTCAGCTCGGCCCGCGCGATTTGGCGGCGGTGCACGGCGTCTGGCCCATCGGCCAAACGCAAGGTGCGCACATGGGTCCATTTGTTGGCCAAGGGCGTATCTTGGCTGATGCCTTGCGCCCCAAACATCTGCGCAGCCTCGTCGATGACCTTCAGCGCCATCCGCGGGGCGACGGTTTTGATCATCGAGATCCACGGCGCCGCAGCCCGGGCATCGCCCTGATCCATATACCATGCCGCCTTCAAGCACAGCAGGCGCGCCTGTTCAATTTCCATCCGGCATTCGGCGATGATGTCGAAATTGGCGCCAAGCTGGGCCAGCGGCTTGCCAAACGCCTCGCGCTCTAGGCTGCGCTTGCACATCAGTTCAAGCGCCGATTCTGCCTGCCCAATGGCGCGCATGCAGTGGTGAATGCGGCCTGGCCCCAAGCGACCTTGCGAGATTTCAAAACCACGCCCCTCGCCCAGCAGCAGGTTTTCTGCCGGCACGCGCACATTGGTAAAGCGGATATGCATATGCCCATGCGGCGCATCATCGGCCCCATATACCAGCATCGGGCGCAACACCTCGATGCCTTGCGCGCCAGCAGGCACCACAATCATCGAATGGCGCTGGTGCTTTGGCATATCATCGGTGCCGGTTTTCACCATCACGATATACACTTTACAGCGTGGATCACCGGCCCCCGAGGACCACCATTTTTCGCCGTTCAGCACGTAATGATCGCCATCGCGCACGCAAGACATGGAAATATTGGTGGCATCCGAGCTGGCAACGTCAGGTTCGGTCATCAAATAGGCCGACCGGATCTGCCCATCGAGAAGCGGCGCCAGCCACTCTTGCTTCATCGCCTCGGTGCCATAGCGCTCGAACACTTCCATATTGCCAGTGTCGGGCGCAGAGCAGTTAAACACCTCGGCCCCCAGCGGGGTGCGGCCCATTTCCTCGGCGAAATAGGCGTATTCCACCGTGCTTAGCCCAAAGCCTTTGTCGCTGTTGGTCAGCCAAAAGTTCCACAAACCTTGGGATTTCGCCTTGTTTTTCAGGCCTTCCAAGATTTCAGACTGCCGCTCGGTAAATTGCCAGCGATCGCCGGTGTTGACCTCTTTTTCGTATTCTTCTTCCAGCGGCATGACATCGTTGCGCACCATATCGGCCACCCGCGCCAACAGCTTGCGGTTTTCTGCGCGCATGCCAAAATTCATATCCATACGGTCAATCCTCCCTCGATTTTTTCCAATATGCGAAACACTGTTCCGCATCATATCAGCACGGGCGCGCACAGAAGAAAAGAACCAAGCCAAGCGACGGCACGTCACAGCCGCTCAAAGCGCACCGCCCAAGGCCCTAGCGCAACGCGGCCAGCCCCGACCATGGGCTGAAATCGCCGCCAACCTTGGTCCGAGGCGGGGCCGCTTGCCAGCGCCTAGCATCAAGCTGCGAACATGGAGGCTATGATGACCGTCAGACTATGGCGTTGCTGGGCGTGCAAACACAAAAACCGATTTGGCTGCAAACGGTGTTCGTTTTGTTATTATGACGCCCCATTTTGGAACCGAACACAGGCTATTCCCCCGATGGTATTGGCAGGGCTGACCCTGTCGCTGTTGGCCGCGCTAGACATCTAGCCCACAGCGACCCCACAGGCCCACGGGTTTTGGGCGCAGGCTGCGGTCGCACACCCGTGCCCCCCCTGCCCCGCCGCAGGCTTGGGTCTTACAAGACCGGCACGCGGCCAGATCCGTCACTCGGCAATGTCTTCGGCCCAAAGTTCCGGTTTTTCGTCGATGAAACGTTTCATCAGGGCCACGCAATCGGGGTCTTCTGCGATCACAACCTCCACACCGCGTTCGCGCAGAAACTGTTCGTTGCCGCCAAAATTCGTGGTGTCACCGATCACGACACGCGGGATACCGAATTGCACGATGGTGCCCGAGCACATCATGCAAGGCGACAGCGAGGTATAAAGCACCGTATCACGATAGGTCTTTTGGCGCCCGGCCTTGCGCAGCGCGTCCATTTCGCCATGCGCAATCGGGTCACCGCCCTGTACGCGTTGGTTGCGCCCTTGGGCCACCACCTGCCCCCCGCGCGCCAGAACCGAACCGATAGGGCAGCCACCTTCATCAAAGCCAGCTTTGGCTTCTTCATAGGCGATCCGCAGGAGCCGCTTGTCGTCATCTGTCATCATTTTGAGGCCTCATTCTGTTGCGGGCGGTTTTTGGTAATATGGCAGCACCTCTACCGAGGGCGACCATGTGCCTTCGGCCGATAGCTTGTCCATATGGTCGGCGATCCCGACAAGGCTGGTGAACCACACATCGCGGGTTTCTAGCGTTTCTTCGATCCATTTCTCAACCAACCTCCAGCGCGCAAGCCGTCCGGTCAAGAAAGGATGGACGATCAGCATGAAAAACCCGCCCGCCTCGTATTGTGCTTCGAATTCCTCCCAGAACCCGGCCAGCCCCTCTGAGGGGGATTTGACTGGCATCAAATAGCCAATCTCGTCGTAATGGGCGAAGGGCGGCCAATCGTCGGTGCCCCAATGCACGGGCATCTCGTATAGCTGGCCTTTCGCCGTGTGCAGCGCATGCGGAATGTCATCGCCCATCAGCGAACTATCATAGCGCAGCCCATGCTCTAGCATCAGATCCACAACCTCGTCGGTGATGTTGTAGACAGGCGCGCGATAGCCTGCGGGCAGTTTGCCACAGATGCGTTTGTGGGCCTCTAATGCGCGCTCGAACGCCTCGCGCTGGTTGCCATAGGTGGCGATCGGGTCCTCATGGATCCAGCCGTGATGGCCAATTTCATGGCCACCTTCCAAAATCGCCTCTACCGTTTGTGGATATTGCTGCAAACACCAGCCGGGGATGAAGAACGATTGCTTCAGGCCAAACCGCTTATACGTGTCCAAGATACGCGGCAGCGCGATGTTTGGCCCGTAACGCCCCATCGAAATTGGGTAAAGCCTGCGATGGCTGTCTTCGGGACGGGCGATATGGATCAGGCTGTCTGCATCCATATCAAAGGTAATCGCCACGGCGCATTTTGCGCCACCTGGCCAGGGTATGGGGTTTCGAATCATTGTCAGCCCTCGGAAAGAATACTGGCGCTGGCAGCATCCCAGCCCAGCCACAGGGTCGCACCCGGGCTAAGATCGAGATCCATGAGCGCGCGTTCTTGCATCTGCACTTTGAACTCCATGCCGTCAGCACCTTCTAGGAAAAGCGTCACAAGCGAGCCGATGAACTCTTCCGAAATCAGCGTGGCCTGCGCCTTGTTCACCGTGTCCGGTTCTGTTTCTGACAATGTCAGCAGGTCGGCCGAAACCGCAAAGCTGACAGATTGGCCCGGTGCCAAGGGCGTTTGCGGGGTTTGCGCGGTGAAGGTGCCTTGCGGTGTCGCGATCTGCATGCCCTTGGCATCGCCGCCTAAAACCTTTCCGCTAAGGATATTGTTCCGCCCGACAAATTCGGCCACAAAACGATTTGCGGGTGTACGATAGATATCTTTTGGCGACCCCACTTGGGCAATGTCGCCTTGGCTCATGATGACAACCCGATCTGCCATGGCAAAGGCCTCGGACTGGGAATGGGTCACGTATACAAAGGTGATGCCCAGCTCTTTTTGCAGCTTGGTCAGCACGCCCTGCATGCGGATCACCAAATTGGCATCAAGCGCCGAAAGCGGCTCATCCAACAGCAGCATCTTTGGTTCCATGACCAGGCTACGGGCCAATGCCACGCGCTGTTTCTGCCCACCAGACAGCGTTGCCACATTGCGCTCGGCGAAGTCCGCAATCTGCATTCGGTCCAGCCAGTCAAGCGCCCGGCGCTTTCGCTCGGCCGCGCCGACCCCGCGCATCTTCAGGCCGAATTCCACGTTTTCCCGTGCCGTCAGAAATGGAAACAGCGCCAGCGACTGCCACACCAGTGGCGTATCCCGTTCATGCGGTTTCACGTCATTCATCAGGCGGCCAGCCATGCGGATCTCGCCCGCTGTCGGGGCCTCTAGCCCAGCCAACATACGCAAGGTTGTGGTCTTGCCACAGCCCGACGACCCCATGATGGCCAAAAACTCGCCCTCGTGAATGTCGAGGACCATGTTGCGAACGGCCACAAAGTCGCCAAAGCGTTTTTCGACATTGCGGAAGGTAACCAGCGGTTCAGTCATATCAGGAATGGCTCTTGATCTGGCGGCTGATGAAAATCACCTGAGCGGCGACAACCAGCGATATTGAGGTAAGGAAAACAAAGGTTCCAATGGCGTTGACCTGCGGGTCGATGTTGCCCTGAACGATTTCAAGGATCACGATCGGAACCGTTTTGTTCAGGCCAGAAACAAACCAAGCAACCGCGAATTCGTCGAAAGACACCGCTGCGGTCAAACACAGCGACGAGATGATGGCCGGCATGCAAAACGGCACGATGACATGGCGCATGGCCTGCCATTCTGTGCCGCCAAGGTTCCATGCAGCGGCCTCTAGGTCAGGGTCCATCTGGTGCAATCTTAGCCGAATGATCGCCATGGCAAAGGGGGCGGTCAGCACCGAATGCGCCATGATGATGCTCCACAGCTGCCCCGAAAGCCCCAGCCGTGACAACCACGCAAGCATGGCCAGCGCCATAATGATCAGCGGAATGGTTGGTGGCAGCAAGATCAGGGCAAGATAGGGCCCCTTGAACCGGAAATTATAGCGAAAGTCGGTGTAGGCGGTGCAAAAGCCCAAGGTTGTCGCTAATATAGCGGTCGTGGTTGACACGATCACCGAATTGCGGACCGCCTGCCAGATATCGGGGTCGCTTAGGATTTTGGCGTACCATTCGGTAGAAAACTCGCCCAGCGGGATCGTCGGAAAGCGTTGAGAATTGAACGAGAAAACCAGACTGAAAAAGATCGGCGCAAAGACAAACGTAAAGATCAGCGCCACGTAAACACCCAAGATAATATTCAACCCGCGCCCGTGCATCAGCGTGCCACCTTGGGTTTGCGATAGGCCAGCATGATGGCGGTGAATGCCACGGCAAACAGTGTCAGCATCATCATGATTGCCACAACCGCGGCCCGGGGCCATTGCTGGCCAGATTTGGTGGTATCAAGGATCAAAATGGGCAATGTCGGCTCTTGCGAGCCGCCAAGATAGAAGGGCGCCACGAAATCCCCAAAGGCAAGGATGAAGCAAAACAGCGCGGTTACGACAAACCCGGTTTTTGATAGCGGCAGCACCACACGCCAGATCGTTGCCAAGGGCTTGCACCCCAAATTGCGCGCGGCCTCGACCAGTGTTTTATCGATATTGGCCATGGTTACGGTTTGCAAAATCACCGCCAGCGGCAATGTCAGGGTCAGATAGCCAACCACGGTTCCGAAATGGGTGTTCAGCATCTTGAAAGGCCCCAGCCCGACATAGCCAAGCATGGCATTCAAAACGCCACTTTCGGCAAGGATCACGTACCAAGAAAATGTTCGCACCAAGTAAGAGGTGAAAAAAGGGATGATCAGCAAAAACACCGCCCCTCGGCGCAGGTTTTCCGAGGCGCGGAAGGCCAGCGCCCAAGCGGCGGGAAAGGCCAGCATCATGGCGATCGCCGCGCTGAGCGAGGCGATGAACAATGTGTACCAATAGCTGTCCCAGAAATATCCACGCGTCAGCATGCGCTGCCAGTTCACGAACTCGAAGGCCTCGGTCATGCGGTAATTTTTCACCACGAAGAACGAGATCGCGATCATGAACACGACCGGCCCAACGAAGAAGATCAGCTGCCACAAGATAATCGGCAGCCGCCATGTCAGGGCATAAAGGTCGATTTTATGTTTTGTGCTCAAATCTTTAGGTCCTTGCCTTGTGACGGGCGGCCCTTTGGGCCGCCCGACTTGGCCTTTAGGCGTTTTTGTATTCAGACCAGAAGTCGTTCCAATCCTCTAGCGACTGCTGCTGGGGAATGTCACGGTAATGGATGCGCCCTTCGTTGATCAGCGCGATCGGATCATTGGGCATGCCATCCATCTGGTGGCTGCGTTTGGCCTCTTTGGGGTCGACCTCTTGCAGCATGGCGCGGCCGGCTTTGGTGACGCAGAAACCGGGATAGGCCAGCATCTGGGCCGATTTCACCTGACCTTCGGGGGACAGCATGTATTGGATGAACGATTTCACCAGATCCGCTTTGCTGCTGCCCTTGCCGATGCAATAGCTTTCGGTGAACTGAATGCCGCCCTCCTTGGGAATGACCGAGGCCACGGGCGCACCATCGCGCTCTAGCACGCCGGTGATCCAATCCCCAATGCCGCACATCGCCAGCATCTCGCCATTCTTCAGCCCGTTGAAGGTGCCGCCATAGTCGAAAAAGCCGCCAACTTGCTGGCGCAGGCTCATCGTGGTGTCCTGCACCGCCTGCCACTGATCGCCGGTAAGGTCCCAAAGCCCAGCGCCGTTTCCGTTTTTCAGGCTCATCATGCCAAGGTTTGGCAGATGCCAGTCAAAGTGGCCCACTTTGCCCTTCAACTCGGGCTTCCAGAACCCTTCGTAGCTTGATGCTTCCTCGGCGCTCATGGCGGTGGTGTTGTAAGACACCCCAAGATGCCCGCCACGCAAGATCATCGAATAGAGCGTGTCACCATCCCAGTGGCCGGGGAACTTGGTAAAGTCCTCGTGCAACATATCCTCAAAGGGGTAATCGTTGGGGTCAAGCGCTTCGATATACCCGGCGGCGTTCAGCTGCTGCACGAACTCGCCATCCGACAAGATGATGTCATAGGTGCCCGGAGGCGACTGCGCGATCAGTGCCAACATATTATCCCCACCTGCATAATATTTAGGCACAAACTTAACGTTGTTTGCCTCTTCAAAGGCGCCAACCATGTCCGGTTCGCCATGGCCATACCATGCAAGCATGTTGATTTCAGTGGTCTGCGCCCATGCGCGACCAACGAAAGGGGTTGATAAAACAACACCCCCCCCAATGCGCAGCACATCCCTTCTAAGGTAATGCTTTTGCTGTTTTTTATTTGATTTTTCCATAGGTCACACTCCGCTGTTTTCTAGTCATTTTCTTGGCCCGTTTTAAACTTCGGACACGGGCTAACAGCCCTTATGACAAGATTACTTAGAATCGTGCCCCATAGGAAATTTATGCGTGATATGGATGCATTAAGCCTTCTTATGTCAGGCCCCTGCGCCGGCCCCATCCCCAAGCGCATTTTCGATCGCTGCGGTCAGTCGTTCTGCAACCAGATTGCCCCAACTGCCCAGCCGGGTTTGCCGATAAAACAGGCCAATGCGCAATGGTTCTAGGGCGGGCAAGCCCTCGTCCGCCCTGATAATCCGCATCCCGCTGCGCGTGGTGGGGGTTGTCAAACAGGTAAAGCCCAGCCCGTCGCAAACGGCATCCTGCACCGCATCGATATTGGGGCTAGAAAACACAACGCGCCAGTTGCGCTGAACCGACTTCAAAGCATCTGTCATGCGCTGGCGGTACACACACCCCAAGGGATGGGCCACAAGCGGCAGGGTGTCCAACGCGTCGGGGTAACTGGTGTCTGCGCCCACCCAAACCGGCTGTTCGCACCATTTTTGCACCAGAAATTGCGGATCGCCCCCTTGGTAGAGCGCAACAATCATGTCCAGCTCGTCGCGCATCAAGGCATCGTGCAGGTTTTGCGACAAATCGCAGTTGATCGTCACCCTCAGCCCGCCATTTTCTTTCAGCAAAGACGTGATTTCCTGCTGCAACAGCCGCACGCCATAATCAAGCGGCAGGCCGATACGCAAATCCGTATCTGCGTCTGACCTTTCAAACAGGCCCATGGCCATATCGTTAAGCCGCAGGATCTGGCGCGCGTGCATGGCCAGCGCCTCGCCCTTTTCGCTGACCTCCATCGTCCGGCCTTTCTGCCGGATAAGTTTGTAGCCCACCAGATCTTCCAAACGCTTGATCTGCAAGCTGACCGCTGGCTGCGAACGATTAAGCAGGTCAGCCGCGCGGGTATGGCTTTTGACCTCGATCACAGTGACGAAGGTTCGCAAAAGATCTGTTGGCAAGTTGACGACACGCATAAGCTCGAATTTCAAAGCTTAATTAATAAATTGCAACAATAAATTTCCTTTATTCTGCACCAAGGAATATTCTTGGCCCATGCAACGCGATACATTTCATAAATTGTTCAAATCAGCTGGTCCGGTCGTTCTGCCGGTGATCCATGTGCTGGATTTGCCCCGCACCTTGCGCAACGTGCGCGAGGTCATTGGCGCCGGTGCGCCCGGCTGCTTTCTAATCAACCACGATTTCGAGCCAGAGCGCTTTTTGCCCATCATCCGCGGCACCCGCGCCGCCTATCCATCGCTTTGGATGGGCGTCAATTTCTTGGGCGTGACCGGAAAAGATGCGTTTCCGCGATTGGGGGAATTGGCGGCAGAGGGCGTGCATGTCGATGCCTATTGGGCCGATGACGCGCGCATAGACGAACATGGCGCAAACATCGAAGCGCAAGAAATCGCCCAGATTTATCAAGACAGCGGCTGGGCAGGCCTGTATTTTGGGGGCACCTGTTTTAAGAAACAGCGCGAAATCGACCCTGCGTTTTACAGCGCCTCAGCCCAGCACGCCTGCGCTTTTATGGATGTTGTCACCACATCAGGCGTTGCCACGGGCCAAGAGGCAGATCTCGGCAAGATAACCACCTTTCGAGACGCTATTGGGGATAAGGCCCTTGCAATTGCGTCCGGCATCACACCGCAGAACGCGGCAAACTACCGCGATGTGGATTGCTTCATGGTTGCCACAGGCATCAACGAAGCGGGCAATTTCTATGACATCGACCCGGCACGCCTTCACGCGCTGATGCAGGTCACACGTTCCCTTGGACAAAGAGAAAAATCATGACAGCACCAAACAAAGGTCCGCGCGACGACCGTTGGTATCTTAACATCATGGCCCCCAACACCAAGGGCGACAAATTCGCCTGGCTAGATCCGACCTCGATCTACATCAATGGTGCGGCGTTCAACGACCTGCTTGATGATCTGATGGCTGACCTGAAAGACGTAGATTATGACGTTGTCGGTGGGCTTGATGCCATGGGCTTTGTGCTGGGGGCAGCCATCGCGGCGCGTTCTGGCGTGGGCTTTTTGCCAATCCGCAAGGCCGGAAAACTATGTGTCGATACCGATAAGGTAAGTTTTGGCAATTACTCTGGCCGCACCCAAGAGATGGAGATGCGCAAGCCCGCCTTTGGCGCCGGCACGCGGGTTTTGCTGGTGGATCAATGGGTGGAAACCGGCGGCACAATAGATGGCGCAATCCGGCTTGTCGAACGGCAAGGCGGTGTGGTGGCCGGGCTTTTGGCCATCGCGATCGAAGAAAACGAACGCACAGACCACTATCGCCAAACCTACCCTTGCATTTCCGCGGTTGTTCCGGGGTCGCGCTGGCAGGCCGAGTGTAATGCACAAACCCTGAGCAGCTTTGACAATTACGCGCCAGAATTGGCCTTTCCGCGTGCAAAGCTTAGCTAGCCGAAACGCGAAAGGCCAAGATATCTGGCGAAACCCCCGCGCCGTTTACGGGCGTGATATCTTGCGGGCAGGCCGACATGACGGCGATAAGCTCTACCTCGGCCCGCAGCGAAATACAGTCGCCCGCGCGCGCGACCGGGGGCTGAAAGCTGGTTGACCCATCCGCCTGCACCGGCACATTCATCCAGATGTTAAACGGCGCCGGGATAAGCGGCGCCTTTAGCCCGATCGCCATAAGCGCCATGCGCAGGTTATCGGCACAATTATCGTGATACCCCTCGCACCCCAATTCGCGGTACCGCGCGTGGTCACAACAGGCGATAACCGTGTCATGCACGCCCGGCGATGTGTCTGCCGTGATTGTCAACAAGGGCCTGCGCTGGTTGCTGACCAAGGCGTCACCAACTTTTGGGAACAGTGACGCAAGCGAGGTGTGCAGATGGGCCATCGACAGATGCTCGTGCAAGCAAGCGGCAGCAAAGGCGAAGAAGTCGCACACCTGAGACCCGCTTGGATTGACGATATGCAGCACCTGCCCCCGGGCCAGCCTGACGGCAACACCACATCGGGCAGGTATCTGGTAGGTGCGCCCCACCTCTGCGGTTCCATCTGCCGAGATGGCGATATTCAGGCTGTTGTTTACCCCGTCCGGGACTGCAATATCGGTGTGGCTCATGCGTCCCCCCTGTTTGTGCGATCAATCCAATCTGCGACAGCACGCTGCTGAGACGCGCGCAGATTGGCCTTGGCTGGCATGGTAGTACATTTGTTTTGCCCCTGTTGCATAAATTCGGTGTCAAGCGCCCATAAGGTTCGATGCTTTGCTGCACATCTGCAATCAAAGCGGCGGCCCCAACCCATGACAGGCCCAGCGCTGTGATGGCACCGATGGCGGCGCGGCGCGCCTGTCAAAACAGCTTGAGAATTATCATCACTGTGTCAATCATGACGCACGGCTAAATTTTGCCCGCAACCCGGCGGTGCATTACCAGATCGAACAAGGCGCGCCCAACACCTCGCAGAAATAGCACCGACAAATGCGCCGATTGAAACCCCAATACTGCCGATCCAAGCACGCCAAGCCGAGGAGATGACATGACCAAGCTGACTGTCTTTACCGCCAAACATATTCGCACCATGGACGCCGGGCGCCCGCTGGCCGATGCCGTTGCCGTCAAGGATGGGCGCATTGTTTCAGTCGGCACGCTTGCGACGATGCGCAACTGGTTGGACCGCGAAGAGCATGTGATCGACGATCGTTTTTCAGACAAGGTGATCTTTCCGGGTTTCATCGACCCACACACCCATTTGCAAGCCTCCGGTTCGCTGATGGGGATGACATATATCGGGCCGCTAGACCAAAACGGGCCGAACGGGTTTGACGAGGGGCTGACCAGCCGGCAAGCGGTGCTGGACAAGCTTAAACGCGTGGCCGATCAGGACCCGATGTCGCAAGACCCGATTTTGGCTTGGGGGTTTGACCCCGCGCTTCATGGCGGCCAGCTTCACCGCGACGAGCTGGATGCAGTCTCTGCCACCCGCCCGATCTGGACCATGACCTATGCGCCGCATGTGGTGGTGGCAAATTCGCCAATGTTGGACATCATCGGTGTGGACGAAACAACCAATGTCTACGGGATCGAAAAATACGATGACGGGCGGCTGAACGGGCAATTTATCGAACTGGGCGCCACCACAATTGCGCTGCGCCCAGTGGTGGGCTTTCTAGCCGACCCCAAACGCGGTGCTGCTGCGCTTTGGGCGCAGGGGCGCACCGCGCAAAAGGCGGGGATCACACTGACCGCCGACATGGCGTTTGGAAAGCTGGGCATCGATTACGAGCTTGGTTTGCACAAAAAGGTGGTTGAGGATGATGCCTTTCCGCTGCGGATGCTGTTGGTGCCATTAGGCCCGCCACTGAACGCGCAGCACGGCGCCGAAGCGCCAAGCTATCTGCGCAAACTTATGGCAAGCAACACGGACAAATTGGCCGTGCATGGGGTGAAGTTCATCAACGATGGGTCATACCCCGCGCAAACGTTGCGCCTGCGCTACCCTGGCTATCTGGACGGCCATAAAGGCCACCGCGGCGAAACACCGTGGGAAGATCTTTGGGGCGCGATGCTGCCCTATTGGAAAGCAGGCTTTCAAATCCACAGCCATGCCAATGGCGATGAGACGGTCGAAATGACGCTGGATCTGCTGGAACAGCTACAATTGGCACATCCGCGGTTCGACCACCGCTTTACAATCGAACATTACTGCCTGTCGACGCCAGATCAGGCGCGCCGGCTCAAGGCGCTTGGCGGCTTGGCCAGCGTGAATAATATGTTCGTGCACTACCGCGCGCTTTTGCATGCCGATAGCGGCTTTGGTTTTGACCGCGCCGAGGCGACGGCACGGCTTGGCAGCTTGGAACGCGAGGGCGTGGTCTTTGCACTACATTCAGATTTTTCGCTGGTGCTGACCCCGATCAGCCCGCTTACGGCTGTTTGGATCGCGGTCGAACGCATTGCGCTAGATGGCAAAACCGTGCTGGCCCCGGGCGAGCGTATCGGCGTCGACCGGGCCATGCGCGCCATTACCATCGATGCCGCGCATGTGATCGGGCGCGACAGGGTGCATGGCAGCGTCGAGGTGGGAAAATATGCCGATTTCACCGTTCTCGATGAAGACCCCTACGAGGTGGAACCAGCGCGCATCCGCGATATCCGCGTGCATGCAACAGTTTTGGGTGGCAAACCCTTCCTGACGGAAAACTGACCATGGTGCAGCCCGCCAACGCAACCCCCCGCAGCGCAGACCCTGCAGAACTGCGCCGCGCGCTTGATACCATGGATTTCTTCGCCGGCCTGATCGAGGCCGCTGCGCTGCCCCGGTCAAAAGCGCCCAGCGCCGCCGCCGCGATCCCCACCATTGTTCTTTCCGGCTTTCTGGGCGCAGGCAAAACGACGCTGTTGCGCCACCTGCTCAGCGGCTCACATGGGATGAAGATCGCGGCGCTGGTGAACGACTTTGCCGCGCTTAACATTGATGCCGCATTGATCGCAGATGTCTCCAACGACACGACCGCGCTGCAAAATGGCTGTATCTGTTGCAGCCTGTCGGGCGGCGTGGCGCGCAGCCTTGCCGCGATCGTAGAGCGCGAAACGACGGTCGATGCGATCGTCATCGAGGCCAGCGGCGTGTCTGACCCTTCCGGCATCGCCCATGTGGCGCAAACGCTAGAGGGTATCACGCTTGAAAGCATTGTTGCCGTGGTCGATGCCGCTGAAAGCATCCAAGGAAAAGCGCATGACGCGCTGGTGGCACGGCAAGTGGCAGCGGCCAACCTGATACTTTTGAACAAATGCGATCTGGTATCACCCAAACAGGCCGAACTTGCCGAGGCGCGGCTAAGGGCCTTTGCCCCGCGCGCACAGGTTTTGCGCACAACGCGCTGCGCCGTGCCCATCGGTTTGCTTTTTGACGCAGCCCTGCGGCCCGAACCTGCCGACCACAGCCAGCCGGCCCATGCCGATCAAACCTTTGCAAGCATCGTCTTGCGCCAATCCAAGCCCATCGACCGCGATGCATTCGCACGATGTTTATGCGATATGCCAAGCGGTATTTTTCGCGCCAAGGGGTTCGTGTGGTTTGCAGATGCGCCGGTGCCCTTGCTTTTGCAACTTGTTGGGCGCCGATGGAGCCTGACCGAGTGCAACGATTGCCCTGTGGAGACCGCTCTTGTGGTGATCGGTCTTGCAGATAGCGTTCAAAATGGCGATCTTCTGGGCCGGTTTGCAGCGGTTGGCTTGCACGCGCGCTAGCGCAAGGGGAAAGACCGCGCGCAAGGCCCACGCGGTTGGGGCAACAAACCGGGCCGGGGATGCCCCCCGCTTTCTGCCCCCCTTACCCAGAAAAAGCACAATAAAAAACGGGCCAGCAAAGGCCCGTGTTTTTAACCAGCAAAGGCCCGTGTTTTTAAATGGTGCGGCCGAGAAGACTCGAACTTCCACTCCGGTTAAGGAACAGCGACCTCAACGCTGCGCGTCTACCAATTCCGCCACGACCGCACTGCCATAGGCTTGGTAAGGCCGTCGTTTAGCGAAGCGGCGCGGCGATGTGAAGGGGGAAAATCGGCGCATTGGGCGAAAACCCTTTGCATCGGGCGCGCGACGGTTTCAAAAGGGCAGCAAACCCAGCGAAAGGCCCGGCCATGACCACCCCGAAACGCATCGTCCTGTCCAGCGACCACGCAGCCATTGATCTGCGCCGCGCGATTGCCGCCCATATCGCGGCCCAAGGCCATGAGGTGGCCGACATCGGCCCGATGACCCCCGAAAGCACGCATTACCCGCTGCACGGGCGCGCAGCGGCAGAACAGGTGGCCAGCGGCGCGGCCGATCTGGGCATCATCCTGTGCGGCACCGGCCAAGGCATCATGATGGCGGCCAATAAGGTGGCGGGCATCCGCTGTGGTGTGTGCGCTGACCCCTATTCGGCGGCGATGACGCGGGCACACAACAACGCCAACATGCTGTCCATCGGCGCGCGTGTCGTGGGCGAAGGTCTGGCGCTGGAAATCGTCGACGCCTTCCTTGGCACCCAATTCGAAGGCGGCCGCCACGCCACACGCGTGGATATGATCGAAGGCTGACACCGCAGCGCACCGCACCAAAAGGAGTATCTGCGCATCATGGTAGAGTGGATCACAACCGACGGGCTGACGGATTATGACGCCGCCTGCGCCTTTATGGAGCAGCGCGCCACCGAGATTGCCGCAGGCACCGCAGACGAGGCGATCTGGCTGCTCGAGCATCCGCCGCTCTATACTGCCGGAACCAGCGCCAAACCTGCCGATCTGGTCGATCCAGACAGGTTTCCGGTATTCCCCAGCAAACGCGGCGGGCAATATACCTATCACGGTCCGGGCCAGCGGGTGATCTATGTGATGCTAAACGTGGGCCAGCGCGGGCGCGATGTGCGCTGTTTCGTGCGTGACCTAGAGGCATGGGTGATCGCCACGCTGGCGGAATTCAACGTGCGCGGCGAAATTCGCGATGGGCGTGTGGGTGTGTGGGTGCCGCGCCCTGAAAAACCGCGCATGGCCGATGGCAGCATCGCCGAAGACAAAATTGCCGCTATCGGAATCCGCCTGCGCAAATGGGTCAGCTTTCATGGCATTTCCATCAATGTTGACCCCGATCTCAGCCATTTTGGTGGCATCGTGCCCTGCGGCATCAGCGCCCACGGGGTGACAAGCCTTGTGGATTTGGGCTTGCCTGTCACCATGCACGATGTTGACTTGGCTTTGAAACGCAGCTTCGACGCGGTTATGGCACCCAAACCCTGCCCGCCCGCCAGCTAGGCGTGCAACTCTGTCGCAGGGGGTTGAGAAAAATACATTTCTCGCCCACTTTTAGGCCTGCGCCAAACCAACGGGCGCGCCCCAACACCGGAGAAATCAAAACATGAAAAAGATGCTGACAGCCGCTGCACTGATCGCGCTTGCCGCCCCTGCCTTTGCGGGCGATGCGGGGAAAGGCGAGAGCGAATTCAAAAAGTGCAAGGCCTGCCACATGATCGTTGCCGATGATGGCACTGAAATTTACAAAGGCGGCAAAACCGGGCCCAACCTTTATGGTGTGATCGGCCGCGTGGCAGGCAGTGCCCCCGATTTCAAATATGGCGACGGCCTGAGCGAGGCCAATGCCGCGGGCTTTGTCTGGACGGCCGAGGCCGTGGCGGGCTTTATGACCGACCCCAAAAGCTGGCTCAAAGAGCAGGGCTATTCGGATAAATCGAAGATGAGCTTCAAACTGCGCAAAGGCGCAGAAGACGTGGCCGCCTATCTGGCTTCTGTCGGGCCCGCAGCCCAATAAGGCGCAAAACCGGCCCATGACGCAGGCCCACAGCCCGGGCCAAACCGCGCGCCACACCCGTGGCGGGCGGTTTTTCATGGCCACGCGGCAGTTGGCCGCGCCCCCCGCCCCAGCCACGCCGCCAGCGCGGCCAAAGCACCAAATTCGCAAATTGCCTCATGGGGTTGCAGCCTGCGCCTGCGCCCAAGGTGCGACAAAATATTTTGATATAGATCAAACTACACCATTGCCGTGCCCGTCCCTCCATTCTAAAACGTGAATGGATAGCGGTGCAGGGGTTCCTGCGCCTTTTTTTGCACACCAACAGGAGGCAGATAATGGCAGACGCAGCCATTCATGGCCACGATCATGAAGACGAGCGCGGCTTTTTTACCCGCTGGTTCATGTCGACCAACCATAAGGACATCGGGATCCTTTATCTGATCACGTCGGCGATTGTCGGCCTGATTTCGGTTCTTTTCACCGTTTACATGCGGCTAGAGCTGATGGAACCCGGCGTGCAGTACATGTGCCTTGAAGGTGCACGCTTTACTGCTGCCGCCGCGGGCGAATGCACGCCCAATGGCCATCTTTGGAACGTGATGATCACCTATCACGGCGTTCTGATGATGTTCTTCGTTGTGATTCCCGCGCTGTTTGGCGGTTTTGGCAACTACTTCATGCCGCTGCAGATCGGCGCGCCGGACATGGCGTTCCCGCGGATGAACAACCTCAGCTACTGGCTATATGTTGCGGGCACCTCGTTGGGTGTGGCCTCGCTGCTGGCGCCGGGTGGCAACGACCAGCTGGGTTCGGGTGTGGGTTGGGTTCTGTACCCGCCGCTGTCGACCACCGAAGCTGGCATGTCCATGGATCTGGCCATCTTTGCCGTGCACGTTTCGGGCGCGTCCTCGATTCTGGGTGCGATCAACATGATCACCACCTTCCTGAACATGCGCGCACCGGGCATGACCCTGTTCAAAGTGCCGCTGTTCTCGTGGTCGATCTTTGTGACCTCGTGGTTGATTCTGCTGTCGCTGCCGGTTCTGGCTGGCGCCATCACCATGCTGCTGACAGACCGCAACTTTGGCACCACCTTCTTTGATCCGGCAGGTGGCGGTGACCCGATCCTGTATCAGCACATTCTGTGGTTCTTTGGCCATCCAGAGGTGTACATCATCATTCTGCCCGGCTTTGGTATCATCAGCCACGTGATCGCCACCTTCTCGCGCAAACCCGTCTTCGGCTATTTGCCGATGGTATGGGCCATCATCGCGATTGGCGCACTGGGCTTTGTTGTTTGGGCGCATCACATGTACACCGTCGGCATGTCGCTGACCCAGCAAAGCTACTTCATGCTGGCCACCATGGTGATCGCGGTGCCGACCGGGGTGAAAGTGTTCAGCTGGATCGCCACCATGTGGGGCGGCTCGATTGAATTCAAAGCGCCGATGCTGTGGGCCTTTGGCTTCTTGTTCCTGTTCACCGTTGGCGGTGTTACGGGTGTGGTGCTGAGCCAAGCGGGCGTAGACCGTGCCTATCACGACACCTATTACGTGGTTGCGCACTTCCACTACGTGATGTCGCTGGGCGCTGTATTTGCCATCTTTGCTGGCATCTACTTCTACTTTGGCAAGATGACCGGCCGCCACTACCCTGAATGGGCCGCCAAGCTGCATTTCTGGATGATGTTCATCGGTGCAAACCTGACCTTCTTCCCGCAGCACTTCTTGGGCCGTCAGGGCATGCCCCGCCGCTATATCGACTATCCCGAGGCGTTTGCCTTCTGGAACTACTGGTCGTCGATCGGTGCATTCATTTCGTTTGCGTCCTTTGTGTTCTTCTTCGGCATCATCTTCTACTCGCTGTTCCGCGGCGCGAAGGTGACCCAGAACAACTACTGGAACGAATACGCCGATACGCTGGAATGGACCCTGCCCTCGCCCCCGCCCGAACATACGTTCGAGCAGCTGCCCAAGCGCGAAGACTGGGACAAAGCACCCGCCCACTAAGGGCCAAGTGCTGGAACCAAACCAGATTTGGGCCCGAACATCAGTTCGGGCCCTTTTCTTTTCCTCATTCCCCCTATTTTTTGCCCATGCCTTACCGTTGGACCCAAGTTTCTGAAACCGAACGACAGCTAGAGCTGTGGCCCTTCCGCTCGATGCCGCGGCGGGGATCGGCCATCTTTATTCTGTCGACATTCGGGTTGATCACCATCCCGCTTTACCCGCTCTTGGGCACTTTCGTGTTGTGGGGGCTATTGCCGTTTTTATTGCTGGTGCTGGGCGGCATGTGGTGGGCGCTAGAGCGCAACTACCGCGATGCCGAAGTGCTAGAGGTGCTGACGCTGGCGCCCGAACGGGTACACCTGTGCCACCGCGCGCGCCGCAAGCCTGCCAAAGAATGGGAGGCAAACACCTATTGGGCCCGCACCGAAATTCACCCCACAGCCGGGCCTGTGCCATGGTATGTCACCTTATCGGGCAATGGCCGCACCGTCGAAATTGGCGCCTTTCTGAGCGAAGACGAGCGGCGCAGCCTGTATGGCGAATTGGCTGACGCGCTGAAAGACTTGCGCAACAAGGCTTAAGCCGGGACACCGCCAAGAAATTTGCCCCAAAACGCATTTTTCCTCTTGCAGTTGGCGCGCGGAATTTATACCTCACGCCTCACCCAAGGACGCGGGCGTAGCTCAGGGGTAGAGCATTACCTTGCCAAGGTAAGGGTCGTGAGTTCGAATCTCATCGCCCGCTCCATGGGGTCTAAAATCGGGGTGGCCATGGCCAACCCAACGGAGCGCGGGCGTAGCTCAGGGGTAGAGCATTACCTTGCCAAGGTAAGGGTCGTGAGTTCGAATCTCATCGCCCGCTCCAACTACCACAGATGACCAGACAGCAGTGGCCAGACAGCAGTGACCACCCCAACGGGGATGTGGCACCGGCGCACTGCGCGGCGGCTTTTGCTACAGCGCCCCTTCCCCCGTCAGGCCCAGCCGCCTATAAGCACCCCAAAGACAGCGACGGAGTAGCCCATGCGCACGGCCAGCATCAGCCGCAAGACTGCGGAAACCGATATTGCGGTCGAGATCAATCTCGATGGCACCGGCACCTATAAAAACGAAACCGGTGTGGGATTCTTCGATCATATGCTCGATCAGTTGGCCCGCCACGCGCTGATCGACATCACCACCCGCTGCAGTGGCGATCTGCATATCGACGATCACCACACGGTCGAGGATGTTGGCATCGCCTTGGGCCAAGCGCTGGCGCAGGCCTTGGGCGACAAGCGCGGCATCCGCCGCTATGGCGAATGCAGCCTGCCCATGGATGACGCACAGGTGCGCTGTGCGCTGGATTTGTCGGGCCGTCCGTTCTTGGTGTGGAATGTGACCCTGCCCACCCAAAAGATTGGCACATTCGACACCGAGCTGGTGCGCGAATTCTTTCAGGCCTTCGCCACCCATGGCGGCATTACCTTGCACCTAGATCAGGTGCATGGGATCAACAGCCACCATATCGCCGAGGCCGCGTTCAAGGCCGTGGCACGGGCGCTGCGCGTGGCTGTGGAAACCGACCCGCGCAAGGCCGATGCCATCCCATCCACCAAGGGAACGCTGTAACCCCATGACCACCGTTATTGTGGATTACGAAAGCGGCAACCTGCATTCGGCGCACAAGGCCTTTCAGCGCATGTCCACCGAGTTGGGGCTGGGCGATGTGATCGTGACCAGCGACCCAGATCAGGTGCGCCGTGCCGATCGCATCGTTTTGCCCGGCGATGGCGCCTTTCCTGCCTGCCGCGCCCAGCTGTTTGACCACCGCGGCCTGTTCGAGGCCATGGACGAGGCCGTGCGCCTGAACGCGCGGCCATTCTTGGGCATCTGTATCGGCATGCAAATGCTGGCAACCCAAGGCCTGGAATATACCCCCACAGATGGCTTTGACTGGATCGCTGGTACCGTCACCCGCATCACCCCCAGCACAGCCGGGCTAAAGGTGCCGCATATGGGCTGGAACGATCTGGTCATCGATCACCCACACCCGGTGTTTGAAGGGATCCGCAGCGGCCAGCACACCTATTTCGTGCATTCCTACCATATGCTGGTGGACAACCCAGCGCATCGCTTGGCCCATGTGGACTATGGCGGGCCAGTGACGGCCATGGTTGGGCGCGACACGATTGTGGGCATGCAATTTCACCCCGAAAAAAGCCAAACCGTTGGATTGCAGATGATTGGCAATTTCCTGCGCTGGCGCCCCTAGGGGCCCCGGCACCGGGCGCGTAGCCCCGGCACAGGGCCGCCAATGGCCGGCAGGCGGCAGATGCCTTACTTAACGCGCTGCCAGTCTTGGCTGCGGCAAAACGGCCCCACACAGCCCGATACGGCCAGCTGGTTGCCCTTGAGCTGCATTTTGGAACGATAGGTTTTATCAACATCGGGCGCCCAGATCGTGCCACCCGAATAGCGCCCATCGCCATCGCGCCCCATGTTCCAAAGGATCGGCTTGCCCAGATGTTCATAATCACTGGCAAGGGTGCCATCTGCCCCATAGGCACGCTGGATTGTGCCGCACAGGTTTTCACCACAAGGGGCAATTGACACGTGCAAATAGCCCCCCGTCTCGCCCGGGGCGGTTTGCCATATGCCAGCTGATGGGTCCGCGCTGGCCGGGGCGGCGGCGCCAAAAGCGAAAAGGGCTGTACCAAGAATAATAGACCGCATCGCGCGCTCCTTTGTGGGTCTGATATGGGGCAATCTTGCGAAGCAATCGCTTTCGGCGCAAGTGCTGCATGGCCACGCGTTGCATTTTCTGGATGTGCATGCCAAACGCACAGGAAAGACGCCACGCACCGCAGGAGCCCGCATGATCCTTTACCCCGCAATCGACCTGAAAGATGGCAACGCCGTGCGCCTGTTCAAAGGGGATATGGAAAAGGCCACCGTTTTCAACGAAGACCCCGCCGCCCAAGCCATGGAATTTGTCGTGGCAGGCTGCGAATGGCTGCATCTTGTCGATCTGAACGGCGCCTTTGCAGGCGAGCCGGTAAACGCGGCCCCCGTCGAAGAGATTTTGCGCCGCACCCAAGTACCCGCGCAGCTGGGCGGTGGCATCCGCGATATGGCCACGATTGAGCGCTGGCTAGATCGGGGGCTGGCGCGGGTTATTTTGGGAACGATCGCCGTGGAAAACCCAAATCTGGTGCGTCAAGCTGCCCGGGCTTTTCCGGGCAAGGTGGCGGTGGGAATCGATGCCCGCAACGGCCGCGTGGCCACAAAGGGCTGGGCCGAAGATACCGATGTTTTGGCAACAGATCTGGCACGCAGCTTTGAAGATGCAGGCGTGGCCGCCATCATTTATACCGACATCAACCGCGATGGCGCCATGCAGGGGCCGAACGTGGCCGAAACCGCCGCGCTGGCGCAGGCTGTGTCGATACCCGTTATCGCCTCGGGCGGGGTATCGTCACTGGCGGATCTGCAAGCGCTAAAAGACTGTGGCGCGCCACTGAACGGTGCCATTTCGGGCCGCGCTCTGTATGATGGCGCGATTGATCTGCAACAGGCTTTGGGCGTGTTGCGCGCATAAGCGCCCGCACCCGCCCCTTTTCGCCCCTTATGGAACAAGGCATAACGCCCACATGCTGAAAACCCGTATCATTCCCTGCCTTGATGTTGCCGATGGCCGTGTGGTCAAGGGCGTCAATTTTGTTGGGCTGCGCGACGCGGGCGACCCGGTTGAATCGGCGCGCGCCTATGATGCGGCGGGCGCCGACGAGCTGTGCTTTTTGGATATCCACGCCACCCATGAAAACCGCGGCGTGATGATGGATGTGGTCACGCGCACCGCCGAGCAATGCTATATCCCGCTGACCGTGGGGGGCGGGGTGCGCAGCGCGCAAGATGTGCGCAACTTGTTGTTGGCGGGGGCAGATAAAGTCAGCTTCAACTCGGCCGCGGTGGCCAACCCCGATGTGGTGGCAGAAGCCGCCGATCAGTTTGGCAGCCAATGCATCGTTGTGGCGATCGACGCCAAAACCGTGGCGCCCGGGCAATGGCAAATTTTCACCCATGGCGGGCGCAAACCCACCGGAATTGATGCCGTGGAATTTGCCCGTTTGGTGCAGGCCAAGGGGGCGGGTGAAATCTTGCTCACCTCGATGGATCGCGATGGCACGCGGGCGGGGTTTAACCTGCCGCTCACCCGCGCCATTTCCCAAGCGGTCGATATTCCCGTGATCGCCTCGGGTGGGGTGGGCACGCTGGATCACTTGGTCGAAGGGGTCACCCAAGGCGGCGCAAGCGCGGTTTTGGCCGCCTCGATCTTTCACTTTGGCGATTACACCATCCGCGAGGCCAAAAAACACATGGCCGCCGCGGGCATCGAGATGAGGCTGGACGCATGACACTGGACGAATTGGAAACCATCATCGCCAGCCGCGCCACAGCCGCGCCCGACGACAGCTGGACCGCCCGGCTGCTGGCCAAAGGCCCCGAAAAAGTGGCCGAGAAATTTGGCGAAGAGGCGATAGAGGCGCTGATCGAGGCCGTGAAAGGCGACAGCGCCGCGCTGACCAGCGAAGCGGCCGATGTGCTGTTTCACCTGCTGGTGATGCTGCATTCGCGCGGGGTAAGCGTGGCGCAGGTCATGGCAGAATTGCAGCGCCGTCAGGGGCAATCGGGCTTGGCAGAAAAGGCCGCGCGCCCAAAATAAGCCCTATAGCTTGGCCGAGATAATGCCAGTGGCAAAACCGCCCATGCGCAGTTCGCCGAACAGGCGCTGGTATTCGATCTTGGGGCAACGGTCCATCACCACGTCCACACCCTTGGCCTGTGCAGTGGCCGCAGCCCCCTCGTGCACCACGCCAATTTGCAGCCAAATGGTTTGCAACTGTGGAAACAGCGCCAAGGCCTGATCAACGATGGGGGGCACATGTTCGGGGCGGCGAAACACATCCACCATATCCACGGGCCCCTCGATTTCGGCAAGGCTGCCCACCACCTTGGTGCCAAACAGCTGTTCGCCCGCATGACCGGGGTTTACCGGCACCACCTCGTAGCCCTTTAGCGACAGGTAGCGCGCCACATAATAGCTGGGGCGCACAGGGTTCATCGACACACCCACCACGGCAATGCGGCGCGCGCGGCGAAGAATCGTTTTCAGAAAATCATCAGAATAATGCAAGCTCATGCCCACAGCTTAGCGCGGGGGCGGGCAAGAAAAAAGCGCCCAAGTAAACCTTGGGCGCCAGTCACGGAACGAGGGACAGTGAAAGACACGGACGTTCCGGGCCCGCGCCTATCCTTTGATGTAGGCATCCCAACGCAGGCTTAAAGGGCAGATAACCCAGCTGTGATCGCAGCCACATAAGGGGGCGGCAGAGTATGGCCTAATCAAA
>RFQY01000070.1 GCA_009924775.1 Paracoccaceae bacterium | reverse complement strand
GATTAAACGATGACGTGGCCGGCCGCGCGCAGTTGCGTGGCCAGTTCGGCGATGTGATCGGGGCCAACCTCGCAGCAGCCGCCGACGATGGTGGCGCCTTGGGCCACCCAGCCCATGGCAAAGCTGGCATAGTCTTTTGGCCCCAGATCTTGGCGCTGTTCCAAGGCATCGACCGTGGGGGCATCGACCAGAAATTCCTGAGAGATTTTGGTGAAGCCATTGGCATAAGCGCCAAAAGGCAGGCCAAAAGTTTTCAAGATTGCCAGACCGTCTGCCACCGCTTCGGGGCGCGAGCAGTTGATCAAAACTGCGGCAGGGGCGTAGGTTGTGATGAGCGGGGCAAGGTCTGAGAGCGGCTCGCCCGAGCGCAGGCGGGTGCCATCGTGGTCGTCGACCGTGACGGCCAGCCAAACCGGCACGCCCCCATGCGCCGCACCGCGCAGCGCGCCTTCGGCTTGATGCAGCGAGCTGGTGGTTTCGATCAGCATCAGATCGGCCTTGGGCCCCAAATGGCGGGCGATTGTGGCATAGGCAGCTTCGGCCTGATCGAGGGGTACCTTGATGTCGGGGCGGTAAGAGGCGCCAAGCGGGCCCAGCGACACCGCGATGCGCCCCGTGCCATGGGCCGTGCGGGCGGCCAGCGCCGCGTCCATCGCCCGGTCGAGCAGGGTGAGGTGCTGATCTTCGAGCCCGACGCGTTGCAGGCGATCGACATGCACGGCGTAGGTGTTGGTGGTGGCGATGGTGCTGCCCACCTGAAAATAGGCGCTGTGCACATCGCCCACGATGCCGGGCTTTTCCATCATCACCGAGGTAGACCAAAGCGGCGTGGCCCGGTCGCCCGAGCGTTTGACGATTTCTTGGCCGATGGACCCATCGAGAAGGGTGATTTCTGTCATCTTTATATCCCAATAAGGGGCCGGGCATGGGCGATATGCCCGGCCAGAGGCAGCGGTAGGTTATGCGCGAATGCGCTGGTTTTTTGGATCCCACAGGGGGCCATCGGGCTGGACCACGGCGCTGTGGCGCTGGCCGTAAATTTCCACCTCGATTTCGGTGCCGGGTTGGGCCAGATCTGCGCGCACCATTCCCAAAGCCACCGAGTGATTGACCCGGTAGCCCCACGCCCCGCTGGTGGTTTCCCCAACGATTTCGCCCTGATGCCACAGGGTGGACATGTAGGGCGCGTCGCAGTCGCCGGCCTGCACATGCAACAGCACAAAGCGGCGGGTTGGCCCGGCCTCTTTTTCGGCCAGCATGGCGGCTTTACCGGGAAAGTCTGGTTTCGACCAATCGACGAAACGTTCGAGCCCGCCTTGCAGGATGGAATAATCGGTCGAGAGATCGCCTTTCCACGCGCGATAGCCCTTTTCGATGCGCAGCGAATTCAGCGCCCACATGCCAAAGGGGGTCACACCGGCAGCGGCCAGCGCGTCCCAGATTACGGGGGCTTGATCTGCGGGGCAGTGGATTTCCCAGCCCAGTTCGCCCGCGAAAGAGACGCGCATCAGCTGGCAGGGCACGCCGCACACCAGCGCAGATTGCATGGTCAGCCATGGCAGCGCCAAATCGCCATCGGTGAGCGGTTCCAGAATGGCGCGGGCCTGTGGGCCGGTCAGCAACAGGCAGTCTTGTTCGGCGCTATGGTCGGTGATGGTGATGCCCTCTGGCGCGCCTTGCAGCAGCACATCGCGATCGTGCCATTGCGCGGTGCCAGCGGTGATCAGCAACAGCGCCTCGTCGCTTTCGGGTATCACCGACATTTCGGTCAGAATCCGCCCGCGCGTATCTGGGAAATAGGCCAGCCCCACGCGGCCCGGCTGTGGCAGGCGCGAGCATGTCAGGCGGTCAACATGCGCGCGTGCGCCGGGGCCGGTGACCTTGAGCCGGGTAAAGCCGGAAATGGCGATCATGCCGGCATGGTCGCGCACGGCGGCGCATTCTGCGGCGATGCGCGGCTGCCAAGGGCCGCTGCGCGCCCATGTTTGTGTGGCCTCTTCGCTGGTGTCATCGCCGGGTTTGGCAAAGTAATTGGCGCGTTCCCAGCCGTTATAGGCGCCAAACTGGGCGCCGGCCTGTTCCAAACGGCTGTGCAAGGCGGATTGTTTGCGGTTTGGCGCGGCAGGCCAGCGGTGCCATGGGAAATGCATGGCGTATTCGTGGCCGTAGACCTCCATGCCTTTTTCGATGCAATAGTCGCGATCTGTGTAATCGGTGTAGCGGCGGGGATCGCACGACCACATATCCCATTCGGTCTGGCCTTCGGTGATCCATTCGGCCAGCACCTTGCCCGCGCCCCCGGCCTGCGCGATGCCAAAGGTGAAAACGCACGCCTCGAAGGCATTGGGCACCCCGGGCATGGGCCCGAGCAGCGGCAACCCGTCGGGGGCATAGGGTATGGGGCCGTTGATGACCTTGCTGACACCGGCCTGGCCCAATAGGGGCACCCGTGCCAGCGCATCTTCGATATACCATTCCAAGCGGTCCAGATCGTCTGGGTAAAGCTGGAAGCTGAAATCTTCGGGCATTGGGTCGCCCGGCTGCACCCAATGGGCGCGGCAATTGCGTTCGTAGGGCCCTAGGTTGAAGCCGTTCTTTTCTTGGCGCAGGTAGTACGAGCTGTCGACATCGCGCAAAAGCGGCAATTTCCGCCCGGCCTGTGCCGACCAGTCGCGCACGGCATCGACCTCTTCAAACAATAGATATTGGTGCGACATCACCATCATTGGCACGGTGCGCCCACCGTAAGGTTTGAACCATTCGCCCACGCGTTGGGCGTAATAGCCAGCGGCGTTTACAACATATTCGCAGCGGATTTCGCCCTGTTCGGTTTCTACAATCCATTCCCCATTTTCGCGCCGCACACCTGTTGCGGGGCAAAAACGTACGATGGTGGCACCCAGATCGCGCGCGCCCTTGGCCAGCGCTTGGGTCAGCTGGGCGGGGTCGATATCGCCATCATTTGGGTCATAGAGCGCGCCATGCAAATCGTGGGTTTCGATAAAGGGATAGCGTGCCTTGATCTCGTCTAGGCCCAGAATATCCAGATCCATCCCCTGATAGCGGCCCATCCCCTTGGCGCGCTGAAATTCCTGCATCCTTTCGGCGCTGTGGGCCAAGCGGATCGAGCCGGTGACATGGTAATTCATCGGGTAATCCACCTTGGCGCCCAGATCGCGGTACAGCTCGGTGGAATAGCGCTGCATATTCATCACCGACCACGAGGTAGAGAAGGTGGGCACATTGCCGGCGGCGTGCCATGTGCTGCCAGCGGTCAATTCGTTCTTTTCAAGCAAGACGCAATCGGTCCAGCCTGCTTGGGCCAGATGGTAAAGGGCCGAAACCCCCACCGCACCGCCGCCGATAATGACCACGCGGGCCGTTGTTGGAATTGCGCTCATGTTTTCTCTCCCTCAATCCAGAACAAGCCGGGCTGCCAGCCCAGCAAAGACGACGGCCGAGATCTTGCCCAGCCACTGTGCAGCGCGCCCCAGCGCCTGCCCAAAAATACCTGCCGCAGCGCCATAAGCTGCGGTAATGAAAAACCCTGTTGTGATAAACAGCACGCCCAAGGCCAGAACCTGTGGCCAAACCGGGCCAATGGCCGGGTTGGCAAATTGCGGCAAAAAGGCCATCACAAACAGCGCAACCTTGGGGTTTAGCGCATTTGTGGTGAAACCACGCCACACCGCGCGGCCCAGCCCAATGGCGGCGACGCCTGCCTGTGGGGCGGGGGCGTGCCATGCCGCCCATGCAAGCCACAACAAATAGGCGCCCCCGGCCCATCGAATGGCGTCATAGGCGTTGGGGTGGGCCAGCAGTGCTGCGGATAGGCCCAAACTGGCCAAGCCCACATGCAATACCGCCCCCAGCGCCACCCCCGCTGCCGCCGCCACGCCCACGCGCCAGCCACCGGCCAAACCGCAGGCACTGGCAAACATAACATCGGCGCCCGGCGTCAGGTTCAGCACAATACCCGCCAAAACGAATGTGCCGATCGTGGTGGCATCCATGGCCAGCAAAGTGTGCAGCACGATCATGGCCATCAATACACCGGGGGCGCGATCACCCAGATCGCCACTGCGGGCACATCGGTGGGGTTGGCCCATGAGAAGGGTTCGCCGCGGATGCGGAAACTATCGCCCGGCAAGATACGAAACTCATGGCCTGCGATGGTGATATCTAGTTGACCTGAAACCAAAAAGCCCAGTTCCTGTGTGGGGCGGCTGGTGGGTTTTTTCAGGCGGCTATGGGGGGCAAAGGTGGAATGGACCACCTCGAAATCATCGGTCAGATCAGGCGATAACAGCTCTTCCATCAGGCCAGCTATGCGCGTGCCAATGGGGCGGCGGGCATTGCGGCGCACCACATAGCCGGTTTCGTGCCGGGGCGCGTCGGCTTGGGAAAAGAGCAGCGATACCGGCACGTCTAGCGCCTGTGCGATACGGCGCAGATCGGCGACAGATAGCTGTGACATGTCGCGCTCGACCTGGCTAAGCCAGCCGACCGAGCGCTGCAACTGGCCCGCCAATTGCTGCAACGTCAGGCCGCGCGCGTGGCGCAGGCTACGCAGATCAGCGCCCAAGATCGGGCTGGGTGGGGCGGTGGTTTGCATCGGGGGCGAATCGCGTGAAAAATTTCATTACTTTTTCACGATGAATCGTCTGCGTGAAAATTCAAAGAGAAATTTCACGCCTTTTGAAAAAACCGCACCAAAACCACGAGAACCTTTTTAGCCCGGCAGGGCGGCGCGGCTAAAGCGCCCAGCGCCGCACAGCGCGGGCCAATCTTTGGCCAAACAGATGGGCTGTGTGCAAATCGCCGGCGCCAATCAGCTGGGTTTTGTCGCGCACAGATACCGCGCCAAGGCCCAGCCAAACACCGCTTTGGTTTAGCCCCTCTTTTTCCGGGTCAACCGGCGCGCCGATTTGGTCTTGGCCCACCCAAACCATGCCATGCTGCATGGCAAATACCATCAGCTGCTGCAGGGTTTGCAGTTTGTCCCCACCGCCAAAAATGGCCACGGTGAACCCTGCCGCCAGCTTGTCGGCCCAGCGCTGCTGGGCCCAAAGCGTGCCGGTCTGATCCATGAACGCTTTGAATTCGGCGGCGGCGCTGCCCATGTAGGTGGGGGTGCCCATGACGATAGCATCGGCGGCATCCAGTGCCTGCCAATCGGTTTCGCCCATTTGGGCCACATCAATCAGCCGGGCATCGCAGTGGCCAACCCCCAGCCCCGCTGCAATTTCTTGCGCCAAACGCCGGGTATGGCCCCGCCCCGAAAAGTAGGGGATTGCAACATTTGCCATTTAAGCCACCCGCCCCAAGATCATATCGGCGGCCTTTTCTGCAATCATGATGGTGGGCGAATTGGTGTTGCCGCTGGTGATCGTGGGCATCACGCTGGCATCCACCACCCGCAGCCCCTGCAGCCCGCGCAGGCGCAGCTGGGCATCAAGCGGGGCCGCCGCATCAGCCCCCATGCGCACGGTGCCCACGGGGTGGAAAATGGTGGTGCCGATATCGCCCGCCGCTTTCACCAGATCTGCCGGATCGTCGCTGTCGATGCCGGGCTTCATTTCTAGCGGGGAATATTTTGCCATGGCCGATTGCGCCATAATGGCACGCGCCTGCCGAATGGCATCGACCGCGACGCGCCTGTCACCTTCGGTGCTAAGATAGTTGGGCGCGATCAGCGGCGCATCTTCGGGGTTGGCCGACGCAATTTGCACGCTGCCGCGGCTTTCAGGGCGCAGATTGCACACGCTGGCGGTGATGGCCGGGAAGCTGTGCAAAGGCTGGCCAAATGCCTCTAGCGACAGGGGCTGCACGTGATATTCCAAATCTGGCGAGGCCAGCCCCGGGCGCGAATGCGAAAACGCGCCCAATTGGCTGGGTGCCATCGACATGGGGCCCGAACGCGTCAGCAGGTATTCCAGCCCGATACGGGCCTTGCCAAATAGGCTGTTGGCCAATGTGTTCAGTGTTTTTGCGCCTTGCAGCCGCCATGCGCAGCGCAGTTGCAAATGGTCTTGCAGGTTGGCCCCGATCCCCGCCATCTCGTGTTGCACGCCAATGCCGTGGCGTTGCAATAAATCGCCCGGGCCAATGCCACTAAGTTGCAAGATCTGCGGCGAGGCAATCGCCCCGGCACACAGCAACACCTCGGCCCGGGCGCGGGCGGTTTTTAGCGCGCCGCCGTGGCGAAATTCGACCCCCACAACCCTTTTGCCCTGCACCAGCAGCCGGTTGGTATGGGCCTGCGTCAGCACCTGCAGGGTGTCGGTGTTGGCGGTGCGCAAAAACGCCTTTGCCGTATTCATCCGCCATCCGCCGCGTTGGTTTACCTTGAAATAGCCCACGCCTTCGTTGTTGCCGGTGTTGAAATCCACGCTTTCGGGCAGGCCCCATTGCATGGCTGCCGCTTTCCAATCATCCAGCAAATCCCAATGCAGGCGCTGGTTTTCCACCCGCCATTCGCCGCCCGCGCCATGCAGGGCGCTTTCGCCATCAACGTAATCTTCGGATTTGCGGAAATAGGGCAGCACATCATCCCAGCCCCAGCCGGGCAGGCCCGATTGGCGCCAGCCGTCATAGTCATTGGCTTGCCCGCGCAGATACAGCATGCCATTGATCGACGAGCAGCCCCCCAGCCCCTTGCCCCTGGGGTATAGCAGGCTGCGCCCGTTCAGCCCGGTTTCTGGCTCGGTGCGCATACACCAATCGGTGCGGGGGTTGCCGATGCAATAAAGATAGCCCATCGGGATGTGGATCCAGTGGTAGTTATCTTTTCCGCCCGCCTCTAGCAGCAGCACTTTGTGCCCCGCCTCGGACAGGCGTTTGGCCAGAACGCAGCCCGCGCTGCCCGCCCCGATGATGATGTAATCATGTTCCATGGCTGCCATTCCCCCCGTTGCCCCCGTTTTTCCCAACTGTTCAACAAAGCCGCCCAAGGTGCAATGCACCTTGGCGGGGCTACAAAGGCAGGGCTGTGGTTTTGAACACTGTGCGCAGCGCAAAAGAGGATTGCATCTGCGCCACCCCCGGCAGGCGGGCCAGATGTTGGCGGTGGATGCGGGCGAAATCTTCGGTGTTTTCAGCCACCACTTTCAAAATGTAATCGGCCGAGCCCGCCATGAGGTGGCACTCTAACACGTCGGGAATGCGCGCCACCGCCTTTTCAAAGGCGTCTAGCACCTCGTCTGCTTGGCCCTGCAGGGTGATTTCCACGAACACGGTTGTGGGCACACCCAGCTTGCGCGGATCCAGCAGCGCCACGTAATCGCGGATATAGCCATCGCTTTCCAGCCGCTGGACACGGCGATGGCAGGCCGAGGGCGATAGATTCACAGCCTCGCTTAGGTCGGCGTTCGAAATCCGGCCCCGTTTTTGCAGTACGGCCAAAATCCTGATATCTGTCGGGTCTAGCGCCATTTCCGTAGCTTCCTTCGATAAATTGCAGCCCTTGCGCTGAATTATTTCAAAATATGCGCATTTGGCAGGCAAAATTTCAAGGCAATTGCATGCGCCTTGGGCAATGCTTTGGCCATGTCCCAAACGGAGGAGCGGGAAAATGAAAATCGGTTGCCCCAAAGAAATCAAACCACAGGAATTTCGCGTAGGTATCACCCCTGCGGCCGCCCATGAGGCGGTGGCGCATGGCCACGAGGTGTATATGGAAACCGGCGCAGGGGCCGGTGCCGGGTTTGACGATGCGGCCTATGTGGCCGCGGGCGCCCGCATTGTCGACAGCGCGCCAGAGATTTTCGCGCTGGCCGATATGGTCGTGAAGGTGAAAGAGCCGCAGCCAGCCGAGCGGAAGATGCTGCGCGAGGGGCAAGTGCTGTTTACCTATCTGCATCTGGCCCCCGACCCCGAGCAAACCCACGATCTGCTGGCATCTGGCGCGACATGCATTGCCTATGAAACCGTCACCGACGACCGTGGCGGCCTGCCGCTGCTGGCCCCGATGTCCGAGGTGGCGGGCCGCCTTGCACCGCAGGTCGGGGCATGGACGCTGCAAAAGGCCAATGGCGGGCGCGGCGTGCTGATGGGCGGCGTGCCCGGTGTGGGCCCGGCCAAAGTGGTGGTTATCGGCGGCGGCGTTGTGGGCACCCATGCGGCCAAAGTGGCTGCAGGCATGGGGGCAGATGTGACGGTGCTGGACCGTTCGTTGGCGCGGCTGCGCTATTTGGACGATGTGTTTGGCGGCCAGTTCAAAAACCAATATTCCACCGCTGCGGCCACTGCCCAACTGGTGCGCGAGGCCGATATGGTGGTGGGTGCGGTGCTGATCCCGGGCGCTGCGGCGCCCAAGCTGGTATCGCGCGCGCAATTGGCTGATATGAAGCCCGGTGCGGTGCTGGTTGATGTGGCCATCGACCAAGGCGGGTGTTTTGAAACATCGCGCGCCACCACCCATGCCGACCCGATCTATGATGTCGACGGGATCATGCATTACTGCGTGGCCAATATGCCGGGGGCTGTGGCCCGCACCTCGACCATTGCATTGGGCAATGCCACGCTGCCCTTTATGCTGGCCTTGGCCGATAAGGGCTGGCGCCAAGCCTGTGCAGATGACGCGCATTTGCTGAACGGCTTGAACGTGCATGCCGGCAAGCTGACCTATTATGCCGTTGGCCGTGCTTTGGGGCTGGATGTGATATCGCCGCAGCTGGCCTTAAAAGGTTAAGACGCGCGCTGGGCAGGCGGGGTGCCGCCTGCCTGCCTGCCACCGCACACAGCGGTTAGATCACCACGATACCGCTGTGTTTTGCCTTGTGGTCTGGCTCGACATGGATGGTGACCACGCTGTCGCTGATCGCGGCTTTGACGGCCGCCTCGATACGGTCGCAAATATCGTGGGCCGCATCGACCGACATTTCTGCTGGCACGACCAAGTGAAATTCTACGAATGTGGCACGCCCGGCGTGACGGGCGCGCAGGTCATGGGCCTCGACCGCGCCCGCGCCATAGGCCGAGATGATGCCGCGCAGCTGTTCCAGCACATCTTCGGGCACGCTTTCATCCATCAAGCCACCCACCGAACTGCGCACAACCTGCCAGCCTGACCACAAGATATTTAGCGCCACCAAAGCGGCCAAACCCGCATCCAGCCATAGCCAGCCAGTCAAAATGGCAGCAACCAAACCCATGGTCACCCCCACAGACGAGACAACATCGCTGAGCAAATGGCGCCCATCAGCCACCAAAGCGGGCGAGCGTAGGGCCCGCCCCTGACGGATTAGAACAAAACACCACACCCCGTTTAGCACGCTGGCCAGCAGGTTCACCGCCAATCCCGGCCATGGCGCTGTGAAGCTGGGCGGGTTACCCCAGCTGGTGGCGGCGGCATGCAAAATCAAAAGGGCTGCGATGATGATCATCACCCCCTCTAGCACGGCGCTGAAATATTCTGCCTTGTGGTGGCCATAGGGGTGATCGGCATCGGGCGGGCGGGCGGCGTAGCGCACCGCCAATAGCGCGGCCAAGGCCGTGGCCACATTGACCGTGCTTTCCAGCGCATCTGAATACAACGCCACCGAGCCGGTCAGCTGCCACGCCAATAGTTTGATGGCCAGCACAACCAGCCCCACAATGACACTGCCAATGGCAATTTTCATCGTTTTTGGCACGGGCGGCTGTCCTTTGTTCGGTTTCGGGCCTGATAACGGCCCGGCCTATATAAAACAACCGCCCGCCCAGCGTATTCTTGCCAAACCTTGGCAAATTGCGGCAATCAGCCCTACTTTTTCAGCGCGTCGCGAATTTCCAACAGCACATCCAGCTCGGAGGGGCCTGCAGGCGCGGCAGGTGCTGCGGCCTCTTCTTTGCGGGTCGCGCTGTCTTTCACCCGGTTTACGGTTTTCACCAGCATAAAGACCACAAAGGCGATGATCAGGAAATTGATCACGGCCATCAGGAAATTGCCAATGGCAAACACTGCGGCGCCCGCTTCTTTTGCCGCATCAACCGAGGCATAGCTGCCCCCATCCAGCGCATAGAACCAGCCCGAGAAATCGATGCCGCCGGTAAATAATGCGATGATCGGGTTGATCAGGTCCGCCACAAGCGAGCTGACAATCGCGGTGAAGGCCGCACCGATGATGATGCCAACCGCCATATCCATGACGTTCCCCTTGGCAATAAAGGCCTTAAACTCTTTTAACATTGTCCCATCCTCTGTTCACACGAGGGCGCAACAGCCCCCCCTTGCGCACCATAGCGATAAGCGGGGGCAAGGTTTGGATGAATTTAGGGGGAAAAGTGATTAATTTTTTCCACTTTTGCATAAGGGGCACACATGGCTTGGGCCTGCCCCTTGTGGGCGCGGGCCTTGCCAGCCCGCGCGATTGCTAAAACCGCAGGTTAAATGGCGGTTTTCAGGCTTTCGTCTAGATAGATTTCGCGCAGCCGCTTGGCCACGGGGCCGGGGGTGCCAGCGCCCAATGTGGTGCCGTCGATTTCCACCACCGGGAACACAAAGGTAGATGCCGAGGTGATAAATGCCTCGTCTGCGGCCTGTGCCTCGGCGATGGTAAAGGGGCGCTCTTCGACCTCCATCTGGGCCTCGCGGGCAAAGCGCAGCACAGCGGCACGGGTGATGCCGTGCAAAATATCGTTCGACAGCTGGCGCGTGATGATCTTGCCGTCTTTTACGATATAGGCGTTGTTCGATGTGCCCTCGGTGACCATGCCATCCTCGACCATCCATGCATCGTCGCAGCCGGCTTTTTTGGCCATCATCTTACCCATCGAGGGGTAAAGCAGCTGCACGGTTTTAATATCGCGGCGGCCCCAGCGAATGTCGTCGATGGAAATAACCTTGATGCCCTTTTGTGCGGCGGGGCTGTTGGCCAGCCCGGGCTTTGACTGGGTAAACAACACCAATGTGGGCTTTACGACAGCAGGGTCGGGAAACACGAAATCACGATCGCCCGCCGACCCGCGGCTGACCTGCAGGTAAATCATGCCTTCGTCGATATCGTTCAGGCGCACCAATTCGCGGTGGATGTCTAGCAGCTGGTCAAAGGCTTCGGGCTTGTCCATGCCCAGCTCGTTCAAAGACCGCTCTAGCCGCTGCACATGGCCCTGAAAGTCGATCAGCTTGCCCCCCAGAACGCTGGTTACCTCGTACACGCCATCGGCCATCAGGAACGAGCGGTCAAAGATCGAAACCGTCGCTTCGGTTTCGGGCAGATATTGGCCGTTCACATATACGGTGCGGGTCATTGCAATCTCCTTATCCCCAGAGGGTGGCCTTTGGGGGGTGCACCCCGGCGGCATCAAACAGTAAAGGTTCGTCGCGGTCTTCGGCCAGAAGCAGCGGCCCGTCAAGATCTGTTACCAAGGCACCTTGTGCCACCAAGGTGGCAGGGGCCATCGCAAGCGAGCTGCCAACCATGCAGCCCACCATAATTTTATAGCCTTGCTCCAAGGCTGCTTGGCGCAGCGCCAGTGCCTCGGTCAGGCCACCGGTTTTGTCTAGCTTGATGTTCACCACGTCATATTTGCCCGCCAAATGCGGCAGCGAGGCACGGTCATGGGCAGATTCGTCGGCGCAAACGGGCACCGGGCGCTGCAGGCCCAGCAGCGCATGGTCATCAGCGGCAGGCAGGGGTTGTTCCACCAACGCCACCCCCAGCCGCACCAAATGCGGTGCCAGATCGGCGTAGATTTCGGCGCTCCACCCTTCGTTGGCATCCACGATGATGGTCGAGTTTGGCGCGCCCGCGCGTACCGCTTCTAGGCGGGGCATATCATCTGGCGTGCCCAGTTTGATTTTCAGCAAGGGCCGATGGGCGTGTTGTGCGGCATGTGCCTGCATCTCGGCCGGGCTGGCCAGCGACAATGTGTAGGCCGTGATTTCAGGCCCCGGTTGCGGCAATCCCGCCAGTTGCCATGCCCGCAGCCCGGCCTTTTTGCACGCAAGATCCCACAGCGCGCAATCGACCGCGTTGCGCGCGGCGCCTGCTGGCAAAAGATCAACCAGCGATTGGCGGTCAAACTGCTGGGGAAGGCTGGCAATTTGGGCGCTGACGCTATCCAGCGTTTCGCCATACCGGGCATAGGGCACGCATTCGCCCCAGCCTTGCAGGCCATCTGCGCTGATGCGCACGGTCAGCACCTGTGCCTCGGTTCGGCTACCGCGGCTGATGGTAAAGACCTGTGCCAAACGAAACACATCGCGCTGCACGTCTATTTGCATGGCCCGTTTCCCTTTGCTTCATCGGCGGCCCCAAGCCGGGGCCGCCCTGTTGCCAGATCTGTCAAAGCGCGACCAGCGCGTCTACCAATTTATCTGCGCCAAAGCGGAACGGGTCTGTGGCGGGCAGGCCCAAACGCGCCTCGACATCGGCCAGATAGGCGCGCGCCTCGGCTTCGGGCATGTGCTGGGTGTTGATCGAGAAGCCAATCACCTGACAGGCGGGGTTGGCCACCTGTGCCAAGCGCAGCGCCACATCGCGCACGTCTTCCAAGCTGGGCAATGTATAGCCCGGCAAGCCACGCATATGGGCGCGGGTGGGTTCGTGGCACACCACCAAGGCATCGGGTTGACCGCCATGAACCAAGGCCAAGGTGACGCCGGAATAAGACACGTGGAACAAGCTGCCCTGCCCCTCGATCATATCCCAATGATCGGGGTCATTGTCTGGGGTCAGCCATTCGATCGAGCCGGCCATGAAATCGGCAATCACCGCATCCAGCGGCACGCCATCGCCAGTGATCAAAATGCCGGTTTGGCCGGTGGCCCGGAAAGACGATTTCAGGCCGCGCGCCTTCATATCGCGGTCCATGCACAGCGCGGTATACATCTTGCCCACCGAACAATCTGTGCCCACGGCCAAGCAGCGTTTGCCGCTGCGCTTGACGCCATTGGCGATGGGATATTGCACCGAGGGCACGCGCACATCGTGCAATTGCCGCCCGCAGGCCTGTGCCACCGCCACCAAATCGGGTTCGTCGCGCAGCAGGTTATGCAGGCCCGAGGCCAAATCAAACCCCTCTTCCAGCGCGGCCACCAGCACCTTTTTCCATGCTTGGCTGATCACGCCGCCGCGGTTGGCCACGCCGATCACCAGCGTTTTTGCGCCCGCGGCCCGGGCTTCGGCCAAGCTCATGTCGGCAAGGCCCATATCGGCGTTGCACCCTTCCATGCGGAATTGGCCGATGGCGTTATCTGGGCGCCAATCTTTGATGCCTTGGGCCACTTTGGCGGCCAATTGGTCGGGCGCGTCGCCCAGAAACAGAAGATAGGGTGTTTGAATCATGGCGGAACCTTTCGCGCAAACTGTTGCGGCAGTGTCCAAGATTTGGTTTGGGAAAAGTTTCGTTTCTCAGCGCATTCCAGCGTTTGCGTGCAAGAATATTCTAAATTTTCCGCAAATGATCGAAATATTGTGCATTTTTGCCAAGTGCCTGCGAATTAATCACGCTGCGTTGCGGCGGGTTTTTCTGCATCTGCAAAACCTTCTTGCGTCTGCGTGCGCAATTTCATAACCCTTGGCGCA
>RFQY01000069.1 GCA_009924775.1 Paracoccaceae bacterium | reverse complement strand
AGTTGACCAACCTCGCGGGCCGGAACCCGACGCTAGAGCGCGATCTCATTGGCCAATACTACGCTTGGGCAAAAAACGTCGGCGTTATCGACTGGAATGAGGCGCTGCCGAAGCTGATCAAGGCATGGCAGATGGAAACGGTCGATGGGTGATCTAAGCTGCAAGCCGCCATTGCAAATGCGAGAGCCTACGAGCTCCAGTGTCTGCCAAGAACACCACCAGTGCATACGCTGCCGTATGGTTCTGCGCTTTGGATAGCAGCGCCTGCAGCTGTTCCTCTGATATGGGCAGCCTGTCTTGCCTGCTGGCCCCTGCCCCTTTGATCCTCAGCTTGGCAAACACATTGGGAATGTTCAGCCCACCCTCAATGATGGCGTGGTTGACTGCCGCCTTGACTGTGCCAATCACCCGCTGGACCGAGTTTGGTGCCATCTTTTCCAGCAGCACGTCACGCAGCGCTGTGGCATCCTGTCGGCTGATGTCTGCCAGCGCAACGGTATCCATCTTCGCCTTACCGAAGAGATGCGTTATCTCTTTGCGAAGTCGATCGACGCGCCCCCGCAGATCACGATCAGGACCCTCCTCGCTTGCTTTGTACTCGAGATAGTCGTTCAGCGCAGAGGACAGGGTAACAGGTGGATCTTTCAGCTGCCCCTGATACACCTGTTCCAGCACAGCCTTGGGCACTTTGCCTGCCAGGCTGTAGGCCAGCTCATTCAGGTCGTAGTCGAGTGGCGGGTACTCTGGCACAGCTCGTGCCAATACTAGGTCAGCAGCCTCATCCCCGAGGTTGGCTCTGATGACGTCCAGTGCCCGTTCCCTGTCTGGCTTCTTGCGTTCTAGCTCGAACAGAGCCTCGATACGGGCATGCACATAGGGATACTCCTTCAGTGCCTCCGCCACAGTATTCCCCAGTTGTCGGTACAACGTGTCTTTCCCAAAAATCACCCGCAGCTCTTTCGGCACGTTCCGTTTGTACCGGTAGCTGCCATTGGCCCGGCGAAAGACGTATCTGGGGAGTTTGGGCATCGCGTCATCCATAGCCACACTATCGGAATCAGTCTCACCCAAGGCAAGCCCCAACGTCCGCCAAAGCCTGACATATCAGCGTGCGATTTCGACAAAAGCGGTCCCGAAAGCGGTCCCAAAAATGGTCCAAACACACAAAGAAACCCCAGTTTTTGTGGCTTTTCTTAGGGATTTCTGGTGCCGCTGAAGGGACTCGAACCCCCGACCCCATCATTACGAATGACGTGCTCTACCAGCTGAGCTACAGCGGCGCTCGGGGGGGTTTTATCGGCAAGGGATGCGCCGTTCAAGCGCAAAGATCACAGATCAAAACGCGTGTGCACACGATCTACGCGGGTGCCATCGGTAAGCGCGATATTGCTTTCGCGGCCATACTCTTGAAACCCGCGCGACTGGTAATAAGCCAGCCCGCCGCTGTTATCGGCGCGGATTGTGGCGTTGATCCAGCGATAGCCCAGCGCGCGTGCCGCCTGACATGTGGCGCCAAACAAGGCCGACCCAATGCCAAGCTGCGTGCGTCCGATTTCCACAAAAGTGGCAATATCCGCCGCTTCGGGCACCAATTTCGGGTGCGGGGCCAGCCACTGAAACCCCAAAACTGCGCCGGCATCATCTTCGGCCAAATGCCATGCGGTGCGCCCTGCATATGCAGCCATTTTGGCCGCCAGATCAGCGGCTGTCACCGGCTGGGTCAGGGCGGTTGTGCCACCCTGTGCGATGATCGCATTCAATAGCGCCGCCATCGGTTTCGTATCAAGCTGGCCTGCGCTGCGGATATGCATCAGCCGATCTCTTTCAACAATGCAGCATGGCGGGCGGTGTAATCGGCCCGCACCTCGGTGGGGGGGCGCAAGCGAATGGACAGGCCTTGCAACAGCTCTGCCTTGGGGCGACCAAAAATTTTGGCAGCTTCGTCTTGGGCAAAACCAGCGATTTGCACCGCCTCTAGATAGGCGCTGATGCGATCGGCGCGTTTTATGTGCTTTTTCAGCTTCTCATCGGGCACAGCCGGTAGGCCAAAACGCAAATGAATGGCCGCGGCCAAACGTTTGTCTAGCTGGTCATAACCCGGGCCAACAGCAGCCTTTACAGGGCTTATCATATCGCCAATCACGTATTCGGGTGCATCGTGCAACAGCGCAGCCAGCCGCTGGGCCGGGTTGGCCTGTGGGTAAAGGCGGGCAAAAATTTGTTCCACCAACAAAGAATGCTCTGCCACCGAATAGGCGTAATCACCGATGGTTTGTCCATTCCAACGCGCAACAAAGGCCAGCCCATGCGCGATATCGTCAATCTCGATATCCATCGGCGTTGGATCCAGCAAATCCAGCCGCCGGCCCGACAACATACGTTGCCATGCGCGCGGTTGTTTCATTTTGAACTCCTGCCTTGGGCGGCTTTATGCCCCTGTGCTAGCCTGCCAAAGGATAGCTGTAAACCGCCCAAGTCCAGATATGATTGTTCTTTTGGCTGTTGCGTGCTAGGTGCCAGCCAAACCTGAACGGAGCCTTGTAACGTGACCCAAGATTATATTGTAAAAGACATTTCCTTGGCCGAATTTGGCCGCAAGGAGCTGGATATCGCCGAAACCGAAATGCCGGGGCTGATGGCGCTGCGCAGCGAATATGGTGCGGCAAAGCCGCTGGCCGGTGCGCGCATTGTGGGGTCGCTTCACATGACGATCCAAACCGCCGTTCTGATCGAAACGCTAGCGGCGCTGGGTGCCGATGTGCGTTGGGCCAGCTGCAACATTTTCTCTACCCAAGATCACGCCGCTGCAGCCATTGCCAAGGCTGGCATCCCGGTGTTTGCCATCAAGGGCCAAACGCTGGAAGAGCATTGGGATTATCTGGATAAATCCTTCTTTTTCGAAGATGGCCCCAACATGATTTTGGACGATGGCGGCGATGCCACGCTTTATGTGCTGCTGGGTGCGCGCGCAGAAGCGGGCGAAGATATTATCCCCGTGCCCACCTCGGAAGAGGAAGAGGTGATCAAAGCGCAAATCCAAAAGCGCATGGCACAAAGCCCGGGCTGGTTCACCAAGATCCGTGACCAAATCAAAGGTGTGTCCGAAGAAACCACCACCGGCGTCAACCGCCTGTATCAACTGGTGCGCGAAGGCCGCCTGCCCTTCCCGGCAATCAACGTCAACGACAGCGTGACCAAGTCGAAATTCGACAACAAATACGGCTGCAAAGAATCGCTGGTCGATGGCATCCGCCGCGCCACCGACACGATGATGGCCGGCAAAGTGGCCGTTGTCTGCGGCTATGGCGATGTGGGCAAAGGCAGCGCAGCCAGCCTGCGCGGCGCGGGCGCACGCGTAAAAGTAACCGAGGTAGACCCGATTTGCGCGCTGCAGGCGGCCATGGACGGGTTTGAAGTGGTGCTGCTGGAAGACGTGGTGAACACCGCCGATATCTTCATCACCACCACCGGCAACAAAGACGTGATCCGCATCGAGCATATGCGCGAGATGAAGGACATGGCCATCGTGGGCAACATCGGCCATTTCGATAACGAAATTCAGGTCGCCGCGCTGCGCAACCACAAATGGACCAACATCAAAGAACAGGTAGACATGATCGAAATGCCCTCGGGCAGCCGCATCATTTTGCTGTCTGAAGGCCGCTTGCTGAACCTTGGCAATGCCACGGGCCACCCGTCTTTCGTGATGTCGGCCAGCTTTACCAACCAGGTTTTGGCGCAGATCGAGCTGTGGAAAAACGGCGCGAACTATAAAAACGAAGTTTATATTCTGCCCAAACACCTAGACGAAAAAGTCGCCCGCCTACATCTGGACCGCATCGGCGTGAAACTGACAACGCTGAAAAAAGATCAGGCAGATTATATCGGCGTCACACCCGAAGGCCCGTTTAAGCCCGAACATTACCGCTATTAACATATTGGCCCTTGGCCAAGGCAAACCCGCCAGCCCCGTGCTGGCGGGTTTTTTTATGCAGTCAAAAGGGGACTTCCAAGGAAAAATTCCCTTTATAGGCGACTACCAAATGGTTAACCTTGCCGTGGCACCTTTGCGCGCCAGTAACTGGAACCCCAGAGCGGTGGAGAGAGAGTAATGGGTAAACGCGACGATTTGATCGCTAAATATGCAAGTGATTTGCAGGAGAAATGCGGCATCGCCCCCGATATGGACCTGCTGACCAAAGTAACCATCGGCTGTGGCCCCGCCATTTACAACGACGACGCCTCTACGGTGGCCGGGTCTGACCCGACCGAGCTGGAAACAATCCGCAAGAATTTCTTGATGAAAAAGCTGGGCCTGCCCGATGGCGATGCCCTGCAGCAGGCCATCGACAGCGTGATCGATACCTATGGCCGCTCGAACCGCAACAAATACCGTGCGGTTGTCTATTACATGCTGGTCAAACATTTCGGCAAAGAGGCCGTATACGGCTGATCCGCCAATTTTGAACTAAAGGAGCGGGGTTTTTCCTTTGGGGAAACCCCGCTTTTGCGCTATCCAAAAAGCCAAGCCAGAACGGCAAGAACCCTTCCAGCGTGTGGGAGCGCGGGTGAGAGCGGGGTTCGGCTGTTCACAATGGCCGGACCCCATTTTGTTGCCCCTGCTACAGGTCGCCGCGCGGCAAGCCCCCCATGCGGCACAGCATGGCCCATTCTTCGGCACTGACAGGCTGCACAGACAGGCGCGGGCTGCGCACCAGTGCCATGTTGGCCAATTCCGGCTGCGCCTTGATTTCGGCCAAAGGCACAGCGCGCGGCATTGGCTGCACGGCGCGCAGATCTACGCATTCCCAGCGCAGGTCGCCGGCGGTGCTGTCGGGGTGGCATTCGGCGCTCACCTCGACCACGCCCACAATTTCCAGCCCCATGCGCGAATGGTAGAAAAACCCCCGTTCGCCCAGCTGCATTTGGCGCATGTTATTGCGCGCTTGGTAATTGCGCACACCGTTCCATTCTTCGCCTTGCGCACCACGGGCCACCAGATCGGCCCAGCCAAAGGTGTCTGGCTCGGATTTGAACAGCCAATAGGCCATCAGCCAATCACCCGTTTCCATGCATGCAGCTGCACATCTGCAAACAGGCCCGCCTGTGCGTATGGGTCGTTTGCCGCCCAGCTTTGTGCGGCGGCCATGTCGGGCACATCCAACACCACAAGCGACCCTGCCATCTGCCCCTGGGCATCCAACAATGGCCCGGCTTGGGCAACAACGCCGGTGGCTTCGATATAGGCCAAATGGGCCTGCCGGTTTTCCATGCGCAAGGCAAGGGCACCGGGCTTGTCATGGGCGATCAGGGCGATAAGCATGCGTTATTCCTTTTTCAACGGACGCGACAATAAGCTTTCCATGGCTTGGCGCAGCGATAGCTGGCCGTCGATCATACCAACAACCGCGGTGGTAATGGGCAATTCCACCCCCAGCGCTGCGGCGCGGGCCACAGCCGCGCGGGCGGTGGCAGCCCCTTCAACGGTCACCGCTGGGTCGAATGCATCGCCCCGGCCCAAGGCCATGCCAAAACGGTAATTGCGCGATTGCGTGCTGGTGCAGGTTAACACCAAATCGCCAAACCCCGACAAGCCCGCCAAAGTTTCAGGCGCAGCCCCCAAGGCGCCGGCCAAGCGCGCCATTTCGGCATAGCCCCGTGTCATCAAAGCAGCGCGCGCGCTGTCGCCCAGCCCAGCGCCCATCACCGCGCCCGCGGCAATGGCGATGACATTTTTCAACGCGCCCCCCAGTTCGGCGCCAATCGTGTCTGTTGTGCGATAAATGCGCAGCGTTGGCGTGGTCAACGCCTGTTGCAGCACCTGCCCCACCTGTGGGTCGGCGCAGGCCAATGTTAGCGCGGTGGGCAGCCCATGGGCAATGTCAGCCGCAAAGCTGGGGCCCGTCAGCAGCGCCACCGGCGTGGCTGGCAGCAGCGACGTGACCAGCGCAACAGGGCCAAGCCCTGTGTTCAGCTCGATACCCTTGCAGCAGGCCACCAGCGGGCGGCCAGCCAGAACCGCACCATAGTGGCCCAACATGGCCCGCAATTGCTGCATGGGAACCGCCAGCAGCACCGGGGCACCGGCGGGAAAGGCAGAGATATCGGCGACCACCTGCAATTGCGGCGGAAACACAGGCCCGGGCAAGCGCGCCGCGTTTTCGCGGCTGTGCTGCATCTGCTTGGCGTGCTGGGCATCACGGGCCCACAGCATCACGGGCCCTTTGCCCGCCAAGGCAATGGCCAGCCCCGTTCCAAATGCGCCTGCGCCTGCGATACAAATCATGCCTTGGCCCCCTTTTTGCCACTGCCCAACAACGATGGGCTGTGCTGGTCTAGCGGCCAGCGGGGGCGCGCGGCCAGCGCCATAGTGTCGTATTGTCCTAGGCGAAACCGCTCGATCCCAGCATAGGCAATCATCGCCGCGTTATCGGTGCACAGGGCCAAGGGCGGGGCCAAAAACGCCACATCTGCCTGTGCGCAAACCTCTTGCAGGGCTGCACGAATGGCGGTGTTGGCGGCCACACCACCGGCAACCGCCAACAGCGGCGCCACTGGCGCATCGGCCAGATAGGCCTGCAAGGCACGGCGGGTTTTTTCGGCCAGCACATCCACAACAGCGGCTTGGAAACTGGCGCAAAGATCGGCCCTGTCTTGGCGTGTTAGACCCGATTTTTCTGCCACCACACCATCGCGGGCGCGCAAAATAGCGGTTTTCAGCCCCGAAAAGGACATATCGCACCCGGGCCTGTCCAAAAGCGGGCGTGGCAGGGCAAACCGGCTGGCATCGCCCTGTGCCGCCTGGGCCTGCACAGCAGGGCCCCCGGGCTGGGGCAAACCCAAAAGCCGCGCGGTTTTATCAAAGGCCTCGCCGGGCGCGTCGTCGATTGTGCCGCCCAAGCGGGTAAATTCCTGCGGGCCATGCACCACCAGAAACTGGCAATGCCCCCCAGAGACAAGCAACATAAGATAGGGAAACCGGGCGCCATCTGTCAGGCGCGGGGTTAGCGCATGGCCCGCTAGGTGGTTGACCCCAATCAATGGCAGGCCAGTGGCGGCGCATATGCCCTTGGCCAGCATTACCCCCGAAATCACCCCGCCAATCAGCCCCGGGCCTGCTGTTACCGCGATTGCATCCAACTGGTGCAGCGCCAGCCCCGCCTCGGCCAGCGCTTGCGCCACGCAGCCATCCAAACGCTCGGCATGGGCGCGGGCGGCGATTTCGGGCACAACCCCGCCAAAAGGCTGGTGCAACGCGTTTTGCCCCAGCACGACCGACGATAAAATCTGCGCAGGCCCATCGCCCTGGCGCACCACGGCGGCAGCGGTATCATCGCAGCTGCTTTCAATACCAAGGAGTGTTAGCGTTTTCATCGGGGGCCCGTTGCGGTTCTTGGTTCCCGCAGGTAACACCAGATGATCTGTCAAACAATCCCAAGGGGGGCAGGGCCATGCCTGCAATCCTTCTGACCCGGCCAAGCGATGACGCCCAACGCTTTGGCGCTGATCTATACGCAAGGCTGGGGCGCGATGCGGCCATTGTTATGGCCCCGGTGCTGGATATTCGGCTGCAGCCACCGGTGAAATTGCCAAATGACGGGCATATTCCTGTCTTTACCTCGCGCCATGGCGTTGCGGCCTATGGCAGCGGGCAGGGCCCGTGTTTTACCGTGGGCGGGGCCACCGCACTGGCCGCGCGCCGCGCTGGGTTTAGCCCGCTGTCGGCCAATGGCGATGCCGAGGCGCTTTTTCAGCTGATCTGCCAGCACCGCCCCAGCCAGCCTTTGCTGCATATGCGCGGCACCCATAGCACCGGGGCCTTGGCGCAGCGATTGCAAGAAGCCGGGTTTCGCGCCGGTGAATGCGTGGTCTATAGCCAAGAGCGCCAGCCACTTAGCGCAGATGCGCTGACCCTGTTATCGGGTGTTTGCCCGGTGATTGTGCCGCTTTTTTCGCCCCGCAGCGCGCGTGCGCTGTTTGATCAGGTGCAGCCCACAGCCCCTTTGTGCATTGCCGCCATTTCTGGCGCAGTGGCCCAAACCGGCCATCTGCCCAGCCATCACAGCCTGCGCGTGGCAAAAACCCCCGATGTGCAGGGCATGTTGGATGCTGTCTGCGACCTTTGGCAGCTTGCCCTTGCGCTTGAGGCAGGCGGACAGGGCAGGTAAAGTTTCATTATTATAGGTGCGGCAGTGGCGCGCCAGTGCATTGGAAGGCTGTATTCAGGTGGCAAAAAACCCAAAAACCCCGGCGGAAGACCCAAAAAACACCGCTGCAGACCCCGCCCAAGACAGGCCAGAAAACGATACAGATCTTGCGGCCGAAGATACCCCAGTAGCGCCTGAAAACACCAAAGAAACAAAGGTGTTAGGCGAAGATGACGCCACGGCCATCGCCAGCGATCAGGCCCCCGATGCCACCCCAGAGGCCGCCGCCGAAACACCAGATGAAACGGCCCCCGCCACATTGGCCAGCGCAGACACTGCCGCCACCACATCACAGCAGCCCCAGGCAACGGGGGATTCGCCCGATCTGGCCGGTCTGGCCGCCACCGCCCCGGCCCCCACCAGCGCAGAAACCACCTGCAAAGGCGGTTTTGTGCCGATGGTTCTGGGCGGGGTGATTGCCGCCGCCTTGGGGTTTGGTGCTGCGCAAACAGATTTTCTGGCCCAGCAAATGGGCCAGCCCAGCCGCGCCGATATGCAGGCCCGCTTGGATCAGCTGCAATCGGCCATGACCCGCACGCAAAGCCGCGCCGACGCCTTGGAACAGCAATTGGCCAGTTTGACCAATGCGCCAGATCCACAGGCCGATATGGCAGCGCGGGTTGATGCGCTGGAAACCGCGCTTGGTGGGCAGATACAAGCCTTGCAAACCCAGCTTGATCAGCTGGCACAGCGCCCAGCAGGGGCCGCAACACCCACAGATACCAGCGCCCTAGAGGCCCAGCTGGACCAATTGCGCGCCAGCGTGGCGGCCCTGACCAGCGCCGCAGATACCCAGCGCCAAGCAGCCGAACTTTCAGCGCGCCAAAGCCTGATCAGGGCCAGCTTGAACAATCTGCGCGCAGCGTTGGAAACCGGGGCCAGCCTGCGCCCTGCGCTGGATGATCTGGCCGCAGCGGGGGTGGATCTGCCCAGCGCCTTGACCGATATGGCCGAGGGTGTGCCCACTTTGGCCAGCTTGCAAACGCGGTTTGTGCCCGCCGCACGCGCGGCACTGGCACTGGCCCGCGCCAGCGGCGCCGAGGGCACGGCGCAGGGTGTTTTAGGCTTTTTGCAGGCGCAACTGGGCGTGCGTTCGTTGCAACCCCAACAAGGCGATGGGCCAGACGCGGTTTTGTCGCGTGCCGAGGCGGCGCTGGCCATGGGTGATTTGGCCCAAGTTTCCAGCTTGCTGCAGGCCCTGCCCAGCGCCGCACAGGCCCCCTTGGCCGATTGGCTGGCCTTGGCAGAACAGCGGCGGGCGGCTGTGGCAGCCGTGGCCGATCTGGCACAGACCGAAACCGGCAACTAAGGGAAAACAGGCATGTTGTGGTCCATTATCAAGATCGTCGTCTTTTTCTCGCTCTGCGCCGGTGTGGCCACGGGGGCGTGGTACCTGATCGAAATGGAGGGGGGCGTTACCATCCAATTCGCCGGGGTCGAAGTAACGCTTACCCCCATTATCACCGCCGCAGCACTGCTGATGCTGACCGCGGCTTTATGGCTGTTTTTGCGCCTTTTGGGTCTGGTTGGCGCGCTGCTGCGGTTCATCAATGGCGATGACACAGCCCTAAGCCGCTATTTCGACCGCAACCGCGAGCGTAAAGGCTTTCAAGCGCTCAGCGAGGGCATGCTGGCGCTGGCCTCGGGCGAGGGGCGCGCCGCTTTGGCAAAGGCAGCAAAAGCCGAAAAATACCTGCAAAAACCCGAGCTGACAAACCTGTTGATCGCCCAAGCAGCCGAACTGGCCGGCGACCGGCGCAAAGCCGAAGACGTGTATCGCCGCATGTTAAGCAGCGATGCCACCCGGTTTGTTGGCGTGCGGGGCATCATGCGCCAAAAGCTGGCCGACGGCGAAACCGATGTGGCACGGCAATTGGCCGAAAAGGCGCTGGCGCTTAAGCCCAAACATTGCGAAACCCAAGATACGCTGCTGCAGCTGCAAGCGCAGGCAGAAGATTGGGCCGGGGCGCGGCGCACTTTGGCAACCAAGCTGAAAACCGGCACCCTGCCGCGCGATGTGCACAAGCGCCGCGATGCCATTTTGGCCCTGTCCGAGGCCAAGGGCGTGATGGATGATGGCAACGATATTTCCGCCCGCGAAGCCGCGATCGAGGCAAACCGCCAGTCGCCCGATTTGATCCCAGCGGCGGTTTTCGCCGCGCGCGCCTATATCGCGCAGGGCAATGCCAAATATGCGGCGCGGGTGGTTAAAAAGGCGTGGCAAGCCCAGCCACACCCCGATTTGGCCGCAGCATTTGCCGCTATTGCGCCCGATGAATCGCCCCAAGAGCGGATCAAACGCTTTGCCGCATTGGCCAAGCTGCGCCCCAAGCACCGCGAAACCCAACTGGTCGAGGCCGAATTGCATTTGGCCGCCGAAGATTTCCCCGGCGCGCGGCGCGCCTTGGGCGATTTGCTGAACAACGCCCCCGATGCCCGCGCCCTGACCATCATGGCCGCAATCGAAAAAGGCCAAGGCGCACCCGAAGCCGTGGTGCGGGGCTGGCTGGCCAAGGCGCTGACCGCGCCCCGCGGCCCGCAATGGGTGTGCGACACCTGCCACAACATTCACAGCGAATGGGCCCCAGTATGCGAGAACTGCCATTCCTTTGATACGCTCAGCTGGCGCAGCCCGCCCGCCCCCGAAACATCGGGGGCCACCGGTGTGGAAATGTTACCGCTGATCATTGGTGCCTTGGCTGACAAAAGCAGCGCAGACGCTGGCAACACAGACACCCCCGGCGCAGACGATGTTGTTGATGCAGAAATTCTAGAGGCCGAAACGCCCCGCCAAACGGGTTAACGCGGGCTGCGTTTGGCCAAAATGCGCTGCAAGGTGCGGCGGTGCATATTCAGGCGCCGCGCCGTTTCGCTGACATTGCGATCGCACAGCTCGTAAACACGTTGGATGTGTTCCCAACGCACGCGATCGGCGCTCATTGGGTTTTCCGGGGGCGGGGGCAGGGTATCGCCGTTGGCCAGCAAGGCGTTGGTGATATCGGTGGCATCAGCGGGTTTCGACAGGTAATCCGTGGCCCCAATTTTCACCGCTGCCACTGCGGTGGCAATGGCGCCATAGCCCGTCAGCACCACCACGCGGCAATCGGGACGCTTTTCGCGCAGCACCTCGACCACGTCTAGGCCATTACCATCTTCCAGCCGCAGGTCGCACACCGCATAGGCCGGGGGCCTTGCTGTGGCAATCGCTTTGCCCGCCGCGACAGAGCCTGCGATTTCCACCTCGAAGCCGCGCTTTTCCATCGCTTTGGCAAGGCGTTTCAAAAACGGCTCGTCATCATCGACCAGCAAAAGCGTCCGATCTGGTCCCAACTCTTGCAGGTCTGCTGACATGTGGCGCTCCTATTTTTATTTCGATTTTTTTAACCCGGGCTTGGGCCTGCGTCAAACTTTCGCGCCTATCGCGCTTCAAGAAAGCATTGCACGCCATCTGCCAATGCTTCGGGCGTGGTGTCGCGCTTGAAAAATTCGATAAACCCTTCGTCTGGGAATACCAGATAGGTAAAGGTAGAGTGGTCGACCAGATAAAACTGTTCGTTGCCTTCCTCGGGTTCTTGTTTCTTGAAATAGGTCCGGTAGGTTTGGCTGGCGGCCTTAACCTGTTCGGGCGTGCCGGTTAGGCCCACCATGCGCGGGTGCAAATTATCGGTGAAATCACGCAAAATTTCTGGCGTATCGCGCTGCGGATCGATCGAAATGAACACAGGTTTCACAATATCGCCCCGGCTTTCCAAAATCTCTACCGCCTCGGCGTTGCGGGCGTTGTCCAGCGGGCAGACATCGGGGCAGAACGTATAGCCAAAATACACCAGCGATGGCTGATCGATCACATCGCGGTCTGTCACGGTTGCGCCGTTTTCATCCACCAGCGTAAAGGCGCCGCCAATCTGCGCCCCCCCCGCCACGGCTGTTTTGCGGCATTGGGCATATTTATCGCCGCTGTCCTGCCCACCAGTGACCACCCATAGGCCCCCCAGAAAAACAAGCGCAACCAGCGCCGATACGATCGCATAAATTCGTGTCATGGTGGGCCTTTTGATTTGAATACCATAGGGTTGATTGTGCAACTATGCTTTTTGCAGCGATATTCAACGCATAGCTGCCCACCACAAGGGGACGAATAAGCGCAGATGAGCACAGAACAGGCGGTTTTTATCGGGCAAACAGCGCGCGGCAACTGGATTAGGTTGCGCACCATCATCTTGTTGCGCTGGGTGGCCATTGTGGGGCAGCTCAGTGCGCTGTTCGTGGCCAACCAGATTTACAGGCTAGATCTGGAATATGGGCTTTGCCTGCTGATCGTGGGCGTTTCGGTGATTGGCAATTTGGTGGCCACGTTTATTTTCCCTGAAAGCAAGCGACTGTCAGAAACCGAAAACCTGCTGATGGTGGCCTTTGACCTGCTGCAATTGACGATGCTGTTGTACCTGACGGGCGGCCTGCATAACCCGTTTGCGCTGCTTATTTTGGGGCCAGTGATTATTGCGGCCAATGTTTTGGCGCTGCGCCATGCGCTGTCGATTGGGTTGATGGCCATTTTTTCGGCCAGCCTGCTGGCAGCGGTGTATTTGCCGCTGCGCACTGAAATGGGCTTTGTTTTGCAAACGCCTGATATTTTCGTCTTTGGAACATGGGTTTCACTGGTTATCGCGGTGGCTTTTATTTCGATTTACGCGCGCTGGGTAACGATGGAAATGCACACCATGTCTGACGCGCTGCAAGCCACGCAAATGGCCCTGTCGCGCGAGCAAAAGTTAACCGATCTGGGCGGGGTGATTGCCGCCGCCGCGCATGAATTGGGCACGCCTTTGGCCACCATCAAACTGGCCAGCGCCGAGCTTATCGAAGATCTGGCAGATCAACCCGCACTGGCCGAAGATGCGCGGCTGATCCGCGATCAGGCGGATCGGTGCCGCGATATTTTGCATTCCATGGGGCGGGCGGGCAAAGACGACCTGCGCATGCGCACTGCCCCGCTAACAACCCTTGTGCGCGAAGCGGCCGAACCGCATCTGGCCCGCGGCAAGGCCCTTCATTTCGACGATGGCCTTGCCCCCGAAGACATGCCCGACCAACCCGAGGTGTTGCGCCGCCCCGAGGTGATACATGGCCTGCGCAACCTAGTGCAAAATGGCGTTGATTTTGCCCGCGCCAATGTGTGGGTGGAATGTGACTGGGACGAAACCCAGATCATCATACGCATCATGGATGATGGCGCCGGGTATCCCCCCCACTTGTTGGGCCGCATCGGCGACCCGTTTGTGCGCCGGCGCCGCAGTGCCGAAGACCGCAGCCAAAGGCCCGAATACGAGGGCATGGGGCTGGGGCTGT
>RFQY01000068.1 GCA_009924775.1 Paracoccaceae bacterium | reverse complement strand
ATGCCGGCTTTGCATGGCACCGCGAAAAGGCCGCCGAATTGCACGCGACCCCCGAATTTGCCACGCTTTATGGGCACCGCGCTGCAGGGCGATTTGTGGCGCATGAATATCCTGATGCCCAGCCTGCTGGCCCTGGCCGAGGGCAGGCTGGACCATGGCGCATTTGCCCGCCTGTACCGCCGACGGCGCGAGTATGGCAATTACCTGCGCTCGCTTTTGGGTGTGCTAGACCAGTGCCAAAGGCCGGGGCTGACAGTGCATTTGTGCCGCCATGCCGTGGCAACAATTGGCGCGCCGCGCTTCCGCCGTCGCCTTGAGGCGCTGCAAAAGGCGGCGGCCGAGGGCCAGCTTAGCTTGCCCCCTACCGGCAGCTAAACCACCCGCCGCTAAACCACTGGCGCGGCGCGCGCAGATGCGCTAATGGCCGCGCATGACCCAAACGTTGACCATCGCCCGCCCCGACGATTGGCACCTGCACTTGCGTGACGGTGCCATGCTTGAAGCTGTTTTGCCCGAAAGCGCGCGCCATTTCGCCCGCGCGATCGTGATGCCAAATCTGGTGCCGCCAGTGGTTACCGGCGCGCAGGCCACAGCCTATCGCGACCGCATTTTGGAGGCCTTGCCCGCAGACATGGCGTTCGAGCCGCTGATGACGCTGTATCTGACCGAAAACACCGACCCGCAGGATGTGGCAGCCGCCCATGCCAGCGGTCTGGTGCGCGCGGTCAAGCTGTATCCGGCAGGCGCCACCACCAATTCGGCCAGCGGCGTGCGCGATTTCGACAAAGTGCGCCCCGTGTTGGAAAAAATGGCAGATATTGGCCTGCCGCTTTGCGTGCATGGCGAGGTCACAGACCACCAGATCGATATTTTCGACCGCGAGGCCGTGTTCATTGACCGCGTGCTTGACCCAATTCGCCGCGCCACCCCGGGCCTGCGCGTGGTGATGGAGCATATCACCACCGCCAATGGGGTGGAGTATGTCAAATCAAACCCCACCGATCTGGGTGCCACGATCACCACCCATCACCTGATTATCAACCGCAACCATATTCTGGTGGGCGGTATCAAACCCCATTATTACTGCCTGCCCGTGGCCAAACGCGAAGAGCACCGCTTAGCCCTGCGGGCTGCTGCCACCTCGGGGGATGGGCGGTTTTTCCTTGGCACCGACAGCGCCCCCCATACAGACCCCAACAAAGAAAGCGCCTGTGGCTGCGCGGGCTGTTTTACCGCCACCAATACCATGGCGTTGTTGGCCCATGTGTTTGAAGAAGAAAACGCGCTGGACCAGCTAGAGGCCTTTGCATCCAAAAACGGGCCGGGCTTTTACCGCCTGCCCGTCAACACCGCCCAATTGACGCTGCAAAAGCACGAAAGCCCGGTGACATTTCCAGCCAAAATCGCCACGGGCGAGGGCGATGTAACGGTGTTTGACCCGGGCTTTGCGGTGCATTGGTCGGTTCTGGGCTAGCCAACAGCCCGCTTTCAAACAACACGACAGCCCGCAGGGGCTAAACCGCAGGAGCGCTGCCATGATCCCCACAACGTACCCCTCGAAACAGGAAATTGCCCGCCTGACCGCCCGCATGCTGTTGGAAATCAAGGCGGTGAATTTCAACTCGACCGAGCCATTTACCTTGGCCTCGGGCCTGCCCTCGCCCAGCTATATTGATTGCCGCAAGCTGATCTCGCACCCGCGTATCCGCGCCACGTTGATGGATTTTCTGGCCATCACCGTGATGCGCGAGGCGGGTTTCGAGGCATTTGACAACATCGCAGGCGGCGAAACCGCCGGCATTCCCTTTGCCGCGCTGATGGCCGAACGTTTGGCCCTGCCCATGACCTATGTGCGCAAAAAGCCCAAAGGCTATGGCCGCAATGCCCGGATCGAGGGCGAGATGACCGAGGGCCAGCGCGTGCTGTTGGTGGAAGACCTGACAACCGATGGCGGCTCGAAATTGTCCTTCGTCGATGCCATCCGCGACACCGGCGCCACCTGTGCCCATACGGCTGTGATTTTTTATTACGACATCTTCCCCGAAACCGTGAAAACCTTGGGCGATCATGGCGTGCAACTGCACCATCTGTGCACGTGGTGGGATGTGCTGGCCGAAGCCAAAGAGCAAGCCGCCTTCAGCGAGGAAACACTGGCCGAGGTGGAAAGCTTTTTGCGCAACCCCCGCGAATGGCAAAAAGCGCGGATGAATTAAGGCGCCCACCGTGGGCCGGGGCCATGCCCCGGCGCCCGACCCAGATCTTGACGCACCCACCCTAAATCGCACAAGATATGGGCAGGCGCGGCTGTCCACAGCTTATCCACAGAAACATACAATTTGCGCCGACTCGGCCATGTTTCTATGACATTCTCCGACAACGGGGACGAAGATGAACGAAATTGCACCACTCAACCCAACCGGCATCACCGTGCAAGATGCCGAAACAGTGCCGCATTCCATTGAAGCGGAACAACAGCTTTTGGGTGCGATCCTGACCAATAACGATGTCTACGACCGCGTGGCCTCGATCATCCGGTCCAAACATTTCTACGACCCGGTGCATGCGCGTATTTTCGATGTGGCCGCCGCGCGCATTGCCAAAAACAACCTTGCCTCGCCGGTCACGCTGAAGGCCTATTTCGAAGATGACGAGGGCCTAAAAGAGCTGGGCGGCCCGGCCTATCTGGCGCGGCTGGCGGGCGCGGCCATCGGCGCCTATGCGGTGCGCGATTATGCGCAGATGATCTATGATCTGGCGGTGCGCCGCGAATTGATCCGGCTGGGCCAAGATATTTCCGCCCGCGCCCGCCGCGTGGAAGCCGACACCGACCCCAAAGAACAGATCGTCGCCGCCGAACAGGCGCTTTATACCCTGTCCGAACAGGGCCAAACCGAAAGCGGCTTTCAATCGTTTTTGCGCGCGGTCACCGATGCGGTGAACGTGGCCAACGCCGCCTATCAACGCGAAGGCGGGCTGGCGGGCATTTCCACCGGGCTGATGGATTTGGATTCAAAGCTGGGCGGGCTGCACAAATCTGACCTTATCATTCTGGCAGGTCGCCCATCGATGGGCAAAACCTCGCTGGCCACGAACATTGCCTTCAACATCGCCAAGGCCTATCGCAAAGGCACCCTGCCCGATGGCACCGAGGGCGCGGTGGATGGCGGCGTTGTGGGCTTTTTCAGCCTTGAAATGAGCGCCGAACAGCTGGCCGCGCGGGTTTTGGCCGAGGCGTCGGAAATTTCCAGCCACAAAATTCGCCAAGGCGACATGGACGAAAGCGAATTCCGCCGCTTTGTCGAGGCGGCCAAAGATCTGGAAGCCTGCCCGCTGTTCATCGACGACACCGCCGCCATTCCCATCGCACAATTGGCCGCCCGCGCCCGCCGCCTGAAACGCACCCATGGCTTGGATGTGCTGATCGTGGACTATTTGCAGCTGGTGCGCGGCACATCCGACAACCGCGTGCAGGAAATCGGCGAAATTTCGATGGGGCTAAAGGCCATCGCCAAAGAGCTGTCGATCCCGGTGATCGCGCTGTCGCAGCTGTCGCGTCAGGTGGAAAGCCGCGACGACAAACGCCCACAGCTGTCGGATCTGCGCGAATCCGGCTCGATCGAGCAAGATGCCGACGTGGTGATGTTTGTGTTCCGCGAAGAATATTATGTAGAACGCGAAAAACCCGGCGACGAACGGCTTGAAGAAATGGCCGCGTGGCAAGATCGCATGTCGCGCCTGCATGGCAAGGCCGAGGTGATTATCGGCAAACAGCGTCACGGCCCCATTGGCACGGTCGAGCTGTCGTTCGAATCGCAATTCACCCGCTTTGGCAACCTTGTAAAACCATGGCAGCAGGGCGAAACATTCTAGGGTCTGCGCTGCAGGTGGGCAAAACCCGTGGCGTGGGCGCGACCCTCTTGCGCAATAGCAAAGATCGCGCTGCTTTTTCCTTGACCGCAGCGCCCGCATCGCGAAACAAGCGCACATGACCAGTGCAACCCTCACGATAGATCTTGATGCCATCGCCGCCAATTGGCAGGCGCTGGATGCGCAAACATCTTGCGAGACCGCCGCGGTGGTAAAGGCCAATGCCTACGGGTTGGGCGCCGACCGCGTGGCCCAGCGCCTGGCGCGCGCCGGTGCGCGGCGCTTTTTCGTGGCCCTTGCCGAAGAAGGGCTCAGTTTGCGCAAGGCCTTGGGCGAAGGCCCCGAAATCTGCGTTTTCTCGGGCCATATGGCGGGCGATACGGATATGATCCGCCAAGCACAGCTGGTGCCCATGCTGAATTCGGTGGAACAGATGCAGCGCCATCAGGCCAGCCTGCGCACCCATCCCTATGGCATTCAGCTTGACAGCGGCATGAACCGCTTAGGCATGGAGCCCGCAGAATGGGCCGGCCTACGCGAGGCCGCCATGGCCGGGCCCTTGCGCATGGTCATGTCGCATCTGGCCTGCGCAGACGAACCCGACCACGCCATGAACCCCCACCAATTGCGCATGTTCGACCAAATGACCCAAGGTCTGTCCGTGCCGCGTTCGTTGTCGGCCACGGGGGGCATTTTGCTGGGGGCAGATTATCATTTCGATCTTACCCGCCCGGGCATCGGCCTTTATGGCGGCCAGCCCTTTGCCGCCGCCCGGCAGGTGGCCACGATCGAGGTGCCGGTGATCCAGATCCGCGATGTGGTACCGGGCGAATCTGTGGGTTATGGCAACGCCTGGGTGGCGCGCACCCCGGCCCGTATCGCCACCATCGCCGCAGGCTATGCCGATGGCATTTTGCGCGCCATGGGGCCAAAGGCCTATGTACGCGCCGGCGCGACCCGCTGCAAAGTGGTGGGGCGCATTTCCATGGATCTCATCGGCGTCGATGTCACAAATTGCAAAACAATCCCCGACAGCGTGGAATTGCTGGGCCCCCATCAAAGCGTCGATGCTTTGGCCGAGGCAGCGGGCACGATCGGCTATGAAATCCTCACCTCGCTGGGCGCCAGATACGCGCGGCGGTACCTAGAAACATGACGCTGATATCATCGGTTCTGGGCACCATCGGGGCGGCGGTTATGGGCGCCCTTGCCGCCGTGGGGCGGGTGGTGATTTTTGCGCTGAACACCGTCTCGCACCTGCTGCGCCCGCCGTTTTACTGGCGCGAATTTTTGGCCGCTTTGGTCCAAATCGGCTGGCTGTCTTTGCCGGTGGTGGGCCTGACCGCACTTTTCACCGGCGGCGCGCTGGCGCTGCAAATCTATGCGGGCGGCAGCCGATTCAACGCCGAGGCCGTGGTGCCCTCGATCGTGGCCATCGGCATGGTGCGCGAATTGGGCCCGGTTTTGGGCGGCTTGATGGTGGCCGCCCGCGTGGCCAGCTCGATCGCGGCGGAAATCGGCACAATGAAAGTGACCGAACAAATCGACGCAATGGTCACCTTATCAACAGATCCCATGAAATACCTCACCCTGCCGCGGGTTCTGGCAGCCACCGTTTCGGTGCCGCTGCTGGTGGCGGTGGGCGATGCGATTGGCATCATGGGCGGCTATATGGTGGGCACCACGCGGCTGGGCTTTAACCCGGCGGTCTATCTGCAAAACACCGCAGATTTTCTGGAAACATGGGATGTGGTTTCGGGCATGATCAAGGGCGCAGCCTTTGGCTTTATCGTGGCGTTGATGGGCTGCTATCATGGCATGCAATCTGGCCGTGGCGCCCAAGGCGTGGGGGCCGCCACGAAATCGGCCGTGGTGGCAGCCTCGGTGCTGATACTGGCCGCCAACTACCTGCTGACCGAGGTGTTTTTCGCCGCATGATCACGCTGAACGCCCTTGAGAAAAGCTTTGGCCAGAACCACGTGCTGCGTGGCGTCACACTGCAGGTGCCCAAAGGCAGCTCGATGGTTATCATCGGCGGCTCTGGCACGGGCAAATCGGTGCTGCTGAAATGCATCCTTGGCCTTGTCACCCCAGATCGCGGCACCATCACCGTGGCGGGCCAAGATATCCTCCATGCCAAGGGCCCCAAGGCCCGCAGCGCCTTTCTCGATCGCTTTGGTATGCTTTTTCAGGGCGGTGCGCTGTTTGACAGCCTGCCGGTGTGGCACAATGTGGCCTTTCGGCTGCTGCGCGGCGCCCAGGCCATGCCCGCGCAAAAGGCCCGTGCGCTGGCCGTCGAAAAACTGCGCCGCGTGGGCCTTGGCCCCGATGTCGCCGATCGCTTTCCCGCCGAATTGTCAGGGGGCATGCAAAAACGCGTGGGTCTTGCCCGCGCCATCGCCACCGACCCCGAAATCATCTTCTTCGACGAACCCACCGCGGGCCTCGATCCGATCATGTCTGGGGTCATCAACAGCCTCATCCGCGAAATCGTGGTGGAAATGGGCGCCACGGCCATGACGATCACCCATGACATGACCAGCGTGCGCGCCATCGCCGATGACGTGGCCATGCTGCACGATGGCACCATCAAATGGTGCGGTCCGGTGGCGCAGATCGATCACTCTGGCGATGCCTATCTCGATCAATTCATCCATGGCCGCGCCACCGGCCCCATCGCCGCCATCCGCTAAGCCGCCCCCAGCCGCGCCAAAATCCGCGCCATCATCGCACCACAGGCGTCAAATTGCGCCACATCCAGCCCCTCGTCGGGTTGATGCCCATCCCGCGCCATCTCGCCCGGGCCCATCACCACGCACTCCAGACCCTCTTGGGCAAAATAGCCCGCCTCGGTGCCATAAGACAGCCGCAGCCCATCCGCAGGGCCCGCGCCCACCAAAGACCGCGCCAAACCTATCACCGCCCCCGCATCATGCGCCTCAAAGGCTGGATAGCGAAAACGCTCTTCAATCTCGACCTGCGCGCCCGCACCAAAGCGCGCCACCGCCTGCGCTGCGGCCTGCTTCATCTTGCTCAAAATACTAATCACATCGCAGGCCGCCGGGTGGCGCAGCTCCATGTCTATCTCGGCCAGATCCGGCACAAGGTTCAGCGCCCGCCCCCCCTGAAAACGGCCGATATGAAGGGTGGGATAGGTAATCTCGCTGCCCTTTTCGCGGCCCAAGGCATGGCCCTGCGCCACCTCTGCCTGCAAAGCGCGCACCGCTTGCACGAAATCGACCGCCGGGTGCAAGGCATTGGTAAATTGCGGGGCCAATGCCGAATGGCCAGCCTGCCCCCGAAACCGCACATAAAAGGCCGCTTTGCCCTTATGGGCCAGCCCGGGCACCATGCCCGTAGGTTCGCCCACGATCACCAGCTCGGGCTGGCCCAGATACGGGCGCAGCGCAGGCATCATCTGGCGCAGGCCCACGCAGCCCACCTCTTCGTCATAGCTTAGAACCAGCGCAAGGCGCTGGCCCAAAGGGGTGGCCGCGCCCCATTCCAGCGCGGCGATGGCTTGGGCCAAAAACCCTTTCATATCGGTCACACCGCGGCCCCAAAAGCGGCCCTGATCGTGCTGCAACTGCCATGGCGTGCGCGTCCAGTTTTGGCCTTCGGCGGGGACCACATCGCTATGGGCCGATAGCACTATGCCCGCCGTGCCCGGCCCCACCGCCGCGTAAAGCCCGGCCTTGGTGCCGCAGGGCGCGGGGATGCGCTGCACTTGGGCGCCCACCGCCGCCAGCCGCGTCTCGACCCAGGCGATCAAATCCAGATTGCTGCTGTGGCTGGGGGTGGCAAAGCCCACCAAGTGCGCCAAAATTTCCCGCCCCCGCGCACCGAAATCCGCGCTCATGATCCGCCCAGCCCTGCCTCGATCCGGCCCATAAGATACTGGGCAAAATCATAATTTGGCCGCTCGAGATGGCTTAGATGCCCCGGCGTGGCCATGCGCGCACAAAGCCCTTGATACACTTTCTCGGTGCAGCCGCGATCCTCGACATTGACCTCGTCCAGCAAGGTTTTGAGTGCGTGAAAGTTTTGCTGCGCATCGGCGTCGTCGCGATAATCATCCGACATGCCCCCGCCAAAGCGAATATGCACCTGCCCCGGCCCTTTGGGATGCAGGCTGAGATACCAAAAATAGCCCGGCGTCAGGGTGATCAGCAGGCTGGGATAAAGCGCCAGCAAAAAGGTGGTGCGCCGCGCCTCGCCCGTCAGGCGGGTATTGCTGGGGTGGGCCATGGCAATGCGCAATGAATCGTCTTTCAAGATTGTATGGTAGTTAAAGGCCGCATGGCCCGGCGGGCAGACCATATCTTCCAACCGCGACAGCCCGCCAATGGTGCCAGCATGGCAGACGGGCAAATGATAGCTTTCCATGAAATTTTCGGCCAAGACCTTCCAATTGGTGTCCCAGACATGTTCTTCATAAAAGCTTTCGGTGTAATTGGTCATGCCATAGCCCGCGATCATCGCCTCGACCTCGGCCAATTGTTGGGCCACGGGGGGCGCGTCGGGGTTCAGCGTGACAAAGACCCAGCCCAGCCATTGCTCGCAGCGGATGGTGGGCAGTTTATAGTGAGATTTGCAAAAACTTACGTTTTTCTCCATCGCCGGGGCGCCGCGCAGCGTGCCGTCTAACCCATAGGTCCACGCGTGATAGGGGCACACAATGGTGCGCGTATTGCCGCGCCCCTGCAACAGCGTCGACATTCTGTGCAGGCACACGTTCGACAGGCCCTGCAACTGGCCGTTGCCATCGCGCAGCACCACAATGGGCTGGCCCGCCAGTTCGGCGCAGGCATAATCGCCCGGTTGCGCCAAGGCATCCGTACGGCCCACGCAATACCAATCCTTGGCAAAGATATGGTGCAATTCCGCCTCTAGAAATTCCGCCGAGGTGTAAACCTCGGGTGGCATGGCGCGGGCTTGCTCGAAGGGTTGGGCGACATTGGCACGCAGCGCCGCGATGGGGCTGGTGTGGGGGGGAACAGGCTGTGCGGGCATGGCGGCAAATCCTTTCGTGCACTGCCACCAGCAAACCACCCCTGCCCGGCGCTGTCACCCGCAAAACGTACAAGCCAGCCCGCAGGCCCCTTGCCACAGGGGCAGCGCCCTGCCACAAAACGCCATGCGCTATTTGAACTTGGCTTTGCTTGTGGCCTATCCAGTGGCATGGTTTGCCCCGATCTTGCAGGCGGGGCTGGGGCTGCCGTTTATGGCGCTGGACCAAATCAGTATCGTCAGCGGCTTGGCCAGCCTGTGGCAGGCCGACCCGGGCTTGGCCGCCTTGGTGGGGCTGTTTGCCATCATAGCCCCCTATGCCAAAACGCTGGGCTTGGCCTTGCGCGATTTTGGCCATCTGAATGCGCGCTGGCGCCGTCTTTTGCCGGGATTGGGGCGCTTGGCCATGGCCGATATTTTTGTCATCGCGCTCTATATCACGCTGGCCAAGGGCATTGGCATCGGCACGGTGCAGGTGGCGTGGGGGCTTTATCTGTTCACCGCATGCGTTTTGGCATCCTTGGCCTGCAGCCTGTGGTCCCCGGCGCACCTGCGCGAAGATGTTTGACCGCCCGGCAGGCTTGCGGCACTAAGGGCGCATGGCAAAAACCGCATCCTACACCTGCACCGCTTGTGGTGCGTCCTTTACCAAATGGTCTGGCCGCTGCGATGGCTGCGGCGATTGGAACACCATTATCGAAGAAGCCCCGCTGGCCAGTGGGCCTGCGGCCAAATCGCTGGGCGCCAAGCGCGGGCGCGGCATTCAACTGACCGATCTGGCCAGCGAAGAGGTGCCGCCGCCCCGCACCCATTCGGGCCTGTCCGAACTGGACCGCGTGCTGGGGGGTGGCTTGGTGGCGGGCAGCGCCATTTTGGTGGGGGGCGATCCGGGCATTGGCAAATCGACGCTGCTGCTGCAGGCGGCGGCGCGCTTTGCCATGGTGGGGGTCAAAACCCTGTATGTCAGCGGCGAAGAGGCCAGCGCACAGGTGCGCATGCGGGCCCAGCGGCTGGGGCTTGGCACGGCCCCAGTGCAACTGGCCGCAGAAACCAACCTGCGCGATATTCTGACCACGCTGGACGCTGAGCGCCCCGGTCTGGTGATCATCGATTCGATCCAAACCATGTGGGCCGACACGGTAGAAAGCGCGCCCGGCAGCGTGGCACAGGTGCGCGCCGCCGCCCACGAGCTGACAAGTTTTGCCAAACGCCGTGGCATCAGCGTGGTGATGGTGGGCCATGTCACCAAGGAAGGTCAAATCGCCGGCCCCCGGGTGGTAGAGCATATGGTCGATACCGTGCTTTATTTCGAAGGCGAGCGCGGCCATCAATTTCGCATTCTGCGCAGCGTTAAAAACCGCTTTGGCCCAGCCGATGAAATCGGCGTGTTCGAGATGACCGGCGATGGCTTGGCCGAGGTGACGAACCCGTCGGCGCTGTTTTTGTCCGAACGCGGCACCCCTGCCCCCGGCTCGGTTGTGTTTGCGGGCATCGAGGGCACCCGCCCGGTCTTGTGTGAAATTCAGGCCTTGGTGGCGCCTACCCCCCATTCGCAACCGCGCCGTTCGGTGGTGGGCTGGGATGGCGGGCGGTTGGCCATGGTTCTGGCGGTGCTGGAGGCACGCTGCGCCATCCCTTTTGCGGGCTTGGACGTGTATCTAAACGTGGCCGGCGGGCTGAAAATTGGCGAACCTGCCGCCGATCTGGCCGTGGCCGCCGCCCTGCTCAGCGCGCGCGAAGACGTGGCCCTGCCACCAGAAACCGTAATATTTGGCGAAATAAGCCTATCAGGGGCGCTTCGCCCGGTCGGACAGGCCGAAAACAGGTTGAAAGAAGCCCAAAAACTTGGTTTCACCTCTGCAATCGTTCCCGCCGGTGGGAAAATGGTGGGCGATGGTGGGTTGGCAGTGCAGCGCTTTGGCGATCTGACAGCCCTTGTGGGGGATATTTTCGGCGCAGGTTAGCGCCCAACAGTGGGGACCGGCCATGGACGGCTTTACCATCATCGACGGCGTTGTCGCGCTTGTGATCATCGTATCGGCGCTGCTTGCCTATGCGCGGGGCTTTGTGCGCGAGGCACTGGCCATCGCGGGCTGGGTGGTATCGGGGCTGCTGGCCTTTACTTTCGCCCCCAAAGCCCAACCCTTGGTCAAAGAAATACCCGCCATCGGCCCGATGTTGGCAGATAGTTGCGAATTATCGATCATCGCGGCCTTTGCGGCCGTATTCGCCGTGGCCCTTGTGATTTCATCGCTGTTCACACCGCTGTTTTCCAGCGTCGTGCAACGCTCGGCCTTGGGGGGGCTTGATCAGGGGGCGGGCTTTTTGTTTGGCGTCTTGCGCGGCATCTTGTTGGTGGCTGTTGGGTTTTTCGTCTACAGCACCGTCATCACCAGCCAAGAGATCGCGATGATCGACAATTCCCGCTCGGCGCAGATCTTTGGCACCATGACCGACGACATCGAGGCCCGCAACCCCGAGGCCGCCTTGGGCTGGGTGACCGCACAATACGAAGAATTGGTCACCGTTTGCGAAGCCCCACGCTAAAGGGCTTTGGTTTAGCGTGGGCGCGCGCACTCTCGCCATGGCTGTCTGCTGTGCAGATGTCGCACGATCGATTGTGATCCTTTCGTGACACTGGCGCCTCAAAGGCTTATGAGGGGGACAATTCTGGCCGACCGGATTCGGAGCACCCCTCGTGACCAAAGCGCTGCCCCCCTCTCACCCATTCGATGATGACAAGTTGCGCGAAGAATGCGGCGTGTTTGGCGTTTTAGGCGTCAGCGATGCGGCAAACTTTGTGGCCCTTGGCCTGCACGCCCTGCAACACCGCGGCCAAGAAGCAGGTGGCATCGTGGCCCACGACCCCGAACACGGGTTCAACTCGGCCCATCGGTTTGGCTATGTGCGCGACAATTTCACCAACGCATCGCTGATGCAAACGCTGCCCGGGCCGCTGGCCATCGGCCATGTGCGCTATTCCACCGCCGGCGCCAAAGGCGCGGTGATCCGCGATGTGCAGCCATTTTTTGGCGAATTCTCCATGGGCGGGGCCGCGATTGCCCACAATGGCAATATCACCAACGCCAATGCCCTGCGGCGCGAATTGATCGAACGTGGCTCGATCTTTCAATCGTCCTCAGATTCGGAATGCATCATCCACCTGATGGCGCGCAGCCTGCAAAAAAACATCCCCGAACGCATGGAAGACGCATTGCGCCGGGTCGAGGGCGCATTTTCCGTTGTCGCCATGACGCGCACAAAATTGATCGGCGTGCGCGACCCGCTGGGCGTGCGCCCGCTGGTTCTGGGCCGCATCGGCGAGGGCTGGGTGCTAAGCTCGGAAACCTGCGCGCTTGATATCATCGGCGCCGAATTCGTGCGCGAAATCGAACCGGGCGAAATGGTGGTAATCGATGCCACCGGCATCGACAGCCGCCGCCCCTTTCGCCAAGTCAGCCCGCGCTTTTGCATCTTCGAACACGTCTATTTCTCGCGCCCCGATTCCATCATCAGCGGTCGCTCGGTCTATGAAACCCGCCGCCAGATTGGCGTGGAACTGGCCCGCGAGGCCCCGGTCGAGGCAGATCTGGTCTGCCCCGTCCCCGACAGCGGCACCCCCGCCGCCATCGGCTTTGCCCATGAAAGCGGCATTCCCTACGGCATGGGCATCATCCGCAACCAATATATGGGGCGCACCTTCATCGAACCCACCGAACAGATCCGCAACATGGGCGTGCGCCTGAAACTGAACGTCAACCGCGCGCTGATCTCGGGCAAACGGGTGATCTTGGTGGACGATTCCGTTGTGCGTGGCACCACCAGCCGCAAGATCAAGGAAATGATCCTCGATGCCGGCGCCGCCGAGGTGCATTTCCGCATCGCCAGCCCGCCCACGGCATGGCCCTGTTTTTATGGCGTCGACACGCCCCAGCGCGAAAAGCTGCTGGCCGCCACCATGAGCGAGGAAGAAATGCGCCAACATCTGGCCGTAGACAGCCTGAAGTTTATCTCGCTCGACGGTCTCTATCGCGCCGCCGGCGCCGCCTCGGGCCGCAACAATGCCTGCCCACAATATTGCGATGCGTGCTTCTCGGGTGAATACCCCGTCGCCCCCTCGGATATGATCGAAAAAGGCTTCCGCCTGAAAGCCGCCGAATAACCCCGCGCGCGCCTTGGACGCGCCCCAAAACAGGCCTGCCGCCATGACCCGAAAAATCGCTCTTATCACCGGCGCCTCGCGCGGCCTTGGCGCAGCTTTCGCCTTGGCACTTAGCCGCACCCACCATATCGTGGCCGTGGCCCGCACCACCGGCGCGCTGGAAGAGCTTGATGACCGCATTCAAGCCAGCGGCGGTCAGGCCACCTTGGCGCCCATGGACATCACCAATACCGATGCCATGGCCCAGCTTTGCCGCTCGATCTATGATCGCTGGGGCCAGATCGATCTTTGGGCGCATAGCGCCATCCATGCCGCCCCCCTCAGCCCGGCCAGCTCGATCGATGGGCGCGATTGGGACAAATCGGTTGCCATCAACATCAGCGCCACGGGCGTGTTGATCCCCTTCATCCAGCCGCTGCTGGGCCAGACAGGCCGCGCGGTGTTTTTCGACGACACCCATGTGGTGGGTAAATTCACCGGCGCCTATAGCGCAACCAAAGCCGCGCAAATCACGCTGGCGCGCGCTTGGGCGGCTGAAACCGTCAAAACCGGCCCCACAGTGCATATCCTGGCGCCAGCCCCCATGCCAACCGCCAC
>RFQY01000067.1 GCA_009924775.1 Paracoccaceae bacterium | reverse complement strand
TTTTCCATGCTGGGGCGCGATGGCTGGTGGGTGCTGGATGGCCAAGTGCTGCGCCCGGCGGCCCATATGGCCCCAGACCGCCAAGCACAGGCGCTGTGGGGGCTGCATGTTGGCCCGCGCCATAGCCTGATTTTGGCGCTACAGGCGGGCCAAGATATGCGCGGGCGCCGCCATGCCAGATTTGCCCCAAGCTGGGTGTTCAGCCTTGGGGCGCGCGGGGCCATGCGGGTAGAACTGGGGCTGCTGCAGGGCCTGAATGGGCCGCGCAGCAGCGGGGTAAAAATTGCCCTGTGGCAAAGCCGCTAGCGCGCTTAATTGTCGATGCGCACCGTCAGGGCCATTTCACCGGACACAGGCACAGGAAACTGCAGCGTGACTTGATCGCGCGCGGTGCCTTGGGCGGTGGTGCAATGGGGCATGTCGTGGCGCGTGGCGCCCGAGGCCGTGGTTTGCGGGGCCACCGATACCAACGCCTCGATGTTTTGCGCCCAGCCGCCAAAGGGCAACGGCCCTGCGCAATCGACCGTCCATGTGCTGGCCGGGCTGTTTTGGCTATGGCGCACAACCGCCGGGTTGCGCGTGCCACGTTCGATGGAATTGAACGCATTCCCCTGCACTAAGATATTGCGAAAGCGCGCGTAATTCAGGCTGGCAAAGCTGGTGTCGACATGGTCGATCCGTTCGATATCGCCCTGAATCGCGCGGAAAATATTGCCCGTTATCGTAAGCCCGCTGATAAAATGGCCCTGCCCATAGGGTTTGACCACGATAAAGCGAAACCAAGGTGCAACGCCGATTGTTTGGAAAATATTGTTGGTGATGCTGAGCCCGGAAAAGGAAAACTCGTTGGCAAAATCTGGGTCTGGGTCGTGTTCATTTGTCCATTCCACCGAACAATTATCGATATAGTTGCCGGTAATTGTGGCGCGGTTATGCGACGAGGTCAGCACCAGCCCGGCGGTGCGCACCCCTTCGGGTTCGTCATCGCCCTGAAACCAGTGATTGCCCAAAATCAAGCTGCTGGTGCCGCCCAGAACGGCAAAATGGCGAAACTGCGTGATACGATTGTCGCGCAGTTTAACGTCATTGGCATTGGCATTCATCGCAATCGTGGTGCGGGTATGGGCGGGCTGGCCGGTTTCGTTTGACAAAAACTGGCATCGGTCGATCAGCATGCCCTGACAGCCCCGCCCCGGGCTGGTAAGCCCGCGATCTTTGGGATCGGTGATAAAGCAGTCGCGCAGCTGAAAAATCAGCCCCTCTGGTGCCATCAAAATGCCGCTGGCCTGACCGCGGCACAAAAATTCGACATCCGAGATCGAGAATTTTGACAATTTCTCGAAGCCGCTAAAATCGAGAATATATTTGAAGCGGGTAAAGGTGAATTCCTGCGTGCCAACCGCATCATACAGCGGGGCCGACAAAACCAGCCGTGCTTGGGCTATGTTTTTCTCGCGCACATAAACTTCACGCCCCACGCCCGCACCCTCGACCAAAGAGCCCACCGCAATATTGGCCACATTTGCCACATTGCTCAGCTCAAGCGGGGCGCTTTGGGAATAGGTGGCAAGGTTGGTGGCGATCTCGCTGTCCCATGCGCTGCTGTTTTCCACGTAGAACTGGCCATTGCGAATATGGCGGCGCTGGGCATATTCGGTGCGGTTGGCCACTGCCGCCTGCATATCGATCGGCGCGCGCAGATTGATGCGCCGCCCCCCCAGATCTAGCCCTTCGTGATCGGCATTGTTCAAAAGCGCCTTAAACGCCTTGCGAAAGGCCTGCACCTCGTCGCCAAACGCGTCGATATAGCTGGGCAGGTCGAAATTGCGGGTCAGCGATAAAAAGGCGCTGTCGGGCATTGTGACAGTGCCCTCGAATGCGACGGGGTTTTCAAAAGTTACGTTTTGGCCCAGAAAATATTGGCCTGCAGGCACTTTGACCACCCGGCCATCGGCCACGGCATCGGCGGCCTCGAAGGCTGCGCTGTCGTCTGTTGTGCCATCGCCCACAGCGCCATAATCGCGCACATCGACCCAGCCCAGCATGTCGCGCAAGAACACGGCGGTGATATCTTCCACCTCGATATCATCAATCCGCACGACCCCGCCATTTGGCCCCTCAAGCTGCAGGCCGATATGGGCCGCCGCGGCCCCAAGCCCCAGCGCCATATCCACACCTGTGCGCGCGCCGGTGCCCAAAATGGCGCTGACTGTCACCTCTTGCCCATAGCTTTGCAGCGCCACCACGGGGCCGGTGTTGGGGGCATCAGGCAGCGGGGCGCCTTGGGCATCAAGCGGTAATATCGATACCCGCAGGCTGGGCATGGCGCCCGCCATGGCCTTGACCCGCGCCGAGACACGCAGATAGCAGCCGGGCAAAATGGGGGTGGTGGCAAAGCTGCGCAGCAATTGCTGGCTGCTGGTTTTCAGCAATTCCAGACATCCGCCGAAATCTGGGTCGGCCGGTACAAAGGCGGCATTGACCACGTTCTCATAGCTGGGCGCGCCAGCTGTTCCCGCCCCCGATGACCAGTTTTGCAGCCCCGCGCTGAATGGGGCGGGGGTAAATTGCAGACCTTCGGTAATTGCCTTGTTCATTGCCAGTCCCTTTGTGCAGCCTGGCGGCACCGGGGCCGCCCAATGCGCTGGGGCCTAACAAAAAAAGGGTTAATGTGGTCTAGAGCCACCGTGACGGTGCCCCGCCTTCAGGCCGCGGCGCCCGGTGCCTTTAGCAGTTGCACAGCATTGATGCGCCAGCCATCCGGGCCGTTGATCATTTGGTAGTCAAGCACATGCACTTGGCCTTGCTGGTCAACCACTTGCACGCGCTGCCATAAACTGCCGGAAATGCGGCGCAGCTCTAAAAACCGCACCTTGGCGGGGCGCCAAACCATGGGATAGCCCTGCCGCACCATCTGGCCAAAATTTTCAGCTGTGCGAAATATTTGCTGAATAGTGGGGCTGGCAAATTCAAAGGCGCGTTCAAAATCGTCTGCCTGAAAGGCCTCGATCTGTTGGTTGATCGTGGCGGTAATGGCGGCGCTGTCTGCCCGCAGGGGCAGAATGCTTGTCAAAAACAGCACAAATGCCAAAGCCAGATGCCGCATGATCACCTCCGGCCCAACAAGTAGGCCGGGGGCAATGTTTGGCAAGGGGGGCTTAGCCCAGTTCGCCGGCCAGCCCTTTGTCGATCAGCGCAATCGATTCTTGCAGGCCGTATAGCGCGATAAAGCCGCCAAAGCGGGGGCCTTGGCTGGCGCCCAGCAACACTTCGTAAAGCGCCTTGAACCAGTCGCGCAGCGGGTCAAACCGGTCGCGCCCGGCGGCATAGACCAGCGATTGCAGCGCCTCGTCTTCGACCGGGCCATCATAGGCCGCAAGCTGGGCGCGCAGATCTTCCAGCGCCTCGCGCTCTAGGTCGGTGGGGGCGCGATAGGTTTTGTTGGGTTTGACGAAATCATTGTAATAGCGCACCGCAAACCCGGCGGCTTGGTCCAAATCGGGGTGGGTTTCGGGGCTGGCCTGTGGGGCATAGCGGCGGATAAACCCCCACATTTGGTCTTTGTCCTCGGCCGAGGACACGCTGGCCAAATTCAGCAACATCGAGAAAGGCACCACCATATGCGATTGCGGCACCTGCCCCCCATGGATGTGCCAGACGGGGTTATTCAGCTGTGTTGCTTCGTCTTGGTCGGGGAAGGCGCGCAGCTGCTGGTGGTATTCATCCACCGCCTTGGGGATCACATCCCACCACAGGCGCTTGGCGGTTTTGGGTTTAAGATACATGAAATACGACAGGCTTTCGGTGGCCGCATAGCTAAGCCATTCGTCGATTGTCAGGCCATTGCCCTTTGATTTGGATATCTTCTCGCCGTTTTCATCCAAGAACAATTCATAGGTGAAATGTTCGGGTTTGCGCCCGCCCAAGATTTCGCAGATCCGGTCATAGATGGGCGTATTGGTGCTGTGATCTTTGCCATACATCTCGAAGTCAACATCCAGCGCCGCCCAGCGGGCGCCAAAATCGGGCTTCCATTGGAATTTCACATTGCCGCCGGTAACGGGCAGGGTCCATTCCCGGCCTTCTTCGTCGTCAAAGGTGATGGTGCCGTCCTTGGCGTTGACATCTTTCATGGGCACATACAGCACCCGGCCTGTTTCTGGGTGAATGGGCAAAAAGATGGAATAGGTGGCCGCGCGCTCGTCGCGCAGCGATTTCAACATCACCGCCATGATCTGGTCATAGCGTTCCGTGGCGCGCAGCAGGGTTTCATCAAAGCGCCCGGTTTTGTAAAATTCGGTGGCCGAATAAAACTCGTATTCAAACCCAAACGTATCCAAAAAGCGGCGCAGCATGGCGTTGTTATGCCCGCCAAAGCTGTCATGCGTGCCAAACGGATCGGGCACCGCGGTCAGCGGCATTTGCAGATTCGCCTGCAGCATTTCCGGGTTTGGCACGTTTTCGGGCACCTTACGCATGCCATCCATATCGTCAGAAAAGCAAATCAGCCGTGTCGGAATGTCGCTGATCACCTCAAAGGCGCGGCGTATCATGGTGGTGCGCAGCACTTCGCCAAAGGTGCCAATATGGGGCAGTCCCGATGGGCCATAGCCCGTTTCAAACAGCACATGGCCCTTTTCTGGTGGCGCTTTCTCGTAGCGTTTGACCAGCTTGCGCGCTTCTTCGAAAGGCCATGCTTTGGAATTTAGGGCAGCGTCGCGCAGGTTGGTCATGCAGAAATACTCCATCGGTCCGCAGTGCCCCATGCATAGCAGACCGCCGCTTCCTATTGCGGCAGGGCCTTGCAGTCAATATTCTGCACTGCAACATCATTGTTCAGGATAATTCCATGACCGACGCATTACCCCACCCGCTAAGCCCACAAGATTGCCTTGTCGCGGTCATGATCGCCGTTTCGGCCTCGGATGAAGATATCCGTACATCGGAATTGGTGAAAATTCAGGCCACGGTAAACCACCTGCCCATTTTTGCCGCCTACGATATCGACCGCATGAACCTGATTGCGCAAACCGTGTTCGACCTGTTTGCCGAAGAAGACGGGCTGGATGCGCTGTTTGGTTTGGTACGCGAAAACCTGCCTGCGCATTTGTTCGAAACGGCCTATGCCATGGCCTGCGACGTGGCGGCTGCCGATGGCACGCTAAACGATAGCGAATTGCGCATATTGGAAGAAATCCGCTACGAGCTGGAAATCGACCGGCTGCATGCGGCGGCCATCGAACGCGGGGCGCGGGCGCGGCACCTGTCAGAATAAGGCCTGCCCGCAGCAGGCTTTTTCAGGGGCAAAGGGGGCAAAGGGCTAGGCGTGAAAACGCTGATCCCAATGCTCGATCAAGCGCCCCTGCAGCATCTTTGCACGCCCGTTCCATGCGCGCGCGCCGCGCGGGCGCTCTTTTTCATCGTCGGGTATCGCGGCACGCCTTTGGGTATTGGCTGCAAAGATCGCAAACACCACATCGCGCCCCCCTTGGCAGGTGGCAAAGCCTGCAAGGCTAGAGACAAAATTCAGCGTGCCGGTTTTCGCGGCCACCTGCACAGGGTGGTTGCGCTTGGGGCGGCCTTTTTCGTCGCGCAGCAAAAAGGGCTTCATCAGCGGGCGCAGGTTTTGATCTGCATGGGCTTTTTGCAGCAGCGCCACCAAAGCCCGCGGGCTAAGGCGCGATGCATCGCCCAACCCGGAATGATCCACCAACCCAACCCCAGCAACACCGCCTGCCTGTTCGGCCCAGCGGCTCATCTTTTTGGCCGAAGCGGCCAAGTTTGGCACGCTGGTGCCATCGGCCTGACTGCTGGCCAAACCAATCATTTCAGCGCTGAGGTTGGTCGAATATTTCAGCATCTCGCGCAGCAAGTCGGCCAAAGGTGCGCTGCGCAATTCTGCCAAGATCGTTGGGGCATTTGGGGCGCTGCTGGCTTCGGCCTCGGGGGGTAGCACAATCCCATGGGCCCGCACGAGGGTGCGAAACACTTCGGCGGCATAAAGCGCCGGGCGCCGCACGGGCAGCCAGCGCCCCCCGCTATTGCCCAAGGCGCCCTGCGCCACTGTCCAGTGGTCTATGTTGCCACGGCGGGTGTAGGTATATACCGGCGTGTCGCGCTGGGCCACAGCCATACGCGCAATCTGCACGTCGGGCCGGTAGTTGAGCGAGCGGGCGTCCATCGTGATGGCATAGCCGCTGCTGCTGCGTTTCCATTCAAAAAAGACGCGGTTGTAATTCAGCGCCACCCCGCTGATCGACGGGTTATAGCCCACATGCTGGGGCTGGTCCTTGTCGATCTGTGGTATCGCGGGCAGCGCCCCGCCCCATACCAAAAACCTCCCACGAATTTCACGCAGGCCCGTGGCCTTTACTTGGCGTGCCAATTGCGCCAGCCCCTCGGTGTCAAGGCTGGGGTCGCCCCCGCCAACCAACACCAAATCGCCCTCGATCACGCCGTTCTTTAGCGGTGCCGTGTTTTCGATAATCTGCGCGGCCTGCGCCGTGGGTGCGGTGCTGGTGGTGGGGGCGATGCTGGCGGGCTGCGGGCGCAGCATGGGCCGTACCGATGCTGTGGGCGCGTTGGCCGCGGCAAAGCCCGCGCAGCCGGCCCAAGCGGCAGCAGAGCAAAGCAGCGAACGGCGGGACAAAGACACACTCATGCCCGCAACCTAATTCTGCCTGCCCCCGGGGCACAAGGGGTGTTTTAGGCGAAATTTATAAATGCCTTAGGCCTAGGCAAACCCTTAGCCCGCTGTGCCCCATCCGGTTTTGGCGCGCAGATCCGAAGACGAGATATCGCGCATGGGCACGTTCACAAAACACCACCCCGGCGCACCCCGGCGCGCCAGTAATTTGGCCGCATTGCCAGACAGGCGGGCATGGCTGTAAACTTGGGCGGCTTTCGATACCTGCCCCGAAATTTGTTGACCCGGCCGTGCCAAAACACCCAAAGGCACACGCTGCACAATATCTTGCCAGTTTTGCCAGCGGTGCAGCTGTGCCAGATTATCGGCCCCCATCAGCCACAAGAAATGAACGCCCGGATACAGGCGCTGCATGTGGCGCAGCGTATCGGCGGTAAAGCGCGCCTGCAGATGCCGCTCGATGTCGCATATTTTGACCCTTGGGTGGCGCATCACCTGACGGGCCTGTGCCATGCGCTGGGCCAAAGGGGCAGGGCCATGCGCCTTCAGTGGGTTGCCCGGGGTCACCAGCCACCAAACCGCATCCAGCCCAAACCGGCGCAGCGCCTCGCGGGTGATATGGGCATGCCCGGCATGGGCCGGATCGAACGAGCCACCCAACAGGCCAATGCGTTGGCCTCTTTGGGCAAAGGGCAGGTTGTGGCGGGCAATGGGGCGCATAGCGGGGGGCTGTCCAATGTGGCGTTTATTCGCGCCGGACCCTGCCAGAAGGTGCGGGTGATGCAAACCTTTGTTTTCATCTGCCTGACATCTGCACCTGCCAAATTTGCCCCAGATGACAATGCCAACTTTTCGCGCTATGGCTGCATTGCGGTCAAGAAAGGGCTGAAATGGAACTGGAAAATCAGCTTTTTGATGAATTGCAGCTGGGGGATACGCGCGAAATTCGCCGTTTGTGCACCCAAGACGATTTGTTGGCTTTTGCCAATATCTCGGGCAATCACAACCCCTTGCACCTATGGAACCGTGATGGCGATGGCGATGGCACCCCCGAGGCGCAGGTGCCGGGCATGTTTTTGGGCGCCCTGATCTCGGCTGTCTTGGGCAATTTGCTGCCCGGTGCGGGCACCGTGTATCGTGCGCAAGCGCTGCGCTTTCACCAGCCCGCGCATGCCGGCGACGAGCTGATCTCGCGGATGACGGTGACGGCGAAATCAACCGCTGAACGGGCGGTGACCTTGCAAACCGAAATCCGCCGCCCCTTGGATGATGCGCTTATCGTGTCTGGCCAAGCGGTTGTTGAACCGCCCGCGCAAAAGCTGAGCTATTCCAGCCACGATGTGCCGGGCCTTGTGGTGCAGCGCCATCGGCATTTCGAAAAACTTCTGGCGCGGGCAGAAACCTTGGCGCCCTTGGCCACAGCAGTGATTTGCCCGCACCAACCGCATGCGCTGAACGGGGCATTGCTGGCGCAGCGCCATGGTTTGATTGCGCCCGTTCTGGTGGGCGATCCGCAGCTGATTGCCCAAACCGCGCAGGCGCTGGGCGCTGATCTGGGCGAGATACCCATTGTCGCCGCCACCGATGATTTGGCCGCCGCCCGTGCGGGCGTGGGCTTGGTGCACCAAGGGCGTGCCGATGCGCTGATGAAAGGGCATATGCACACAGACACCTTGCTGCGCGCGCTGTTGGACAAACAAGATGGCCTGCGCACCGGCGTGCGGTTGACCCATGTCTTTGTGATGGATGTGCCAGGCCTGTCGCACCCGCTGTTGGTCACAGATGCCGCCATCAACATTGCCCCGGACCTGAAAACCAAGGTGGATATCGTGCAAAATGCCATCGATCTGGCCCGCGCCATTGGCTTTGATCAGCCCAAGGTGGGGGTGCTATCGGCGGTGGAAACGGTCAACCCCGATATCCCCTCGTCGATTGATGCGGCGCTTTTGTCCAAGATGGCCGAGCGTGGGCAAATCCGCGGTGGGTTTGTTGATGGGCCTTTGGCCATGGACAATGCCGTTGATCTGGCGGCTGCGCGCACCAAGGGGCTGGCAGGCGCGGTTGCCGGGCGGGCCGAGGTATTGGTGGTGCCCAATTTGGATGCCGGAAACATGCTGGCCAAGCAGTTGACATATATCAGCCATGCCGAAGGCGCCGGGTTGGTATTGGGTGCCAAGGTGCCGGTGATTTTGAATTCACGCGCCAATGACGATATGGCGCGGCTGGCGTCTTGCGCCGTGGCCGTGCTGTATCGGGCCGCGCAGAAAGGGCACTAGCATGGCGCATATTTTGGTGTTGAACGCGGGCAGTTCCTCGTTGAAATTTGGGCTGTTTAGCGCTGAAAAGACGCCGCAACCCTTGGCCACCGGGCTGGTCGAGCGTATTGGCGGGCCCGCGCATATGCGGCTGCGCCGCGCAGATGGCGGCAGTTTATCCGATGCCGCCTTGCCCGCGGCGCAAGGCGCCGATCATGCTGGCGCCTTGGCTGCGGCCTTTGCGCAGGTCATCCAGCATTTCCCGCAGGCCCAGATCGTGGCTGTGGGCCATCGCATCGTGCATGGCGGGCGCGACTTTGTGGCGCCTGTTGTGCTGGGTGAACGGGAAATGCAGGCGCTGGCCGCCTTGGTGCCCTTTGCGCCCCTGCACCAGCCCCATAATCTGGCAGGTGTGCGTGCCGCCATGGCCTTGTTGCCCGAGGCGCTGCAAATTGGCTGTTTTGATACGGCCTTTCACCGGCACCACCCGTTTGTGAACGATACCTTTGCCTTGCCGCGCGAATATTACGAAAAGGGCGTGCGCCGCTATGGCTTTCACGGGCTTAGCTACGACTACATCGCCGGGGCCTTGGCCCAAATGGCGCCCACATTGCATGCAGGCCGGGTGGTGGTGGCACATTTGGGCAATGGGGCCTCGATGTGCGCGCTGCTGGCGGGGCGGTCTGTGGCCTCGTCTATGGGGTTTTCAGCGCTTGATGGCCTGCCAATGGGCACCCGATCGGGGCAATTGGACCCGGGTGTTTTGCTGTATCTGATGGAGCAAGAACAGATGAGCGCCGCCCAGATATCTGATCTGCTTTATCGGCGCTCGGGCTTGTTGGGGCTGTCAGGTATCAGCCACGACATGCGCAGCCTTTTGGCATCGGACGCCCCGCAGGCGCGCGAGGCGGTGGATTATTTTTGCTTTCGCATTCGCCGCGAATTGGGTGGCTTGGCTGCTGCGCTTGAGGGGCTGGATGCGGTTGTCTTTACCGGGGGCATTGGCGAGAACGCGGCCGAAATTCGCGCGCGCACCTGTGCTGGCATGGGCTGGATCGGGATCGAGCTGGACGCCGCCGCCAACCAAGCCGACGCAACGGTTATTAGTACCCCGCTCAGCCGGGTGCGGGTCTTGCGTATTCCAACCAACGAAGAATTGGTGATCGCCCGCGCCGCTGTGGCCCTTGGTGGGGCGGCTTAAGGGCTATTTTAACTTAGTAATCTTTTTCAAAATGCAGGCCAATGCCGGTATCCCCGCGCGAATCCACCCGCCCCCGCAAGGTAACATCGGGGCTAAGTTGCAGGTTTAGCTGCACCTCGGTTTCACCCGCGCCCCGCAAGATAACATCGGAATATAGCTGATCAGACAGATATTTGCCTGCGCGTGCCTCGACTTGGCCATCGGTTGTTGTGCTGACGTCGAAATCATCCAGCGCCAATTCCCGCCGCAGATTGCCGGCCAAGCCATCGCCGCCCCCCGACAGGGTGCGCAAAGCTGCCGCCAGCCGCACCGCCTGAAGGGGCGAGATTTGCGCCACGTTTCGCCCAAATAGCAGGCGGGCCAAAATCTCGTCTTGGGGCAGTTCTGGGGCGGCGCTAAGCTGCAGTTCCGGTTTTGTGGCCACCCCCTGCAAGGCCAGCGTGATGCTGGTATCTTCGGTTTGGCTGGTGGCGGCAAAGCGGATGGTGGGGTCGAAACTGCCCTGCAGGTTCAAACTGCCCTCGGTCAGTGTCAGCCGTCGGCCCAGCACATCCAGCCGCCCGCGGATCAGCTGAAAGCTGCCCTGTGGCACGATCGCATCGCTTTGCCCCTGCAGCCGCACTTGGCCACCCAGCTCGGCATCTAGGCCACGGCCGCGCACGAAAATGCGGGCTGGCGCGCTAATTTGCATGTCAACGCGGTAAATGGGGCCAACTGTATCGGCGCGCGCGGCGTTGCTCAGGCCCGCCCAATTGCGGGTGCGGGCAACCTCGGATGGGGTGTTTACATGCACCAGCCCGGGCAGGCTGCCAAAGCTGGGGCCGCTATTGGCTGCGATAAACACATCTGTTTGCCCCAATTCCAGCTGGCCGCCCAGCACAGCGCCGCCCGCCAAGGGCCCACGCAGCGCCAGCGTGCCATCCACCACCGTTTGGTAAAGCGCAGGGTCACGGAACACCGCTTGCGCCAAGCTCAGCCGCAGATCTGCATCATAGGGTGCCATCATGCCCAGCTGCCCGCCAAGCGCCAGCGTGCCGCCATTGCCCAAAGCCCCCTGCACCGCCAGCTGTGCCTGCCCGCGCTGCAAGGTGATCTGGGCATCGATATCGCCCAGCGGTTGGCCCAGTTGCGGCAAGGACAGGCGCGCGCCCGTGGTGCGCACCGTTCCCGCAACCGAGCTCAGGCGCACCGGCCCCTCGAGGCGCAGATCATATTGCGCCATGCCGCTTATGCTGCGGGGGCGGATACGTGCATTGACCAGCCCCAGCGGCGCTTGGCCCTGCAGCTGCAAGCTGGCGGTGCTGAAATCTGCAGCGACGCGGCCTTGCATCTGCACGGCTGTGCCTGCGCGGGCGCGGGCTTTGGCGGTGATGGTCCATTGGCCCAAGGGGTGTGGTGTTGCGCTGCCGGTCACGGCAAGCGCGCCTGCCAATTCTGGGGCCAAAAAGCTGCCGTCTTTCAGCTCTAGCCGGGCTTGCACCGTGTCCGCGCTTTGGGGGGTGGTTATTTCGGCCTGCATCTGCGCGGTCTTCACGCGCAAGGTGCCCAGCCGCGCTTGGCCGGCGGGGGTGATGCTGGCATTTAGCGCCACGCTGCCTTGGCCGGTCAATTGGCTGTCGATCATTGGCAGCCCCACCGCCAGATCCAGGGTATCCGCTTTCAGCTGCAGGGCCAGCGCGCCGCTGGCGAAACTGCCGGTCAGCTGGGCCGTGCCATGGGCCGCGCCGCGCAGCGGGCGGCCCGCCAGCGCCGCAAAGACGGCCAGATTGGGGGCGCTAAGCTGTGCTGTGGTATCGGTGGTCAGGCTGCCGCGGGGCTGGGCAAGCTGGCCGCGCAGGCGCAGGGTTGTATCGCCTGCCAGCGTGGCCTGCCCGCTAAAGCCCCAAATCTCGGCGTTGCCATCTGCGCTTAGCGTCAGGCGTGCAGGCCCGCTAAGGCGTGGGTCGATGCGCCCGAAATCGGCGACATCTGCGGCGAGCTGTAAGCGGCCAGCGCCATCGGGGGCCAGCGCACCGCTGGCCTGCATTTGGCCAGTGCTGCTGCGCAGGCTTAGCCCGCGCAGATCGGTGCCGCCCGTATCGCGGGCCACATCCAGCCGCAGTGTGGCGGGGCCATCGGCCAGCAAGCCATCCAGCTGCGCTTGGCCGGTTTGCAGCGCCTGCGTTTGGCCATCTAGGATGATTTCGCCTGCCCCGGTCAGCGGGTTTAGCTGGCCCTTGATGGCCAGCTCTGCAGCCCCGGCCAAGGGGCGGGCCAGCAGGGTGGCAAAACGCGACAGATCGCCCAGCACGGACTGGCCCGAAAAGCCAATATCGGTGCCCGCACTGGCGCTAAGGGGCGCAATATTGGCCTGCCCGCGCAGGGCAGCATCACCTGCCTGCATCATGATATTGCGCAGCGCCACCCCACCGTCTGACTGGGTGAAAAAGACCAGCCGCGCCGATAGATCAGCCCCCAAGGCCTGTGCCAGCCCCGGGTCTGGCGCGTGCAGCCCATCGGCGGTCAGGGCCAAAGTGCCGCCCAGCTTGCCGCGGCCCAAGCGGCCATTGGCCCGCAGCTGCACCGTATCGACACCCCATTTGGGCCGTTGCAGGGCGCGCAGCTGCGCATCGGCGCGCCAGCTGTCACCGGTGGCGCGGTCATAGTCCAGCGTCAGGCTTGCGCGGCCCAACTGGGTGCCGGGCTGCGCGAATGGCAACGCGATCGGGGCCTCTTCGGGTGCCATAACTTGGGCGTTGAGCGACAGGCGTTCGGGCCAAAATGCCCCATCCAGCTGCCCCGTGGCCTGCAACGAAAGGGCGCGCGCCGATAGATCAAGCTGTTGCAGATCAAACCCGCCCCCTGCCCGGCGCTGTGCCTTGGCCTGCAGCTGGGCATTGCTGCCAAAAAACCCATGCAGGCGCGGGGCAAAAAACGGGCGCAAATCGCCGCTCACATCGGCGGCAATGCTGCGGTTGCCGGCGCTGTCTGTGTGCAAGTGCAAAGCCCCGCCAAACCGGGTGGTGCCATCGGTGCGCACGCCAAGATCGGCGCGAAAGCTGTCAATCGGCCCCTCGCCCTGTAGCGACAGCTGCAGGCTGGGGGCATCGGGCAGGGCCAGCGCGGTGGTGGCCAGCCCGCCTGCGGCCTCGTCCAGCGCCAGATCCAACAGCAAACGCCGGGTTTCGTTGCTATAGCCTGCTTTGATAACAAACTGGCCCCTTGGCCCCGCCAGCCGGGTCAGCGATAGGCGGCTTTGCCCGGCGCCCGCGGCCAATTGCGCAGCGCCCTCTACGGCCAACAGCACCTCTTGGCCTGCCAGATCTGCGCCCAGTTCCAATGCATCGATCCTGAGCTGTGCGATTTGCAGCGCAACAGGCAGTTCTGGCAGGGCAAAGGGCGCGCGGGCGGCGGTATTGTCCAGCGCATGGCCCGTTTGCGGCGCCCGGCTAAGCGCCACGCTTTGCGCCGAAAACTCGGCTATGTCCAACCGCCCCGCGATCAGCGCGGCGCGGTTCCAATCCAGCACGACGCCTTGCATTTGCAACCATGGACCCGCAGCATCGCTGATGCGCAGCAGGTCGATTTCGGCGCGCCCGCTAAGCGCACCGCGAAACCCCTCGATTTCCACCTGCCGCCCGGCATCTGACAGGCGATCTTCGATGAAAGCTTGTAAAATCCCGCGCTCGCGGGTGGTGGTGGCGGTGGCGGTGTTGGTGCTTTGGGGTGTTTGTGCGGTCAGATCCACCGGCAGCGCAGTTGCCAGCGCAACACTGCAGGCCAAGGCGGTATGGGTCAGGGCGCGGCGCATCAAAATGCCTGCCCTATGCCGATGTAAAACTGCAGCCCATCGCCGGTGGTGCCACGAACCGGGCCTGCCAGATCCAGCCGAATGGGCCCAAGCGAGGTGTCATAGCGCAGCCCCAGCCCTGCGCCGGCATGCCATTGCCCGCCACCTGCGCCCCATTCGCCCGCCCCGACAAAGCCTG
>RFQY01000066.1 GCA_009924775.1 Paracoccaceae bacterium | reverse complement strand
CGGGTGCAAAAATGCCGGTCCATCGCCGCACCGCCCGCCCGCATTTGGGCAAAATTTTCCGCCCCAATCGCCAGCATGACTGGCAAGCCAATGGGCCCCCAAACCGAATATCGCCCCCCAACCCAATCGGCAAAACCAAACACCTGATCGGCGCGCAGCCCAAAATCTAGGGCACGTTGCGCGGCGGAACTGATCGCCACGAATTGTGCCGCCAAATCGCCCCCCCCCGCCTGCATCCACGCCCGCGCGCTGGCGGCATTGGTCATGGTTTCCAAGGTGTCAAAGGTTTTCGAGGCCACGATCACCAAGGTGCGCCGTGGGTCAAGCCCGGCCAAACTATCGTGCAAATGCGCCCCATCGACATTCGATACAAAATGGCACCGCGGCCCATCTGCATAGGGCCCCAAGGCCGCCACCGCCATCGCAGGCCCCAGATCTGACCCGCCGATGCCAATATTCACCACATCGCAAATAGCGCCCCCCGCCCCTTGCGCATGGCCCGCGCGCACAGCCTCGGCAAAGGCCATCAGCCGCGCATCTGTGGCATGCAACGGGCCCATGATATCTTGGCCATCGATGGCAAATTGCCCTTGCGCACCGGCACGCCACGCCATGTGCAGCGCCGGGCGGCTTTCGGTTTCATTCACCCGCACGCCCGCAAACAATGCATCGCGCCGCTGTTCCAGCCCCGCGGCTTGCACCAAGCCCAGCAAGGCCGCGCGCCGGGCGTCATCCAGCAAGGTCTTGGAATAATCAAACAACAACCCATCGGCCTGCAACGAAAACCGCGCAAAGCGGGTTTCATCGGCAAACAAGGCCGCAATACTATCGCCCCGCGCACCCTGGCCCAGGTGCTGCAGGCGCTCCCACGCCGCCGCTACTGTGCCCAATGCACCACCGCCCCGTCTAAAACAGCCGCCACTGGCGCCTCTTCGGGCGGCAGGTGCTGCGCGCGCTCCAGCGCCGCGCGCTTTTCAGCCCCGGTTATCAACAAATGCACCACAATCCCCCCTGACAATACCGGCGCAGACAAGGTTACACGCGGCTGCGCCGCCCCCGGCACGCGCATTTCCAACACAACAGGCGCCTGGGCATCCAAGCCCAAGCGCAGTTTATCGCCATGCGGGAATAGGCTGGCCACATGCATATCGGCCCCCATGCCCAACAAAACCACGCTGGCGGGCAAAAGCGGCGCAATCTGCGTGGCCAAAACCGCCGCCGCATGGTCAATTGCCACATCCGCCTGATAAAAGGGTAAAAAGCGCGCCTCTGCCGCCCGGTTGACCAACAGCCGCCGGCGCAGCATCGCCGCATTCGAGGCCGGGTCGCTTTCTGGCACCCACCGCTCGTCGCTCAGCAAAACATCAACCCGCGCCCAATCGATATCGGCCGCGCATAAAGCGTCGAAAACAGGCCCGGGCGTGCTGCCCCCCGGCACAATCAACGTGGCCCGCTCTTGATGCATCAAGGCCGCCGCCAGCTCGCCCGCCATGCGGTTGGCCAGATCGATGGCCAGCATATCACGGTCTGGATAGGTTTGCAGCCTCATGCGCGTATCTCCCGCCACGCCCGGCCATCGCGCGCAATCAACGCATGCGCGCCCTCTGGCCCGGCCGAGCCAGTGTCGTACTCTTCCACCCGATGCTCTGCCTGCTCCCATTGCGCAATGATCGGGTCAGTCCAGGCCCAGGCCGCCTCTACCTCGTCGCCGCGCATGAACAGCGTTTGATTGCCCCGGATCACATCCATGATCAACCGCTCATAGGCATCCGCAACCGCGTGCCCATCGGCCCCCAAAGCCTGTGCAAAGGTCATATCCAACGGCACATCAACCAGCCGCATCCCCCCCGGCCCCGGCTCCTTGATCGTCACCCCCAGATCGATACCTTCATTGGGTTGCAAGCGGATCGACAACACATTGCGATGGCGCCCCGCCTCGGGGCCAAAAATCGAATGCGGCGTTTCCTTGAACACCACCGCAATTTCGCTGGCGCGCGCCTGCAACCGCTTTCCTGTGCGCAAATAAAACGGCGTGCCCGCCCACCGCCAATTGCTGATACGCGCACGCAACGCCACAAAACTTTCCGTGTCCGAGCCCGCATTGCCCACATGTTCGGTATAACTGGGCCGCGCCCCCGCCGCCCGATATTGGCCCCGCACCACATCTTTTGCCAATACCGGGTCCAAGGCGCGGATCACCTTCAGCTTCTCATCACGCACCGCATCGGGCTCAAACTTCGCCGGCGGCTCCATCGCGATCAGGCACAAAAGCTGCATCAAATGGTTTTGCACCATATCGCGCATCGCGCCCGCGCGGTCGTAATATTCGCCCCGCCCCTCAACCCCTACGGTTTCAGCCACAGTAATCTGGATATGATCCACATATTGGCTGTTCCAAAGCGGCTCAAACAACATATTTCCAAACCGAATGGCCATCAGGTTTTGAACGGTTTCCTTACCCAGATAATGGTCGATCCGGTAAATCTGGCCCTCGTCAAAATGCTGCGCCAGATCATGGTTCAAACTGCGCGCACTGGCCAAATCGCGGCCAAAGGGCTTTTCCACCACCAACCGACATTCAGCCGTGGCCATGCCAAAGCGATGCAAGCGCTCGGCCAAGGGCGCAAAAAGCCGCGGCGCCACCGAAAAATAAAACGCCCGCACCCGCCCCGCGCCCAAGCGGCCTGCCAGATCTGCCCAGCCCTCGTCGCCCAAGGCATCCAGCGTCACATATTCCAGCATCGCCAAAAACCCGGCGCGCGCCTCTTGTTCATCTTGCCCCAAATACTCATCCAGCGCGTCACTGACAAACTGGCACCAACCCACGTGGTCCATCACCGCGCGGGCCGCGCCGATCACCCGCGCCCCTTGCGGAATTTGCCCCGCCCGAAACCGCCGATACAGGGCCGGCAAAATCTTGCGCTGCGCCAAATCGCCGGTGCCGCCGAAAATCACCAGATCAAACGGCTCTACCGGGATCACCCGCGAAACCAAAACCTGTGTGTCACTTTTTACGTGCATGACCTGCTTGTTCCATATCTCGCCCCGCCCATCCGGCACAGAGTCGGGCCTAGTATGCCGGATAACTCAGCACACCGCCACCAACAGCCGCACCCACCCCCGTTGTGCTGGCACAAGACGTAGGCAGCCCCCGCGCCACCCGGACCGCCAGATAGGCAAAGGCCTGCGCCTCTAGCATATCGCCGTCCAAACCAACGGCCTCGACCGGGCGCACCGGGCAATCCAGCCCCGCCTGCAGCATCCCCATCAGCACCGGGTTATGGCGCCCGCCGCCTGTCACCAGCATTTCAACCGGCGGCTCGGGGCAATGGGCCATGGCCTGCATCACGCCAGCGGCGGCCATGGCGGTTAAGGTGGCCGCGCCATCCACGGGGCTTAGCCCATGCACCCACGCCGCAGCCGTGGCGAAACTGTCACGATCTAGCGATTTAGGGGGCATGCGCTGGAAATAGGGCTCTGCCAAAAACCGCTCCAGCAGCCCATCGGCCACGCGCCCTTGGGCGGCCAAGGCGCCATCTTTGTCATAGGGTGCGCCCGAACAGCGCATCACCCAGTCATTTATGGGCGCGTTGGCGGGGCCTGTATCAAAGGCCAGCAGCGCGCCTTGGGCCTCGGGGGCTGTGCAGGCGGGGTTGACCCATGTCAGGTTACCCACACCGCCCAAATTCAAAAACGCCACCGGCGCCTTGGCCCCCATCCATTGCGCGCAGGCAAAATGGAAAAACGGCGCCAAGGGCGCGCCCTGCCCGCCCAAGGCCACGTCATTGCTGCGAAAATCCCACACAACAGGCAGGCCCAAGCCCCGCGCCAGCGCCGCGCCATCCCCTGCCTGATGGGTGCGCCGGTTGGCCGGATCATGGGCCAAGGTTTGGCCATGAAACCCCACCAGATCGATGCCCTCGAAACCCGCCAGTACCTGCAGATGGGCCGCCTCGATGATTTTTGCGGCATTGGCCACGCCATCATCGCCCGGCCACGCCCCCAGTGCTGCGCGCAAAACGGCCTGTTCCTCGGGGCTATAGGGCCTGTAGGCGCTGGGCCCAAAGCCAAAGATGGTGATGCCATCGGTATCCAGCACCGCCGCATCCACCCCATCAAGCGAGGTTCCCGACATCGCCCCCAGCGCCTGTAGCGCACCTGCCTTCAACATGGCCTTTTCCTTTGCCAATTCGCTGCCTATACATGCCCCGCAATCCACAAGGGGACAAGACAGATGACCTACCACCCGAAATCTGACTTCATGCGCGTGATGATCGAACGCGGCTTTTTGGCCGACTGCACCGATTATCAGGGCTTGGACGAGGCGTTTAGCACCTCGGTGGTCCCTGCCTATATCGGTTTTGACGCCACGGCCAAATCCTTGCACGTGGGATCGCTTATTCAAATCATGATGTTGCGCTGGCTGCAAAAGACCGGGCACAAGCCGATCACCTTGATGGGCGGCGGCACCACCAAGGTGGGCGACCCCTCGTTTCGGGCAGACGAGCGCCCTTTGCTGACCGCGGCCCAAATCGACGACAATATCGATGGAATCAAGCAGGTTTTCGCCAAATACATCGATTACGGCGAGGGCCCGACCGGCGCCTTGATGCTGAATAACGCCGAGTGGCTGGACGGGCTGAACTATCTGGAATTTTTGCGCGATATCGGGCGCCATTTCAGCGTGAACCGCATGCTGTCGTTTGAATCGGTCAAGTCGCGGCTGGACCGCGAACAATCGCTGTCGTTTCTTGAATTCAACTACATGATTTTGCAGGCTTACGACTTTTTGGAACTGAACCGCCGCTACGGGTGCTTGCTGCAAATGGGCGGCTCGGATCAGTGGGGCAATATCGTAAACGGTATCGATCTCACCCGCCGGGTGCTGGACCATGAAATTTACGGCCTGACCTCGCCTTTGCTGACCACAAGCGATGGCAAGAAAATGGGCAAAACCGCCGATGGCGCCGTGTGGCTGAACGCCGATATGCGCAGCCCCTACGAGTTTTGGCAGTTTTGGCGCAACACCACCGATGCCGATGTTGGCCGTTTTCTAAAGCTTTACACCGAAATCGACATCGAGGAATGCAACCGTTTGGGCGCGCTTCAAGGATCCGAGATCAACGAGGCCAAGGTGGTGCTGGCCGATGCCGTAACCACCCTTTGCCACGGGGCCGCGGCGGCCGCGGCCGCACAGGCCACCGCCCGCGAAGTGTTCGAGCGGGGGGGTATGGGCGATGAACTGCCCACCTTGGTGCTAAGCCCCGATGAGGTGGCCAATGGCATTTCCGTGGTGCAGCTGGTGGTGCGCACGGGCTTGGCCAAATCGGGCAAAGACGCCAAACGCCTGATTGCCGAAAATGGTGCACGGCTGAACGATGCGCCGCTGACCGATGCCGGTCTGATGCTGGATGCGGGCGCGTTCGACCAGCCGGTGAAATTGTCGGCAGGCAAAAAGCGCCACGCTTTGATCAAGCTCGCATAACATCAGCATTGCCACATAAGACATTGAAAAACATTAAAGGCCGGGAAATTCCCGGCCTTTTCTTTAGCGGCGCGCCTTGTCTTGCAGCGCCTCATCCAGCAACTGCACCACCGCCTGCGGCGGCACGTCTGATGTAACAAAGGCCTGCCCGATACCGCGCGCCAAAATGAAGCGCAGCTTGCCATCGATCACCTTTTTGTCTTGCCCCATCAACGCCAGCAGCGCCGCAGCATCGGGCAGATCGCCGGGAATATCGGCCAAATCCACCTTCATTCCCATGGCACGCAAATGCGCACGCACGCGGCTGGGCTCTTCTTGGCTGCACAGGCCCAAACGCGCCGACAGCTCGAACGCCAAGGCGCAGCCAATGGCAACCCCCTCGCCATGCAGCAGCCGCGCCCCGTCATAGGCTGTGGCCGCCTCGAAGGCGTGGCAAAACGTGTGCCCAAGGTTCAACAGCGCGCGCTCGCCCTGTTCGGTTTCATCGGCCTCGACGATCCGCGCCTTCATTTCCACCGACCGGCGCACGGCAAAAATGCGCGCCACCATATCGCCCGCCGCGGCCTTTGGCCCGTGGGTTTCAAGCCAATCAAAAAACCCGGCATCGCCAAGCAGGCCATATTTGACCACCTCGCCATAGCCCGCCAGATAATCGCGCAGGCCCAAGCTGGACAGCACCCCGGTATCAGCCAGCACCAGCGCAGGCTGGTGAAACGCGCCCACAAGGTTTTTGCCATGGCGCGTATTGATGCCCGTTTTCCCCCCGACCGAGCTGTCAACCTGCGCCAACAGGCTGGTTGGAATTTGCACAAATCGCACGCCCCGGCGCAAGATTGCGGCGGCAAAGCCCACCAAATCGCCGATAACACCGCCACCCAAAGCCACCACAACATCGCGCCGCTCGACCCGCTGGTCGAGCAACCATTCCACGGCTTGGGTCAGATAGGGCCAGCTTTTGGTGCCCTCGCCCGCGGGCAAGCGCAGCGCAACCATCTCGATGCCAGCCGCGTGCAACCCGGCCTGCAGCGTGTCCAAATGCAGCGCCGCCACGGTTTCATCGCTAATCACCGCCACGCGCGGGCGCTGCAGCAGCGGCGCAATCAGCGCCCCCGCCTGCGCCAATAGCCCGGTGCCGATGTGAACATCATAGTCGCGCCCCGGCAGGGCCACATGCACGGTTTCCACTTTGGCTACTCCTTTGCCAATACATCGGGGCGGGTTTGCAACAGCTCGATCACCGCATCAACCGTATCCTCGATTGAATAGCGCGCCAGCACCGGCACCCGCAGATTGGCCAAGGCATATACAGGCACCCGCAGCTCGAACATCTCGGCCAGCGTGGCGTGCGGGTCGGGGGTGCGCAGCAGCGGGCGGGTATCTTTGTGGCGCACGCGCTGCCACAGCAGGGACAAAGGCGCATCCAGCCACACCGAAACCCCCTGCGCGCTGATCATCTGCCGATTGGCAGGCTGCATAAACGCCCCGCCCCCGGTGGATAAAATACCGCTTTCGCCGCCCAGCAGCCGCTCGATCACTTGGGTTTCCTTGGCGCGAAAAAACGCCTCGCCATCGCGCTGGAAAATCTCGGCGATGCTGGCATTGGCGGCCAATTCAATCTCGGCGTCCGAATCGATAAACGCCACCCCCAGACGCGCGGCCAATGCGCGCCCCACGGCGGTTTTGCCGGCCCCCATCATACCGACCATCACAATGGTTTTCTTTACGTTCCAGCCCATCATCAGCCCGTATCGGCGCCTTGGCGCCATTTTTCAACTTTCTTGACTGAATGGCGTGATCTTGCGTGAAATGCCAGTTATAACTTGGGAAAATCAAGTAAGCAGGCAGGCAAGATGGGCAGATTACTAAAATATCTCTTTATTCTCTGCGTTTTGGGCGCGGTTGCCTTGATTGTTTACGCCTATGTCGGGCCTTTTTTGGGCGCCGATTTCTCGCCCCAATCCGAGCAAATTCGCCAAAAGGTAACGCTGGATGCGCTATAGCGGGGCGCTGATCCTGTTTTTGGTGGGGCTGGTCCCGCTGCAGGGTCAGGCCCAAGGCGCGCCGCTTTCCGCCATCGATTGGCTGCGCCCGCCTGCGGTGGATATGCCCGTTATCCGCGCCACCCCGCAGCCCACTGCCCCGCAACCGGCCGAACCCCCCGTCGCCAGCACCATTGGCCGACCACAGGTTACCGTGACCACATTGGGCCAGCCACGCCTAGATGCTGTGGGGCTATTGCCCAGCCAAGTGACCGGCTTGCCGCAAAGCTTGTGGCAGGCCAGCCCAGCGGCGCGCTTGGTGCAGCTGATCGTCGAGCGCAAGGTCGATCGCTTGCCCGCCATGCAGGCGCTGCTGTTTACGCTGCTGATGGCCGAGGCCAATGCCCCCTTTGATGCCGGCCCCGATGCCCCGCTGCTGCAGGCGCGCATTGATGCGCTGATGCGGCTGGGGGCGGTGGACGCCGCCCAAGCCCTGCTTGAACGCGCGGGCGCGGGCACGCCGCGGTTGTTCAAGCGCTGGTTCGATGCCACGCTGCTAACCGGCGACGAAGACCGCGCCTGCGCAGCCTTGCGCGCCGCGCCGCACCTGTCGCCCAGCTACGCCGCGCGAATTTACTGTTTGGCCCGCGGGGGCGATTGGCCCGGCGCAGCGCTGACATTTGATACCGCGCGGGTTTTGGGGTTCTTGGGTGGCACGGAAGAGGCGCTGGTGGCCCATTTTCTGGACCCCGAGCTTTACGAGGGCGAGGTATTGCCCCTGCCGCCGGTGCGCCCAAGCCCGCTGTTGTTTCGCCTCTACGAGGCCGCGGGCGAACCATTGCCAACCGCCACCCTGCCCTTGGCTTTTGCCATGTCTGACCTGCGCGCCACCGCAGGCTGGAAGGCCGAACTGGCGGCGGCAGAACGGCTGGCGCGCACCGGCGCGCTGCCCTTTAACCGGCTCTTGGGCATTTACACCGAACGGCTGCCTGCGGCCTCGGGCGGCATTTGGGACCGGGTCGAGGCGATCCAACGATTCGATACCGCCATGCGCGCCGGCGATCCGGGCGCCGTGGCGCGCTATCTGCCCAAAGCATGGGCCGCCATGCGCGCAGCGCGCCTAGAGGTGCCCTTTGCCGAAGGGTATGGCGCCGAACTGATGCGCCTGCCCTTGCCCGAAAAAGCGGCCGCATTGGCCTATGATATCGCCTTGGTCAGCCCCGATTATGAAACCGCGGCACAGGCCTATGGGGCGCGCTACCCAAAGCGGCAATTTGAAACCAGCCTTGCACGCGGCTTGCCCCAAACCCCGCAGGCCGACCCGCTGCGCGTGGCCATCACCTTGGGCTTTTCCAGTGCCACCCCACCGGCAGATCTGGCCGCGCTGCTGGCGCAGAACCAACTGGGCGAGACAATTTTGCGCGCCATGGCGCTTTATGAACAGGCCGCCGAGGGGGATTTAAACGCGCTGGCACCGGCCCTGTCGACGCTGCGCGCCTTGGGGTTAGAAGATACCGCCCGCCGCGCTGCCCTGCAACTGGCGCTGCTGCGCTACAGGGGGTAAAAATGAACGATCACAGGTGGATATCGACCTATCTTGATGCAGCCGCCGCCGAACAGGGCGCCGCCACCAACACCCAGTTGGCCTATGGCCGCGACCTGTTGGATTTTGCCGCCTATCTGGCCCCCAAGGCCAGTTTCAGCAGTGCACAACGCGACGATATCGAAGGCTATTTGCTGCAGTGTCAGGCCCAGGGGCTGGCCACCAGCACCCGCGCGCGCCGCTTGTCGGCGATCAAGCAATTGTTTCGTTTCGCGGTGGACGAGGGCTGGCGCGCCGACAATCCTGCCATCCAGATCGACGGGCCCGGGCGCCCGAAACGCCTGCCCAAAACCTTGGGCCAAGACGAAGTTTCCCGCCTGCTAGAGGCTGCGCGCCACACCGGGCGCACCCAAACCGACCGGCTGCGCAACACCTGCCTGATCGAGGTGCTTTATGCCACCGGGATGCGCGTCAGCGAATTGGTCTCGCTGCCGCTTTCCGCCGCGCGGGGCGATCCGCGGGTGGTATTGGTGCGCGGCAAGGGCGGCAAAGAGCGCATGGTGCCCCTGTCGCCGCCTGCCGGGCAGGCGCTGGCGGCGTGGGTGGCGCATGTCGATGCCGAAAACGCGGCCAAAGCGGCGCAAACCGGCGCCACGCCCTCGCGGTATTTGTTCGCCTCCAGCGGCAAACTTGGGCATCTGACGCGCCATCGCTTTTACGGGCTGATCAAAGACATCGCCGTGGCCGCCGGCGTGCCCCCCGCAAAGGTAACCCCGCATACGCTGCGCCATGCCTTTGCCACCCATCTTTTGGCCAATGGCGCCGATTTGCGCGCCATTCAAACGCTCTTGGGCCATGCCGATGTAGCCACGACCGAAATTTACACCCATGTCTTAGAAGAACGCCTGCGCGATCTGGTTTTGCAGCACCACCCCCTGTCACAGCCCTAAACGCTGTGGCGCCCGCACCATTGCCCGCGCCATTCGCAGAACCTGCCCTTGAATGGTGCGCGCCCAGCCCCCATAAGATGGCTATGCAAAAGCTGGGGCCAGTATGACCGAAATTTCATCGCCATTCACCGATGCCGCGTTTTGGATAACGGCGGGGTCAATTTTGTTTTTGCTGGTGTTGTCGGGCTTCTTTTCAGGCTCGGAAACCGCATTGACGGCGGCCAGCCGCGGAAAGCTGCGGGCGCAGGCAGACAAAGGCTCGACCGGGGCGCAAAAAGCGCTGGCTATTACCGAAGATAACGAGCGGCTGATCGGCTCGGTTTTGCTGGGCAATAACTTGGTCAATATCTTGGCCACCTCGTTGGCCACGGCGCTGTTTACGCGGGCGTTTGGCGAATCTGGCGTGGCGCTGGCCACGCTGGTGATGACATTGCTTGTGCTGATCTTCGCCGAGGTGCTGCCCAAAACCTATGCCATCACCAACGCCGAGGCGGCAGCCGCGCGCGTGGCGCCGGTGATCCGGCTGGTGATCACGGTGTTTTCGCCTGTGGTCAGCGCGGTGCGTGTGCTGGTGCGGGCGGTGCTGGCGCTGTTTGGCGTGCGCGCCGACCCCGACAGCCATATTCTGGCGGTACGCGAGGAAATCGCCGGCGCGCTTTATCTTGGTCATTCCGAAGGCGTGGTGGAAAAAGAAGATCGCGACCGTATTTTGGGCGCGCTTGATCTGGGCGAGCGGGCGGTTGAAGAAATCATGCTGCATCGCTCGCAGATCGAAATGTTGAATGCCGATACCGACCCAGAAGAGCTGTTGCGCCAATGCCTAGACAGCCCCCATACCCGCCTGCCTGTCTACCGCAACGACCCCGACAATATTATCGGCGTGGTTCATGCCAAAGACCTGTTGCGCGGGATGTACAAACTGATGTTTGGCCCCGAAGCCAGCCCCAACGGCCTGAAAGATTTTGATATTTCCAGCGTGGCGATGAAGCCTTACTTCATTCCAGATACCACCACGCTGGACGATCAGATGCGCCAATTCTTGCGTCGGCGCACCCATTTTGCACTGGTGGTCGATGAATATGGCAGCCTTGAGGGGCTGATTACCCTGGAAGATATCTTAGAAGAAATCGTGGGCGAGATTACCGATGAATTCGACCCCGCCGCCGACCACCCGGTAAAGAAAACCAAAGACGGGCAATTCCTGATCGATGGCGCCATGACCATTCGCGATGTCAACCGCGCCATGGATTGGGCCCTGCCCGATGACGAGGCCAACACCGTCGCAGGCTTGGTTATTCACGAGGCACAGATGATCCCCGAACCGGGGCAAGTGTTTTCCTTTCACGGGTTCCGTTTCGAGGTGCGCGAGCGCGTGGGCAACCGCATCATCGCGCTGAAGATACGCCCGCTATAGGCCCATTGGGCGCGCCGCTGATGGCCCCAGCATGGGCATCAGCCTCGGCCTCGGCCGCGCGCCCGGCCCTTACCGCCAAATCATAAAGATGCCATGTGGCATGCCCAAACAGCGGCAGCACGAAAAACAGGCCCAAAAACGCGGGCAGCAGGGCCAAAAACGTGGCGCCACCAATCAACGCCCCCCATGCCAGCATCGGGGCTGGACTGGCCAGAACAGTTTGAAAACTGGTGATCATGGCGGTTACGAAATCAACCTCGCGGTCCAGCAGCAGCGGCAGTGATATCACCGTGATCATATAAAGCAGCAGCGCGAAACCTGCGCCCACCACGCTGCCCACCCCCAGCATCATCAGCCCCTGCGGCGTGGTATATACCACAAATGAACTGGACACGTTGGTCATGGTGGAAAAGCCCAAGAATAGCGCGAAAATCATATGGGCCAGAAAGAACCAAAACAAAAACATGAACAATACGATGGCGCAGATCGAGGGCAGCTGCCGCTTGCTTTGGCCCCAGATCACCCCAAAAATTTGATACATATCCAAGGGCCGCCCCCGCGCCAGCCTGCGGCTAACCTCGTAGAGCCCGACTGCCGCAAATGGGCCGAACAGCGGAAAGCCCACAGCGGCAAACACCAGCCAATAGGTTTTGCCCGTGGCCCAAGTGACCGCCGCAAAGGCCAGCCCGATGGCCACATAGACGCTGGCAAAAGCAATCGCAAACCCGGGGGCGCGGCGCATATCGGCCAGCGCCGCGCGCAAGGCTTGGCCAAGCATGGCAAAGCTGATTGGCCCAAGGGGCGGCACGCCCAATTCGGGCGCAGGCCCTGTGATATCGCGCATATTGTGCCCTCCCAAACCAATACGGCTGGCACTATGCAAACGCGAAACCGCGCTTAAATCAAGCCTTGGCGCACGCAGGCGGGCGCGCATTTGGCCAATCTGTTGCCTGATGATAGGCATGGGCCAATTGCAACACGCCCAGATCGTCGCCGTAGCGGCCAAAAATTTGCAGCCCCGCCGGCAGACCTTGGGCGCCAAACCCAGCGGGCACGTTCACGCAAGGCAGGCCAATCAGGCTGACGGGCACCACCACCTCCATCCAGCGGTGATAGGTGTCCATGGCTGTGCCAGACACTGCGGTGGGATAGGTGGTTTCCACCGCGAAGGGCCACATTTGCGCCGATGGCAACACCAGCGCGTCGTAATCGGCAAACAAGGCCGCGGCCCGGCGGAACCAATCTGAGCGGATCAACGACAGGCGCTGGATCTCTTGCCCGCTTAGGGCCAAGCCCTGTTCGACCTCCCAAATTGCGCTGTCTTTAAGCTGTGCGCGTTTGGCCGGGTCTGCATAAAGCGGGCCCAACCGTTCCACATTGGCAAAAGCACGCAAGCCCACCCATGCCTCCCACAGCGCCTCGGCGGGCATCGGCGGCGCCACGGGTTCTACCGTGACACCCAAATCGCCAAAGGTTTTCAACGCGGTCTCGGACAGCGGTAAAATGCCCGACTCCATTGTATAGGCACCGCCCCAATCCGCCAGCCAGCCAATGCGCCGCCCCTTTACAGGCCGGTCCAAGGCCGAACACAGCGGCACAATCGGCGGGGCAAAGGGCTGGCGCGGATCTGGGCCAGATTGCACCTCTAACATCAGCGCCAAATCGCGCGGGCTGCGCGCCATCGGCCCCAGCGTGGCTAGGGGGTGCATAAAGGCATCGTCCAATGGCTCGGCCGGGATTCGCCCCCAGCTGGGGCGCATGCCGTAGACATTGTTCCAACCCGCCGGGTTGCGCAGGCTGCCCATCATATCGGACCCATCGGCCAAGGGCAGCATCCGGCAGGCCAGTGCTGCCGCCGCCCCGCCCGACGAGCCACCTGCGCTGCGCCCAAGATCATAGGGGTTGTGCGTGGCGCCATAGACGGGGTTAAAGGTGTGGCTGCCCAAGCCAAATTCAGGTGTGTTGGTTTTGCCAACAAACAAAACCCCCGCCGCGCGCAGCCGCGCCACCATGATATCATCGGCAGGCGCCACCACATCGCGAAACAAGGGCGAACCTTTGGTGCTGGGCAGGCCCGCCACATTGGCCAGATCTTTCACCGCAATCGGCAAGCCATAAAGCCGGCCTGCGCCCTGCCCCGTGGCGCGCGCGTCATCCATGCGGCGGGCCTCGGCCAGCACGTCGTCTTCGTTTACAGCCGCCACAATGGCATTGACCGGGCCATTGGTGCGCCCGATCTGCGCCAGCGTTTCTTGTGCCAGCTCGGCCACGCCCAGCTTATTGTCCGAAATCATCTGCGCCAATGTACTGGCGTCTTGGTTTAAAATATCCATGTGCCCCCCTTTGCGCGCATGCCTTTTACAGGTCGCGGTAGCGCTTTTCTTGCCGGTCGCTCCATAGCACCCGCAGCTGATAGCCGGTGTCTGTGGTGTTTTCCTCTTCGACGACACCCTGCTGGTGCAGCCATGCCCGGCGTTTCCCATCGGCATAGGGCACATCCAGCACGGTTTCATGGCGTTGGCTGTCCAGCTTCAGCGCCACATCTGCCAGAAAATCGCTCAGCCCAGCACCCGTCGATGCCGAAACCGCAAAAACATGCTCTAGCCGCCCCGCGGCCACCGTTGCTGCGGCGGCAGCCTCGTCTGGCAGCATGTCAAGCTTGTTCCACAACTCGATTTGCGGCACCTCTGGGTTCACCCCAAGCGAGGTCAAAATATCGCGCACGTCGCTGGCCTGTTCGTCGGTTTCGCTATGGCTGATATCGCGCACATGCACGATCAGGTTGGCGGCCAAAACCTCTTCCAGCGTGGCGCGAAAGGCGGCCACCAATTCGGTTGGCAAGTCGCTGAT
>RFQY01000065.1 GCA_009924775.1 Paracoccaceae bacterium | reverse complement strand
AAAACTGGTGATGATGCATAAATGGCATGCCGAAGAGGCCGTGGCGCTGATAAAACGCGAAGGGATCACCCGGTTTTTGGGCGTGCCCACACAATCGGCCGATCTGCTGAACGCCGCCACGCGGCTGGGTGTGGCGCTGGACAGTCTGGATTACATCGGGGCCGGTGGTGCCAAACGCCCCCCCGCCCAAGTGGCCGAGCTGACCCGCGCTTTTCCAATGGCCAAGCCCGCCACCGGCTGGGGCATGACCGAAACCAACGCCAATGGGATTGGGCTGGTGGGCCAAGAATATGCCGCGCGCCCCGATGTGGCAGGGCGCCTCTACCCGCCCGTGCAGGAATTGCGCATCCTTGACGAGGCAGGCCAACCGCTGCCCGTGGGTGCGGTGGGCGAATTGACCGTCAAAAGCCCCTGCAACATGCGCTGCTATCTCAACAAACCCGAGGCCACCGCCGAGGTGCTGCAAGAGGGCTGGCTGCGCACCGGCGATCTGGGCATGATCGACGCAGACGGGTTTGTGACCATCGTTGACCGGAAGAAAAACATCATCATCCGTGGCGGCGAGAATATCGCCTGCCTTGATGTCGAGGCCGCCCTGCACCGCCACCCCGATGTGCAAGAGGCCTGCGTTTTCGCCCTGCCCGACGCGCATTTGGGCGAGATCGTGGGCGCCGCCGTGCAGCTGCGCCCGGGTGCCCACACCACACCCCAAACGCTGCAGGCCTTTTTGGCCACCCATATCGCCGCCTTCAAGATACCCGCGCATATCTGGCAGTTTGACACGCCATTGCCGCGCGGCGCCACCGACAAGCTGGACCGCCGCGGATTGCAGGCGCGCTGCCTGAGCTGGCTGCAGGGCGATCGCGCCCAAGGCCCGGCTGATGGAGGCTGACATGGCGGAAAATGAGTATTTAGAGCAAGATGAAGCGCAAGGGGAGTGAGGGAAAATGAGCCGGCTTTTTGATTTGAGCGGCAAGGTGGCGGTATTGACCGGCGCCTCGAAAGGGATGGGGCTGGCGATGGCCACGGCGCTGGCCGAGCATGGCGCGCGGGTGGTGATTTCATCGCGCAAACAAGATCAATTGGATGCGGCCGCGGCTGCAATCAATGATGCAGTGGGGGCCAAGCGCGCGGTAGGGATTGCCTGTAACGTGGGCTATAAAGAGCAGCTGGGCGCGCTGATCGAGAAAACCCGCGCGGATCTGGGGCCCATTGATGTGGTGGTGGGCAATGCCGGGGTGAACCCCTATTATGGCGTGACATCGGAAATTCCAGACAGCGCTTATGAAAAGACCATGCAGGCCAATGTGCAGGCCAACCTGTGGCTGGCGCAATTGGCGGTGCCGGATATGGTGGCGCGCGGCGCGGGATCGATGATGTTTACCTCGTCGATTGGGGCATTCAAACCCTCGGTGATGCTGGGGACATATGGCATGTCGAAGCTGGCCTTGATTGGTTTGGTGCGCAATTTGGCGGCAGAGTTCGGGCCCAGCGGGGTACGGTTTAACGCCATTTGCCCGGGTCTTGTGCGCACCGATTTTGCCCGCGAATTGTGGGACAACCCCGAGGTGGAAAACCGCATTTCCAAGGATATCCCGCTGCGCCGTTTGGGCAGCCCCGAGGATTTTGCCGGGCTTGCGGTCTATCTGGCCTCGGATGCCAGCGCTTATATGACGGGGCAGGCGCTGACGGTGTGCGGCGGCTCGAATATGTGGACATAGGGGGGTGACATGGAGCTGAAAGACAAAATTATCGTGGTGACGGGGGCGGCCAGCGGCATTGGCCGGGCTTTGGCGCTGCGTTTTGCCGCCGAAGGGGCGCGGGCCGTGATCTGTGCAGATCTGAATTTGGCTGGGGCCGAGGACACCGCCCGCGCCATTGGGGGGATCGCCTTTGGGGTGGATGTGGGGGTAGAGGCACAGATTTCTGGGTTGATTGCGCAGGTCGAGGCAGAGATCGGGCCGATTGATTTATTCTGCTCGAATGCCGGGATCTTGACCGTTGGCGGCGTGGAAGTGCCCGATGATCAGTGGCAAAAAATTTGGGATATCAATGTGATGTCCCATGTTTGGGCGGCGCGGCATTTGGTGCCGCGCATGGCCGCGCGCGGTGGCGGATATTTGTTGAACACGGCCTCGGCTGCGGGGTTGTTGAACCAGGTTGGTTCGGCCCCCTATGGGGTGACAAAGCATGCCGCTGTTGGCTTGGCCGAATGGTTGGCGCTGAGTTATGGCGATCAGGGGATTAAGGTATCGGTTTTGTGCCCGCAAGCGGTGCGCAGCGAAATGACCCGCGGCCATGAAGAGGGGGTGGCGGCCATGGATGGGATGCTGGAACCTGAACCCGTGGCCGAGGCCTGTGTTGCCGCGATTCGCGCTGAAACGTTTTTGGTGCTGCCCCATGCCGAGGTGCTGGGCTATATGCGCAAGAAAACCGAAAACTATGATCGGTGGATCGGCGGCATGCGCAAACTGAACCGCCTGTTCAGGGGCACCGTGGACAGGCGCCAATAAGCCAATGGCGGGGGGCAGGCTGCCCCCCTTATTTAGCTGCAAAGCGCTGCATGGACCAAGGCCTTGAGCTGTGGGCGCGCGGGATAAGAGCTGCTGGGCGCCAGCTGGGTGAAAAACACTACCGACATATCCTGCACCGGATCCATCCAAAAAAAGGTCGAGGCCATGCCGCCCCAGCTGAAATCGCCCACGCTGCCCGCGCAGCGCGCGCGGCCCGGTTCCAGCACCACCGCCCCACCCAGGCCAAAGCCCATGCCCTCCATCGGTTGTTCGGCAAAGCTTTGTGGGCCCATAGAGGCGATATCGCCGGGCAGGTGATTGCGCATCATGAAAGACAAGGTTTGAGGCGACAAAAGCCGCGCATCGCCAGCCCGCCCCCCTTGGCGCAGCATTTCCACAAAGCGCATATAGTCATCAATCGTGCCCACCAGACCACCCCCGCCAGAATAGCAGGTGGCATTGTGGAAAATAGAGCCCTCGGGCGCATCGGCCAATTTCAGCCCCGGGTTGCGGCCGGCGGTATTGTTTAACTCGAACGCGCCGCCACCTTCGGGGGTATAGAGCGCGGCAAAGCGGTCTTCGGCCCCTTTTGGCACGGAAAACCCGGTGGTGGTCATGCCCAGCGGCGCGAAAATATGATCGTGGAAAAACGACGCCAAGCTTTGGCCAGACACAACCTCGACCACGCGGCCCAGAACATCGATTGAAACCGAATATTCCCAGCGCGTGCCGGGGCGAAAGGCCAAGGGTAGCGTGGCCAAGCGCGCAACCTGCCCCGACAAAGCGCCTTGATCGGCGCGGAAAATGATCCCTTCGTCATCCATGGCCTTGGCCAATACGCCCGGGTTGAACGGATAGCTCAGCCCTGATGTATGGGTCAGCAAATGGTGCAGCGTGGGGGTTTGGCAGGGCTCGGTCTGATCGATACGGGTGGCCCCGGGCACCAAGGCCTGCATCTGCGAAAACGCAGGAATGAAATCAGAGACCGGGGCATCAAGATGGAACAGCCCCCGTTCGGCCAGCATCATGATGGCGACCGAGGTGATGGGCTTGGTCATCGAATAAATGCGCACAACGCTGTCGCGCTGAAACGGCTGGGCGGCGGCCACATCGCGCAGGCCGGCGGCGTTGAAATACACTTCTTGGCCGCCGCGGCGGATCAAGACCGAACTGCCGGGAAATTGGCCCGCATCTATGTAGCGGTGCTGCCAATCGTTGATACGGGCCAAGCGGCCCGCATCAAAGCCCATCAATTCGCTAAAAGGGACAGATGCCATGTGATACCTTTTGTTGGTGCCTTCGGCCGATCAGACCTCTAGCCATTCTTTGCGCACATCGTCGCGGCGGCGCAGCTCGTCTGGGGTGCCTTCGAACACGATCTGCCCATGGCCCATCACATACACCCTGTTTGCAATGTCCATGGCAATCGACAGTTTTTGTTCGACCAGCAGCGTAGCAATGCCGCGGCGCGCGATTTCTTGTAAGATATCGGCCACCTTTTGCACCATTTGCGGCGAAAGCCCCTCGGTGGGTTCATCGATCATCACGAAATCGGGGTCGCCCATCAGGGTGCGGCACATGGTCAGCATTTGCTGTTCGCCCCCCGACAGCACCGATGCCTCGACATCGGCGCGCTCTTTCAGGTTCGAGAACATATCGAACATGTTTTGCATCGACCACCGGCCCATACCGTCTTTTTGGCCGGGTTTCAGCCCAAGGGTCAGGTTTTGGCGTGTCGTCAACCCGGGAAAGATATCGCGGTTTTCTGGCACATAGCCGATCCCAAGATTGGCGATTTCATAGGCTTTCTTGCCGGCAATTTCCTGCCCCTTAAACCGGACCGAGCCGGTGGGTTCCAGCTCGCCCATAATGGCCTTACACGTGGTCGAGCGCCCCACCCCGTTGCGGCCCAACAGGGCCACGATCTCGCCCTCTTGGATATTCATGGTCACACCCTGCAGGATGTGGGATTTGCCGTAATAGGCATGCATATTGGTGACGTCCAGCATCAGTGATCTGCCTCCAAGGCGGCGCCCAAATAGGCCTCTTGCACGCGGGCGTTGGCGCGCACATCGGCGGGTTTGCCAGTTGCGATGATTTCGCCATAAACCAGCACGGAAATACGATCGGCCAAGCCAAACACCACGCCCATGTCATGTTCAACCATGACCAATGTTTTGCCTTCGGTCACGGTGCGGATCAGACCGACGATATAATCCGTCTCGGAATGGCTCATGCCTGCGGTGGGTTCATCCAGCATAATCACATCGGCCCCACCCGCGATGGTGATGCCAATTTCCAGCGCGCGTTGTTCGGCATAAGACAGCACGCCTGCCGGCAGGTCGCGCCGCTGCAAAAGGTTGATTTGGTCCAATATCGCCTCGGCGCCTTCGGTCAATGCCCGCGAACGGCTGACCATGTTCCAAAACGAATAGCGATAGCCCTGCGCCCATAAAAGCGCGCAGCGCACGTTTTCAAACACCGACATTTTCGGGAAAATATTGGTAATTTGAAACGACCGCGACAAACCCAAGCGGTTGATCTGATAGGGGGCCAACCCCTGCAGATTGCGCCCATGCAGGCTGATACTGCCCGACGAGAGTGGAAACCGTGCGGTAATCAGGTTAAACAGGGTCGATTTACCCGCCCCGTTAGGCCCGATAATGGCATGGCGTTCGCCTCGCCCAATCGACAGGTCGATGCCACGGATAATTTCGGTTTGGCCAAAGCTTTTGCGCAGGCCCTGAATCTCGAGTGCCGCTGTCATGTGTCTGCCCCATCCGGTTTGTTGGCCCTGTGCCATGCGTCCATCATCTGCGGCGCATTTTTACGCGCCAGCCAAAAGCCAACCACAGCCATCACGGCAAAAACCACCCATGGCAAAATCTCGGTATGCTGGAAGGTGACCCAAAACAGCGTCATCTCGGTTTCGCCAATCGCCGCATGGCGCGCGTGAAACAGCACCTCGATCAGGCCCGACAGGCCAAGAATACAGATAATCGCTGGCACCAAAGTGATGATATAGGGCATGACCAACAGCCGCCATGTGCCCAGTTTGATGGGCGCTATATGCAGCTGCATCACCCCCGCCAAACCGCTGGGAAAGAACATCACCGTGGCCACGAACAAGGCGCCCACGTAAAGCGACCAGATCTCGGTTTCAAGGCTGAGAACGGTTTGCAGCAGGGTAAAGACAATCGCCCCCACAACGGGGCCGAAAAACACCCCCACACCGCCCAAAAAGGTGACCAACAAGATCGACCCCGAGGTGGTAAGGTTCAGGTTTTCTTCGGTCAGGATTTCATAGTTGATGGCAAATAACCCCCCCGCGATACCGGCAAAAAACCCTGCCGCCACGAAAGAGTTGTAGCGCACCCAGCGCGAGGAATAGCCCAAAAATTCGGCGCGTTCGGGGTTGTCGCGCACCGCATTGGCCATACGCCCAATGGGCGTGCGCGAGAACAAATACATCAGCAGCGCCGAGATCAGCAGCCACCCCGCCGTTAGGTAATACACCTCGATCTGGCTTAGAAATTCCACGCCAAAGAACGGAATGCCATAGGTGCGATCACCCGAAACCCCCTCTTCACCGCCAAAAAACACCACGATGATCACCGAACAGGCGGCAATCAATTCGCCCACCCCAAGCGAGATCATGGCAAAGACCGTGCCTGCCTTGCGGGTCGAGAAATAGCCCACCATACTGGCCAAGATCATGCCAAAAACACCGCCCAATAGCGGCAGTAATGGCAAGGGGATAGAGCCAAAAATCTCCCAGTTCATCACATGCACGCAGACGAAACCGCCCACACCCATGTAAACGGCATGGCCAAAAGACAGCATGCCCCCCTGCCCCAGCAGCATGTTATAGCTCAGCGCAAAGACAATGGTGATGGCCATCTGGTTCATGATCGTGATGGCGCTGTTGGATTGAAAGATAAACGGCATCAGCACCAGCATCACGGCCGAAAAAATCCACGGCATTGCAGATTTCATCGATACGCCGCCATCGCTGCGGGTTTGAGTTTTTTCTAAGCTTTGCATCACACGTCCCGCTTTCCAAACAAGCCGTAAGGGCGGAAGACTAGGATCAAGATCATCAGCAGATAGGGCAAGATATCGGCAATCTGCGGCGATGTCAGCGTCCATAGGTCGGCCCAGGCGCTGTCCCAAGTCGGCTCGGGCTTGGTAAAGCCAACCCCGGTTAAAATGTCTTCCATGCGAATGTTATAGGCTTTGGCGAATGTGGTCATCCAGCCGATGATCAGCGCCGCCACCAGCGCGCCGCCCAAGCTGCCCAAACCACCAATCACGATCGTCACAAACACGATCGAGCCCAGCACAAAGGCCATGCCGGGGAACGTGGACAAAACCGGCCCGGCGATCACGCCCGCCACGCCCGCAAGGGCGGTGCCCACGCCAAATACCCCCATAAAGACCAATGGCACGTTATGGCCCAGCGCCTCGACCGTGCGCGGATAGCTTAATGCGGCTTGGATAATCATGCCCACGCGGGTGCGCGTCATCACAAACAACAGCCCCGCAAAAATGCCCAGCGACAAGAAGATCATGAACACTTTGTAGGCCGGGATATCATAGCTGGAAATCGAGAAGGCCGCGCCTTCCAGAATTTCTGGAATTTGATAAGGGATCTGGTCGTTGCCCCAAATGAATTTCACCAATTCCTCGATCAGCAGCGCCAATCCAAAGGTAAAAATCAATTCCGGCACATGGCCATATTGGTGCACCCGGCGCAGGCCATAGCGTTCCACCGCCGCGCCCACGATGCCCACCAAGGGCGGTGCAATCAACAGGCCCATCCAAAAGCCAAGATAGATGCTAATCTGATAGGCGAAATACGCCCCCAGCATGTAAAAGCTGGCATGGGCAAAATTTAGCACACCCATCATCGAGAAAATCAGTGTCAGGCCCGCGGACAGCATGAACAGCAACAGCCCCGTGACCAAACCGTCGATAAGGTTCACCAGTATGAGGTCCATGCCTCACTCCCCCCTGTTTTCAGGTCATTTTATTGGCAAGATGGCCCCTGCGCATGCGTTTGTGCGCAGGGGTAGAAAGCGCAGCCTTAGGGGCGCTGCATCTTGCAAGTGGTCGGCGCATCGGCCGAAGCCATAGCAACCGAGCTTTCGACAACCATGCCATAGCCCGAGTTGTCGTAGTCAAACTGCACGCCTTCGTTGGTATGGGCGAAGATATGCACATCTTGGATGGCTTGGTGATCTTGGGGGCGCATCATAATTTTGCCACCCCACAGGCTGTCATGCTCCATGCCTTCCAGCGCTTTGCCCACGGCCACCACATCGGTGGCGCTGCCAGCGTCGTTGATGGCGCGCGCCAGCATTTCGATCACATTGGTGATGCGCGCTTGGCTGACGTTGCCATCAGGATATTTGGCTTTGAACGCTTTCACATAGTCTGCCGCACGCTCGGATGCGATGGGGTTCAACGGCCCCTCGGACACCAACCGAAGCGAGCCTTTGCCGGTTTCACCAAAGGCCGCGGTGATACCATCTGCAGCGGCGTAATAGGTATAGATCGGGCCTTTGAAGCCGTTATCGATGACCGATTTGCCAAGGTTCAGCATGTCCGAACCCCAGTTGCCGGTAATCACAGCATCGGCACCCGACGCCACGATTTTGCGCGCATAGGGCGTGAAATCTTTCACCTTGCCGATGGGGTGCAATTCATTGCCCACGATCTCTACATCAGGGCGTTTGGCGCCAAGAAAGTTGACCGCAGCGGCGGCCACAGCCTTACCAAAGCTATAGTCTTGGCCGATAATATACACCTTCTTGATGCTGCTATCGGCGGCCATCACATCGGTCAGCGCGTCCATCTTGATATCGGCATTGGCGTCAAAGCGGAAATGCCAGAAGTTGCATTTCTCGTTTGTCAGCGCCGGGTCAACCGCCGAATAGTTCAAAAACAAAACGCGGCTGTCGGGGTTGCGGCGGTTGTGCTTGTCGATCGCCTCGGTCAGCGCGTTCGCCACCCCCGAGCTGTTGCCCTGCGCCACGTAGCGGATGCCTTGGTCGATGGCCACCTGCAGCTGGATCAGCGATTCTTTCGGGCTGATCTTGTTGTCAAAGCCCACGATTTCAAATTTTTGGCCACCCAATACGCCGCCATTGGCATTCACCAGCGCCTCGGCTGCGAATTCATATTGATGCAGGCCATTGGTGCCCGTCGAGGCAAAAGGCCCAGACAGCGGGTCGATGAAGGCAATTTTCACATTCTCTGCAAATGCCGCGGACGCCATAACAGCAAGCGACAAGGCGGCGACTGCGCCGCGTTTCACGATTGTTCTCATTCTTTCCCTCCCAAGATCAGCCCTGCAAATTCATTCGTGATTTCAGCGCAGGTCGATAGCAAAAGCCTTGCACAGGCTGACTATAAGTCAAGCATTAGCCGCGCTTTTGCTGGCCACAGCTTGGCCGCATGGCGCGCGAGTGGCCCGCAAAAGCAGCCGCGCAGCCGGGCGGTTTGGCTGCGCATATGCCGCATTGCAGAATTGTATTCCGTAAATTCGATGCGGGGCGTTTCCTGCGGTTTTTCAGGCCAAATTGGCCTGCAAAACGCCCACAGCCGCGCCCGTATTTGCCCCGATGTTGCAGCTGCAAAACACCCGATCCGGGGTCAAAATTGGGCCATGTACCGCGACAAAGTTTTTATCTGTGACGTAGCGGCGCGACAAAAGCATATTTCGCTTGGCGGAATGATTTGCCGCATCCTTCCCGAAAATCGCGGCCCACCCCCAAACAACAGAATCAACGCCGCAATCTGGGGGCCAAGCCATGGTGCGTGGGCGGCCAAAACCGCCAACGCCCCCCTGGGTCATAGACGCGCCAATCAGGCCTCTGTGACTGCGGCGCCCAGATATTCAGCATCGCTGACATGGGCCCCCCAATCGGCCACTTGACCATCCAATGCCTCTTGAATGGCGATATGGGTCATCGGGCTATCGGGGGCGGCGCCGTGCCAATGCAGGCACCCGGGCGGGATCCAAACCGTATCGCCAGCCGCGATACGCTGAACCGGCGCATCGCCCCAGCCCACCAACCCAACCCCATCGGTCACATACAGGGTTTGGCCCAAGGGATGTGTGTGCCACGCGGTGCGCGCGCCCGGTGCAAAGGCCACTTTCAGCGCCCGCACCCGCGCAGGCGCCGGCGCCTCGACAATCGGGGTTTGCCACACGGTGCCGGTGAAATATTCGGCCGCGGCCAATTTGCTGGGGCGCCCGCCCGCCTTGAAAATATCCATTCCTGTGCCCTTTTGCTGCATCTGTGCAAACCCTAGCGCAGCGGCGCAAAGGTGCAAATGCCAATAGGCTGGCCAAGCCGCCATCCGCCGCGCTATATTTGCCCAAAGAAAGAGGCCCCATGCCCCCCAAAACACTCACCCAGCCTAAATCGGTGCTTCTTTTGGGGGCAACGGGCACGATTGGCCGGGCGGTATTGCAACAATTATTGGCCGAGGGTCACCGCGTTCATTGCCCGCTGCGCGGCGCTGTGCCCAAGCTTGGGCTTTGGGCGCAGCCGGGCGTGACACCCCTGGCACAGGCCCAGCCCTTGCAGGTGGCCAAAGCGGCGTCATATGACGCGGTGATCAGCTGCCTTGCCTCGCGCACGGGCACCCCAAAAGACGCATGGGCGGTGGATTACGCCACCAATTTGGCCTATCTTCACGCCCTGCAGCAGGCGGGGCAAACCCCGCATTTCGTGTTGCTGTCCGCGATTTGCGTGCAGCGCCCAGATCTGGCCTTTCAACAGGCAAAACTGGCTTTTGAGGCACAGCTTCAAGCCGCCGGTCTACGCTGGTCGGTGGTGCGGCCAACGGCATTTTTCAAATCACTTTCCGGTCAATGGGCGCGGGTGCAGGCGGGCAAGCCGTTTTTGGTGTTCGGCAACGGTCGGCTGACCGCTTGCAAACCCATCAGCGATGCCGATTTGGCGGCCTTTATCACCGGGTGTTTGGCACACCCCCAGCGCTGGAACGCGGTGTTGCCCATTGGCGGGCCGGGCCCGGCGCTGACGCCTTTGGATCAGGCACAGGCCTTGTCTGACGCGCTGGGGCAAAAGGTGACGGTGCGCCATGTGCCCGTGGCGCTGCTGGATATCATCATTGGCGGGCTGCGGCTGGCCGGGTTGTTGAGCCCACGGGCGCGCGAAAAGGCCGAATTGGCCCGCATTGGCCGCTATTACGCCACCCAATCCATGCTGGTTTGGGATGATCAGGCACGCGCCTATAGCGCCCAAGCCACGCCTGAATTTGGCACAGATACCTTGGCCGATCACTATGCCAAACTGGCAGCGGGCACGGCGCAGGTAGATCTGGGCGCGCATGCGGTTTTCTAGCGCGCCCAGTGCCCAATTCTGCCGTCCCGCGGCTACAAGGTGATGCCGCCCGCCTCGGCCACGCCCACGAAACTGCGGTTCCATGTTGGGCTGATCAAGATCTCGTTCAGGCACACATGCGGCGGGGCCTCGGCGATATAGCGCACGATCGCGCCCAGATCTTCGGATTTCAGCATACGCGCGACATCTTCGGGCGATGGCGGCTTGGGGCGATGTTTCAAAATCGGCGTGGCCACCTCGCCGGGCATCAACGCGGTGCAGCGAATGCCGTTGCGCCCCTCTTCTTGGTTGATCGAGTGGCTCAGCGCCACAACCGCGTGTTTCGAGGCGCTATAGGCCGGGCCAGTCAACCGCGAGGGATGCCGCCCCGCCCAAGACGAGGTTAAAATCAGCGTGCCCTGCCCCTGCGCCCGCATGCCCGGCAAAACCGCCAAAACCCCGTTCATCACGCCATTCAGGTTCACATCGGTGATGCGCGCAAAATCGGCGGGGGTGATGGCACCAACCGCGCGATTTGGCACGTTGATCCCGGCATTGGCCATGAAAATGTCCACAACACCGTGGCGCGCCATCAGATCATCGGCGATGGCTTGGGTGGCCTCGGCATCGGTGACATCCAAGGCGGCCACCTCGGCCTGCCCACCTGCCTTGGCGATATCCTCCGCCACGGCCTGCAATTCGGCCTGCCTGCGCCCCGACAGCACCACCCGCGCCCCCGATGCCGCCAATGCCTTGGCAGAGGCCTCGCCAATGCCGCCCCCGGCCCCCGTGACCCAAGCCAGCTTTCCGTTTAGTTGCGCCATGTTATCCCTCCTCCGATGTTACAGCGTTTGGGGTATTGGCGCATAGCCGCGCGCCCCTGTCTATAGGCGTGTCTGTACAAAGGGGCGCCATGGCCGTTGCCACAAACCGGTGCGAAACCGGCACCAAACCAGCTGCGCACCAGCCCCAAACCGGCCCTAAACCAGCGGCAAACCGCCAATACGGGCCAATTGCCCGGCCTGCACGCAGGCGCTGACATGGCCGATAAAGGCGCGCACTGCATTGGCGCGATGCACGTTTTGGGCCGCCAAAAGCCCCATGCGCATAGGGCGCAGATCGCCCGCCAAGGGCACACACACCACCGGGTTGCCATCGGGCGACAGCGGGCTGAGCGGGCGCACATTGGCGATAGAATAGCCAAACCCTTGCCCCACCAAAGACCGCATAACCGCCATGTCGCGGGTGCGTTCGGCGATGATGGGTTTGGCGCCCAGCGCATCGAAAAAAGACAGGAAATAATCGGCGCTCAGCGGCAGGTCCAGCAAGACCATTGGATGGTCTTTCAAATCATCCACCGACACCGCCGCCCGCCCCGCCAACGGATGGTCTGGCGACAAAAGTGCAAAAGGTGGCAGCTGCAACAGCGGTGTGAATTGCAAATCTGCAGGCAAGCCCAAATCATAGGTCAGCGCCAAATCAATCTCGGATCGGCGCAGCGCGCTGAACAGCTCCACTTGGTTCATCTCGTGTTGGCGCATCTGCACCTCGGGGTGGGCCTGCTGAAACCCGCGCCGCAGCCCCGGCAGCACCAATTGCGCAAATGTCACAAGACAGCCCACCGTCAGCGGCCCACGCACCTGCCCCGAGATATCGCCCGCGATATCGGTCAAACTGCCTGCCTCGCGCAGCACAACCCGCGCCTGCGCCAGCATCTCGCGCCCCGCCTGCGTCAGCGATAGCCCCTGCGCGTGTTGGCGCACGAATAAGGGCAGGCCGAATTCAGCCTCTAGCTGGGTAATTGCCGCCGAAATAGACGGAGACGAGACATTGATACGCTCGGCCGCGCGCGCAATGCTGCCTGCCTCGCCCACCGCCACGAAATATTCGATTTGCCGTAATGTATATCGCAGCATCACCCGCCCAACCCATCAGATTGGGCCCAAGATGGAACAGCCACCACCCCACTGGCAAGGCCAAAGCCCTAATCGTCGCCCGGCACGCCATAAGAGGGGGCCGCCGCCGGGTTCAGCGCACGCGCAACGTAATCGTTGATTTGAGGCTTATAGACCTGCCATGCCGCCTGCAGCGCGGCAATGGGGCAGGCCTCGGTCCAGTCGCAGCGCAAATCTGCCAAGGGCCAGCTTTGTTGGTCCACCAGCAGCAGCCCCGCCGAATGTACCGGCCCCGCCTCGCCGCCCGCAGCCAGCCCCGCGTGCAGCGCCGCCAGCAACCGATCCCCCAAATGCCCCGTTGCGCCCTGAAACCCGGCCACCATGGCCTGTGGCACGCCCGCATCGGCCAGCAGATTACCGCCTGCCGCCACGTTTTCGGCCTGCGCCTCGGCCCAGATGCCCAGCGCGTTTGGCCCCGAATGAATGCATGTGTCGCCCTGACCATTCACCATCAGCACCTGCCGATACTGCATATGCTGGGCGCTGCGGCGCAAAATCGCGCGCACCTCGGTGGGGCTGGCGCCCGCCTGCATCAAGCTTAGCGCCCAAGGGCCAAGCCGCGGATCGGTAACATTTTGCGATGCCACCGCCCCAACGCCCGCCTGCGCATAGGCACAGCGCGCCGCAACCGCAGGCGAGGACGAGGAAATAGCCACCCCAAACATGCCGCTTTGCGCACAGCGCGCCACCAGAGAAAACGTCATGGCGCATCATCCGGAATAACCGCCGTGGCATCGATTTCCACCAACCATTCCGGGCGTGCCAGCGCGCTTACCACCAAGCCCGTCGAAACCGGGTGCACGCCGCGGATATATTCGCCCATGGTGCGATAGACGGCCTCGCGGTGGCGCACATCGGTGATATAGACCACCACCTTGACCAAATGCTCGATACGCCCCCCCGCCTCTTCGATCAGCTGCACGATATTTTGCATCACCTTATGGGTTTGCTCTGCCGGGTCGTGGCTGTCGATGTTTTTGGCATCATCTAGGTTTTGCGGGCATTGGCCGCGCATCCAAACGGTGCGCCCGCCGCGGGTTACCACGGCTTGGGCCAGATCGTTATCTAGCTGTTGTTCGGGGTATGTGTCGCGCGTGTTGAACGTACGAATGCGCTGGTGCGCCATGGTTTGCCTCTTGGATGAGTGTGCTGGCCTACCTTTCCCCAGCCTCGGGCGATGGCCAAGTATGTCTTGCCTTATCTGCACTTAGGGGGCCCCTAATATAGCTTAGGGCAAACCCAAGCAGCGCTTTGCCAAAACATGGGTTTGGCGCCCTGCCCACTGCCCCTAAGCTTGGCCCAATGCACCAATCGAGGGCCCGCATCATGGAGCAAAACGCGCTGCCAGCCGAAATTGATACCCTGATCGTGGGCGGGGGCCAAGCGGGCCTTGCCGCAAGCGAGCATTTAAGCCGCAGGGGTATTGCGCATATCGTGCTGGAACGGGCGCGCATTGCCGAAAGCTGGCGCAGCATGCGTTGGGATTCGCTGGTGATGAACGGGCCAGCCTGGCACGACCGCTTCCCAAGCCTTGCCTTCGACTGCCCCCCAGACGCCTTTCCCGGCAAAGACGAGGTTGCCCGCTATATGGAGCGCTATGCACAAAAAATTGCCGCCCCCATTCACTGCGGCATCGACGTGCAGCGCGCAGCGCCCGTGCCCGGGCATAACCATTTTCAGGTAGACACCAGCCAAGGCCAGATCTTGGCGCGCAGCGTCATTGCC
>RFQY01000064.1 GCA_009924775.1 Paracoccaceae bacterium | reverse complement strand
TTTGCGCGGGCTCGGCAGATTTGCGCGCAGTTTCGCGGTGAAAGGGTACAACGGTGTCTTCACCGCTGGCTGCGGTTGGCAGGCTGGCCTCTTCGGCCAATGCGGCGGCGGCCTCGTCTTGCACCAATTGCGGGGGCAACGGGGCATCGTCGAGGGGGGGCGAAAACGCACTGACGTGTTTAATGCCCTGTTCGCGCAGCAGTTTTTGCACGCCTTTGATGGTCATCCCATCATCGTGCAGCAATGTTTTGATGCCGCCCAGCAATTGCATGTCTTCGGGGCGGTAATAGCGCCGCCCGCCTGCGCGTTTCACGGGTTTCACCTGTGGAAACTTGCTTTCCCAGAACCGCAGCACATGGGTCGGCTTTTCAAGCCATTCCGCCACTTCGCTGATGGTGCGAAACGCATCTGGGGCCTTGGACATGCCGCTCTCCTTGGCTTAGCCCTTGTTACCTGCTGCGACGCGATCTTTCATCAGGTGAGAGGGGCGAAAAGTAAGCACGCGGCGCGGTTCGATCGGAACCTCGGTGCCGGTTTTTGGGTTGCGGCCCACACGGGCGGCTTTGTCGCGCACCGAGAATGTGCCAAAGGATGAGATTTTCACCTGTTCGCCGCGCACCAGCGCATCTGACATATGTTGCAAAACAGATTCGACCAATTGGCTGGCGTCATTGCGCGACAGACCGACATCGCGGTAAATGGCTTCGCTTAGATCCATCCGCGTTAGCGTTTTCTCACTCATCTTCCGTCCCCCTAAGAATTTCACGAAACAATGGGGCAGGCCAATTTGCGAGTCAATATCAATGGCTTGGTCGGGTGTGTGCAGTGTGGGGATTTTACCGCGCTACCAGCGCAGAACCACTGCACCCCATGCCAAACCGCCGCCAATGGCCTCGGTGACCAGCAAATCGTTCGGTTTGATCTGTCCGCGCGCCACCCCAACCGACAGCGCCAGAGGAATCGATGCAGCCGATGTATTGCCATGGTCTTGCACGGTAACCACCACCCGATCCATCGGCAGGCCCATCTTTTTGGCAGTGCCTTGGATGATGCGGATATTGGCCTGATGCGGCACGATCCAATCGACATCGCTGTCTTTCAGCCCGGCCTTTTCCAGCGCGGTATGGGCGGTGGCGGCCAGTTTTTCGATGGCGTGGCGGAACACCTCTTTGCCTTCCATCCGCAAAAAGCCGGTGCTTTGGGTGGATATACCGCCATCGACATACAAAATATCGCGGTGGCGCCCGTCGGAATTCAGGTCTGCCGCCAGAATGCCCCGGTCGCTGACATCGCCTTGGCCCTGTTGCGCCTCTAGTATCAATGCGCCCGCGCCATCGCCAAACAGCACGCAGGTGCTGCGGTCTTGCCAGTCCATAATGCGCGAGAAGGTTTCGGCGCCAATCACCAACACCCGCTGGGCCTGCCTGGAAATGATCAGGGCATTGGCGTTGGTCAGCGCAAAGACAAACCCCGCACAGACCGCTTGAACATCAAAGGCAAAGCCACGTGTCATGCCCAAATTGGCCTGCACCATGGTGGCGGCCGAGGGAAAGGTCAGATCGGCGGTCGAGGTGGCCACGATGATGGCGTCGATGTCGTCGGCCTGTAGCCCGGCATGGGCCAAGGCCGCGCGCGCGGCATGGGTGGCCAGATCAGAGGTGGTTTCGCCTTCGGCTGCGAAATGGCGCCGTTCGATCCCCGAGCGCGCTTTGATCCATTCGTCGCTGGTATCTAGCGAGGCTTCGAATTCGCTGTTTGGCACCACCCGTTCCGGCAGGTAATGGCCAACCCCACGAACCACGGCGCGTATCGTCATAATGTTTGTCCTTCCGTGCCTGCCTCGGCTTCGATTTGGGCGGTTGCCAATGCAAGGCGTGCGGCGATCTTGTCGGAAAAATCGTTTTGTGCCAAGCGGAACGCCAAACCCACCGCTGCGGCTACGCCGGTTTCATCGGCCGAGCCGTGCGATTTGACCACTGTGCCGTTCAGCCCCAAAAACACCCCGCCGTTCACCCGGCGTGGATCGATGCGCTTCTTCAGCCGGCTGAGCGAGCCCAGTGCCAAGAGGGCGGCAAATTTTGACAAGAGCGAGAACGCAAAGGCCTCTTTCAGCAAATCGCCAATCAAGCTAGCGGTGCCTTCGCCGGTTTTTAGGGCGATATTGCCAGTGAACCCATCGGTAATGATCACGTCACAGCGATTGCCGGGAATGTCGCCGCCTTCGACAAACCCCACAAAATCATAGGCGGCTTTGTCCGAATGGGCGGCGATCAGGTCGTGGGCGGCTTTCAGCTCGGCGCGGCCTTTGTGTTCTTCGGTGCCCACGTTCAGCAGGCCAATGCGGGGGCGAGCGATGGACAGCCCGTTGCGCGCATAAGAGGCCCCCATCACCGCATATCGCAGCAAATCTTGTTCATCGGCGCGAATGTCGGCGCCCACGTCCAGCATCACGTTAAACCCCTGCGGGTTGCGCGATGGCCATAAAACCGCAATCGCCGGGCGGATCACGCCGGGCAGTTTGCGCAACCGCACCATCGACAGCAACATCAGCGCGCCGGTATTGCCACAGGAAACGCAGACCGTTGCCTCGCCATTGCGCACGGCATCCAACGCCGACCACATCGACGTATCCTGCCCGTGACGCATCACATGGCTGGGCTTGTCTTCCATATGCACCACGTCGCTGGCGTCGCGAATTTCGCAGCGCCCCTGCAGATGTGGGCGCTTTGAAACCAGCTTTTCCAGCTCGTCCTTCGGGCCATGCAGCAGAAAGGCGATACCTGGGTTTTCTTTGGCCGAACGTGCAATACCGGCGACAACAGTCGCCGGTCCACGATCGCCACCCATGGCGTCAACGGAAATAACGATCCGGCCCAAGCTCTGATTGCTTTGATCGCCCAGAGGTTTCATGCCGGTGCCCGTCACCGAAAAATCAGGCTGCGTCTTCGTCCAGATCGACTTCGTCAGCAGCTGCCACGACTTCCCGATCGGCATAGTGGCCGCATGCGCCACACACGTGGTGGGGGCGCTTCAGCTCGCCGCAGTTGGGGCACTCGTTCGGGTTTGCCGCAACCAGCGCATCATGGGCGCGGCGGTTATTGCGGCGCGATTTCGAAACTTTGTTCTGTTGGACGGCCATGTCGCAACCTCAATTCCTGTGGCGTCAAGCGCCTGTTTCACAAGGGGGTGTGGGGCACATACAAGAGCACTGCCCATGTGTCCAACCCTGAATCCGATGAAGGCCGGAAAATACTTTGATTTCGCCAATGCGCAAGCGGTTTTTTGCCTTTGGCGAAAATGCCTGCTTACTGGCCTTTTTCCAGTTTGTCTTTCAACGCAGCAAGGGCTGCAAAGGGTTTCACATCGTCATCACTCAGCGGCGTTGCCCCCGGTTCGGTTGTGCTGAGCTGGCCGATACCGGCGCCGTCTTGGCGCGGATACAGCGGCAGGGCCAGCGCAAGGGATTCGATCATGACCTCGACCAGATCGATGACCGCAGGCAGGGCTTCGATGGTGTCGTCTTCCAGCTCGATTTCCTCGCCATCGGGGGTTTCGGGCATTTTCGCCAGAAATTGCCGCACAACCGGCTCGTCCAGCCGGGTGGTGACCGGATCGAGGGTCACAACGCATGCCTGCACCACCGTGGCGCCCAGCTGCGCCTCTAGGCGCCAATCGCTTTTACCGGCGGGGTGCAGCGTGCCCTTGAACGATAATTTGCGCAGCCCCAACAGCCCCAGCTGGGTGGCGATGGCGCTGTTTTCCACCGCATCGGGGCGCAACGAAAACGCGACTGGGCGGTTCTTGGGCAATTCTGCCACGCGCAATTGGGTTTGTGTCATAATGTGCTTCCATTCTTGAACCCGGCAGGATCCTTCTGTAATCGGGATATTAGGCACGTAAAGCCAAAGCAAGGGGGGCGTCCAAGTTGCGCAAAATCGGTGCGATACTTTGTCTGATCGTCCTTATGGGCTGTTCGGCGACCTACAGAAACCATGGGTATGTGCCCAGCGAAGACGAACTGGCCGCTTTGGAACTGGGCAAAGACACCCGCGACAGCGTGATCGAGGCCGTGGGCGCGCCGGGGTTTGGCGGGGTGCTGGATAGCAGCGCCTTTTATTACGTGCAAACCCGGGTGAAGAACGAAATGTTTTACAAGCCCACCTCGGTAGATCGGCAAGTGGTTGCCATCAGCTTTGACAGCGCCGGGCGGCTGCGCAATGTCGAACGTTTCGGGTTAGAAGACGGCCAGATCGTGCCCTTGGCGCGCCGGGTTACGGATAACTCGGTGCAAAATAACGGGTTGGTGCGCCAGCTGTTGCGCAATTTGGGCAATTTCAACCCAGCGGGCGCTTTGGCGCAAAACTAAGGCAGTATTGGTGGCCGGGCCGCAGCGTCATAGCAACGACACAGGCGCGCCCTATGACGACGGCGCCCCCAGCGTGGGGCGTTCGGCCCATAGCCCGGAGATGCCAATGCCAGTTCTAGCCAAGGGGCGCTACCGCGTGCGCCTAGCCGATGGCCCCGCCGATATCGCCGCCGCCCAAGCCCTGCGACATCTGTGTTTTCATGGGCGCGCGGGGCTGGATTGCGATGAATTCGACCAAATTTGCCAACATATCTTGGTCGAAGACGGCCGCGATGGCGCATTGGTTTGCGTGTTTCGGCTGTTGGCTTTGCCCAATGGTGGGGCAATCGGTTCCAGCTATTCGGCCCAATATTACAACCTGTCCGCCCTTGCGCATTATGCCGGGCCGATGGCGGAAATGGGTCGGTTTTGCATTCATCCAGCCTATAAAGACCCCGATATTTTGCGCGTGGCATGGGGGGCGCTGACGGGCATTGTGGATCAGCAGGGCGTAGAAATGCTGTTTGGATGCGCCTCGTTTCATGGCACCGAGGCGGAACAATACCACGATGCATTCGCCATGTTGCGGGCCCGCCATGTGGCACCAAAACGCTGGCTGCCCAAGGTCAAGGCGCCGCGCGTGTTTTGCTTTAGTCGCTTGTCGCAATATTTGCCCGATGCCAAACAGGCCATGCGCCGCATGCCCCCCTTGCTGCGGACCTATCTTTTGATGGGGGGGTGGGTCAGCGATCATGCGGTGGTTGATGGGCAAATGAACACCTTGCATGTGTTCACAGGGCTGGAAATTGCCGCCATCCCACCGGCGCGGGCGCGGCTGTTGCGGGCGGTGGCGGCAGGGGCGTAAGCCTGCCCGGCCCTTGACCCCCGCCTTTATCCCTGCCTTGACCCCCGGCTTTTGTTCCCCGCCTTTTTGCCATGTGATGCGACGGGTGCTTGACGGCGCTGGGTGGCACAGATAGCTGCGGGCTATGGCACGCGCACCTCTTTTACAACTGAACGATATTTCGCTGACCTTTGGCGGAGAGCCGGTTTTCGACCATCTGTCGCTGGTGGTGCAGCCGGGCGACCGCGTGGCGCTGGTTGGGCGCAACGGCTCGGGCAAGTCCACGCTGCTGAAGGTGATGGCGGGGCTGGTCGAGGCCGATCGTGGCGAGCGCACGGTGCCGCCGGGCATCAGCGTGGGCTACATGGAGCAAGACCCGGATATGGCCGGGTTTGAAACGTTGGGCGAATATGCGGCCAGCGCGCTTGATCCGGCCGAGGCGTACCGCGTCGAGATGGTGGCCGAGGGGCTGAAGTTTGACCCAAACCGCCCCGTAGCCACCGCCAGCGGCGGCGAGCGGCGCCGTGCCGCATTGGCCAAGCTGATGGCCGAAGCACCCGAATTGATGCTGCTGGACGAGCCGACGAACCATTTGGATATCGAGGCGATCACCTGGCTAGAGCGCGAATTGCGCGAAACCCGCAAGGCCTATGTGCTGATCAGCCACGACCGGGCGTTTTTGCGGGCCTTGACGCGGGCCACCTTGTGGATCGACCGGGGGGCGGTGCGCCGCCAAGAAGAAGGGTTTGACGGTTTCGAGGCGTGGCGCGACCGGGTGTGGGATGAAGAAGACCAAGCCCGCCACAAGCTGGATCGCAAAATCAAGGCCGAGGCGCGTTGGGCGGTCGAGGGCATCAGCGCAAGACGCAAGCGCAACCAAGGCCGCGTGCGCGCGCTGCAGGATTTGCGCGCCGAACGGGCCGCACAGATTCGCCGCCAAGGCACCGCCGCGATGGAGCTGCAATCTGGCACCAAATCGGGGCGCAAAGTGATCGAGGCGCACTCTATCGCCAAGGCCTATGGCAGCCGCACCATCCTGCGCGATTTCTCGATCCGGATTTTGCGCGGTGATCGGGTTGGTTTTGTGGGGCCAAACGGTGTGGGTAAAACCACATTGCTGAAAATCTTGATGGGTCAAGAAACACCCGATGCCGGTAGCGTGGTGCATGGCACCAATTTGCTGCCCGCCATTTTCGACCAGTCCCGCGCGCAGCTGGACCCAGAGATGAGCCTGTGGGACAGCCTGACGGGCGACCCCGATATGCGGGTGTCGGGCAAGGCGGACCAAGTTTTGGTGCGTGGCCAGCCCCGCCATGTGGTGGCCTATCTGAAAGATTTTTTGTTCGACGAACGCCAAGCGCGGGCGCCGGTGAAATCGCTGTCTGGCGGCGAAAAGGCGCGGTTGCTTTTGGCCAAGATCATGGCGCGTGAAAGCAACTTGTTGGTGTTGGACGAACCGACCAACGACCTAGACATTGAAACGCTGGATCTGCTGCAAGAGCTGCTGGATGATTACGATGGCACGGTTTTGCTGGTCAGCCACGACCGGGATTTTCTGGATCGTGTGTCCGCCACAACCATTGCCATGGAGGGCGATGGCCGCGCCGTGACCTACGCCGGTGGCTGGAGCGATTATCAGGCCCAACGCGCGCTGGCCCTGCCAGACGATGCGGCCCAAAAGGCCAAGGCCGGCGCCGCTAAGTCCGCCGATAAGCCTGTGCGAACCGCAACTGCCCAAAAGCCTGCTGCGGCCCCTTCTGGTGCGGGCCTTAGTTTCACGGAAAAGCATCGCTTGCAGGCGCTTCCGGGTGTGATCGACCGGTTGGGCGCGGAAATTGCCAAGCTTGAAGAATTTTTGGCCCAGCCCGATTTATACAGCAAAGAACCGCTGAAATTCAAAAAAGGCACCGAGGCGCTGGTGGAACGCCAGCAAGCGTTGGCGGATGCCGAAGAAGAATGGCTGGTCTTGATGGAAAAGGCCGAAAGCTAAGCCGATAGACCATCGCCGCCCTTGGGCGGCGATGATCAGCCAACCAAAGCGGCGCGCTTAACGCATGCGCAGCGCACCATCGATGCGGATGGTTTCCCCGTTCAAATAGCCGCTTTCCACGATGAAACGCGCCAATTCGGCGTATTCGCGCGGGTCGCCCAAACGGCGCGGGCAGGTGACATCGGCGGCCAGCTGTTGTTGCACCTCTTCGGGAAGGCCCATCAGCATGGGGGTTAGGAAAATGCCCGGTGCAATCGCCATCACCCGGATCCCTTCGCGCGACAGATCGCGCGCCATGGGCAGCGACATGCCCGCAATGCCGGCTTTCGACGAGGCATAGGCCACTTGGCCCTTTTGCCCGTCAAAGGCTGCAACCGAGGCGGTGTTGACGATGACGCCGCGCTGGCCATCGTTGGTGGGGGCGTTTTGGGCCATTTTCTCGGCGGCCAACCGCGCCACGTTAAACGTGCCCACCAAGTTGATGCCGATAACCCGGTTGTAATGGTCTAGGCTGTGGGCGCCGTTTTTGTGCAGGGTTTTTTCAGCGGTGCCCACGCCCGCGCAATTGATGGCTGCGTTGATATGGCCCATGGCCGCGCATGCGGCATCTACGGCGGCCTGCACCGAGGCCTCGCTGGTGACATCGGTTTCCACGAAGGTTGCGCCGATCTCGGCGGCCACGGCTTGGCCCAACTCTGCGTTGCGGTCCAAAATCGTCACCTGTGCCCCGCTTTCACGGAACAGGCGGGCCGTGGCCTCGCCCAGACCCGAGGCGCCGCCGGTGATGATGGCTGCGGTATCTTGCATTTTCATGGGGCTTCTCCCTAACTGGCTAAATGAACGTGTGTTCAGTTTTCTCTACCGGGCATAGCCCAGCAACGCCCGGCCTGTCAAAGGCCACGCTGTTCGACGTAGCGTCCAACCACGCCGATCTCAAGCACTGTCAAGATGATGCGCCAGATGTGATGGGCCGTCACCACCGCCGGGTTGGCCGAAAGCGACAAAGCCACCAGCGCCATTTCGGTGACACCCCCGGGGGCAAAGCTGACCAGCAGCACATCGAAATCTGTGCCTGTCCAGCGTGTCAGCGCCGCGGCAAAGCCCAGCCCAAGCGCCAGCATAAAGCCCACCGACACCACCGCCATGCCCAGCGCGGTCAGCACCATGCGCCCGCGCAGGCCGCCAAGGCGCATGCCAAGGCTGGTGCCAATCACCACTTGGCAGATATTGATCACCCAATCGGGCAGGTCCAACAGGCCAATGCCCGACACCGACACCACCGCCGCAGCAAAAAGCGGGCCCGTCAGCTGCCATGCGGGCAGGCGCAGCGGACGCCCCAGCGCCAAGCCCACCAACGCGGTCAATACCACCACATGCAGGTGGCTTAGATCATCGGGGCTGGCGTGGGCCAGTGACATGCCACTGGCGCTGCCCACCGGGGCGCCCACCCATAACGACAGGCCAATGGGCACCAAGGTAATCACCAAGATGATGCGCAAAAATTGCTGTGTGGTCAAAATGGTCAGGTTCGCGCCCGCCGCCTCGCCCAGCGCGATCGATTCCATCAGCCCGCCGGGCGCGCCGGAATAAAAGGCGGTTGCGCGGTCGTAACGGCCAAAATGGCGAAAGATCAGGTAGTTTCCGCCATGCGCCAAGCCCACGAACAGTACGATTGCGGCAAAACTGGCGGCAAGGGCGGGCACCATCTGCAGCAGCTCGGGCGACACTTGGGCGCCGATCATCACCCCGATGATGGCCAAGAAGACAAGCCGAAATTTTTGTGGAAAGGCATAGTCTGCGGGAAATTTGTGTCGCCAAATCAGCGCTGAAACGGCGGTGCCCAGCATGGCCCCCATCATATAGGGCAGCGGTAGATGCGCCCAAGCCGCCAATACCCCGCCAAGGGCGCCAGCACATAGCAGGGCAAATGTGGCCAAAAGATAAGGGCGTGACATTCGATCCCCGCGGCTAATGTGGGCCGATATAACCCTGTGGCTTGGGAAATGAAAAGATGGGCAAGGGGGTTGATCCGCGCGGCGCTGCTCTGCTACTGGGCGCCTACCCGGCAATAAAGGCATTGCGCGCTGCTGCTGGGTGCGGATCCCAAGGGCCGTTTTGCGCGCACCCCGGTATCCGTGAGTTTCAACGCAGGCGGCGCGCCGCCTTATCATGGGTGCTAACATGCTGCAAAACGATCATCTGGCCCAATGGGACCGGGACAATTTTTTTCACCCCTCGACACATCTGGCAGAATTCGCACGGGGCGATTTGCCCCATCGTGTGATCACCAGCGGCGAGGGCTGTCATATCACCGACCGCGATGGCAAGCGCTGGCTGGATGGCTTTGCCGGGCTTTATTGCGTGAACGTGGGCTATGGCCGCCAAGAAATTGCCGACGCCATCGCCGCACAGGCGCGCGAGCTGGCCTATTACCACGCCTATGTTGGGCACGGCACCGAGGCCTCGATCACGCTGGCGAAAATGATCTTGGACCGCGCGCCTGCGCATATGTCGAAGGTGTATTTTGGCTTGTCTGGCTCGGATGCCAATGAAACCAACATCAAGCTGGTTTGGTATTATAACAACGTGCTGGGGCGGCCTGAGAAAAAGAAAATCATCTCGCGCTGGCGGGGCTATCACGGGTCGGGGTTGATGACCGGCTCGTTGACCGGGCTTGATCTGTTTCACAAAAAATTCGATCTGCCCTTGGCCCAAGTGCTGCATACCGAGGCGCCATATTACTACCGCCGCGCCGATTTGGGGCAAAGCGAGGCCGAATTTGTGGCCCATTGCGTGGCCGCGCTAGAGGCGCTGATCGCGCGCGAGGGCGCCCACACAATTGCCGCCTTCATCGGCGAGCCGGCCTTGGGCACCGGGGGTTTGGTGCCGCCGCCCGCCGGCTATTGGCCCGCCATACAACAGGTGCTGGCACGCCATGATATCTTGTTGATCGCCGATGAGGTGGTAACAGGTTTTGGCCGCTTGGGCAGCATGTTTGGCTCAGATCATTACGGCATGACCCCCGATATCATCACCATCGCCAAGGGGCTTACATCGGCCTATGCGCCGCTGTCTGGCTCGATTGTCAGCGAAAAGATGTGGAAAGTGCTGGAAGCGGGCACCGACGCCTATGGCCCCATCGGCCATGGCTGGACCTATTCTGCCCACCCCATTGGCGCGGCGGCGGGCGTGGCCAACCTGCAGTTGCTGGATCAGCTGAATTTGGTGGAAAATGCCAAAACCATGGGGGCCTATTTCAAATCGGCCCTGCGCGATGCGGTGGGCGATCATGCCCATGTGGGCGAGGTGCGCGGCGAGGGGCTGCTTTGCGCGGTGGAATTTGTGCAAGACCGTGACAGCAGACAGTTTTTTGCGGCCGATGAAAAGATTGCCTATCAGATCAACAGTGCGCTTATGGCGCGTGGGGTGATCAGCCGGGCGATGCCGCAGGGCGATATCTTGGGCTTTGCCCCGCCATTTTGTCTAAGCCATGCCGAGGCCGATGAAATCGCCGAAAAACTGGCCCAAGCCGTGGCCGAGGTGCTGGGATAGGCCTGTGCGTTTTGCTGGGGCGGGCCTGATCTGGCCCGCCCTTGCCGCTTAATACAAACAGGCGGTTTTGGCGCGCAATTGCACCAGCGCCAGCACCGTGTCGATGGTGGGGGTGGGGGTGTTGGTCAACCGCCCCAGTTCTTGCACCGCGCTGACCAAGGCATCAATCTCCATCGGGCGGCCGGCATCCAGATCTTGCCACATCGATGTGCGGTGCGCGCCCACGGCGGCCCCGCCATCGATACGCCGATCAACATCGATGGGAAATTTCACCCCAAGCTTTTCGGCAATCTCTTGCGCCTCGACCATCATGCCGCGCGCCACAGCCCGGGTGCCGGGATCGGTGCATAGCACATCCAGCGTGGCATGGGTGAGCGCTGAAATTGGGTTGAACGACAGGTTTCCCCACAGTTTCACCCAAATTTCGTCGCGGATGCGCGGGCGCACGGGGGCTTTCAGGCCTGCGGCTGCCAAAGCTTGGCTTAGGGCTGTGGCGCGGTCCGATTTGCTGCCATCGGGTTCGCCCAGCGAAAAGCGGTTGCCTTCGATATGTTTGATCACCCCGGGGCGGATCACCTCGGCGGCGGGATAGACCACGCAGCCCAGCACGCGATTGGGGCCAAAGCCGTTCCATTGCGCATCACCCGGATCAACCGAGGCCAGCCGCGTGCCCTGATAGGGGCCTTCCAGCCCATGGAAATACCACCATGGCACGCCATTCACGCCGCTGACGATGGTGGTGTTTGGCCCGATCAGGGGCTGCATCCGTGCCACCACTGGGGGCACCGAATGGGCCTTTAGGGTGACGATCACATAATCTTGCACCCCCAATTCCGCCGGGTCGTCCGAGGCGCGCACCGCAACGGTGGTCTCATGGCCATCTTCTTCGATCAATGTCAGGCCGTTGTCGCGCATTGCCGCCAAATGCGGGCCGCGCGCCACAAGGCTCACATCGGCCCCGGCCTGCACCAATTTGACCGCCATATAGCCGCCAATCGCGCCGGCGCCAAAAATACAGATTTTCATCCTTGCCCCCTTAGCCCGTCAGGCCCAGTTTTTCGGCCATGCCGATACGCTGGATTTTGCCTGTGGCGCCTTTGGGAATTTCATCCAAGATCACCACGCTGCGCGGCACTTTGAAATCTGCCACGCTTTGGGCGGTAAAATCGCGGATGGCGCGTTCGTCCAAGCTTGATCCTTCTTTCAGCACCACCGCCGCGGCGATCTCTTCGCCCAATTTGGGGTGGGGCACGGCAAAACACACCACTTGGGCAATTTCAGGGTGCGCCAGCATCACCGCATCCACCTCGAGCGGGCTGATTTTTTCGCCGCCACGGTTGATGATTTCTTTCAGCCGGCCTGTCAGGCGCAAATAGCCTTCTTCGTCGAATGCGCCTTGGTCGCCGGTGCGGAACCAGCGTTTGCCATCGGCCATGAAAAACGCGCTTTCATTGGCCTTTGGGTTGCCCTCGTAGCCGGGGGTGACGTTGGGGCCTGAAATAACCACTTCGCCCGTGGCGCCATCGCCCAGAATTACATCGGCGCTTTCATCGGCAATGCGCACCTCGGGGCCGGCGGCCACACCCACAGACCCCGGCTTTTGCGCGCGCGGGGGCAGGGGGTTGCAGCACATCTGGTGGGTGGCCTCGGTCATGCCATAGGCCTCGATCACGGGGGCGGAAAAGGTTTCAACCAAGGCGGTCATCACCGGCGCAGGCAGCGAGGCCGAGGACGAGCGCAAGAACCGCAAGGGCGCGTTGGCGATGATGTCTTTGTTGCGTTCGGCGCGTGCCAAAATGGCCTGATGCATGGTTGGCACGGCGGTGTACCAGCTGGGGCGCACCTCGTCGAGTTGGGCAAAAAAGCGCAAGGCATTGAACCCCGGCGCGCACGAGATTTGCGCCCCCGCCGCCAGCGAGGCCGAAACCGCAGCAATCAGCCCGTGGATGTGAAACAGCGGCATCACGTTCAGGCAGCGGTCATCTGGTGTCAGCGCCAAAGATGCTTTGATATTGCGCGCCGATGCACACAGGTTTGATTGCAGCAAAGGCACGATTTTGGGCCGCGATGTGGTGCCCGAAGTGTGCAAGATCAGCGCCACATCGTCTGGTGTGGGCGCGGTGGTATCGGCCTGGCCCACCGGGGCATCGGCCGTCAGGGTGAAATAGCCCGCCGGGGCATCGGCTGGCGCAGACAGGCGCAAGATGGCCACACCAAACTGGGCCGCGGCCGCCAAGGCGGGGCCATCGTAGCCCGCCTCGACAATCAGTGCCTTGGCGCGCAGGTCTTCCAGATAGAACGCGTATTCTTCTTCGCGATAGGCCGGGTTCAGCGGCGCGGTGGTGGCTACCTGTGCCACGGCAAAAAAGGCGGTGGCCATTTCTGGGCCATTGGGCAGCACGATGGCCACCCGATCGCCACGGCCAATGCCCAAGCCATGCAGGCTGTGGGCGATCTCGGAGGTCAAAGAGCGCAAGGCGCCATAGCTAAGCCACGGGCGCCCGGGGGCCCCGATGGCGGGGGCCTCGGCCGGGTGGGTGGCGATGAGGGCGGAAATTGTATCGGTCATGGTGTCATGCTCCGTTAGAGTAGGGCGGAAAGGGGGGCTACTGGGCGTAGGCCATACCATCCGAACGTGGGTCTGTTGCGGCTTCGAAATGGCCATCGGGATGGGCCAAAACGGCGCCGGCATGGCCCATGAGGCTGGAAAAGGCAGGGGTTAATTCCACCTGATGGCCCGCTGCGCGCAGCGCCGCGATAAGCGAGGGGTCGGCGTTTTCCTCGATTTTCAGGCTGGTGGTATCGTCGCCCCATGTTTTGCCAAGCAGCCAGCGTGGGGCGGTGATGGCCTGTTGCAGCGGCGTGCCAAACTGCGCGTAGCGGCTAAAGACTGCGGCTTGGGTCTGGGGCTGGCCTTCGCCGCCCATGGTGCCGTAAGACAAAACGCGCCCGTCATTGAACACCGCCATGGCAGGGTTCAGCGTATGGAAGGGGCGCCGCCCGGGGGCCAGCTGGTTGGGGCCGGCTGCCATGGAAAAGCCCGCCCCGCGGTTTTGAAACACCACGCCCGTGTCGGGGCAGGTCAGGCCGCTCCCGCCTTGGCCTGATGCGGCCATGGCAAAGCGTGCGCCATATCGATATTGGCCGCCATCTGATCCAGCGTTGCGTCATCCAGCCAGTCTTGGGCCGGTTTGCGCATGGCTGCGGGGTCGCCCAATTCGGCATTGCGCAGGATAAAGGCCTGTTTGGTGGCCTCGATCAGGCCGTGGATATGGGCAAACCCCTCGGGCGTGCCGATGTTCAGGCGGTCAAACACCCCCAAAATGGCCAAAGACGACATGCCCTGCGTGGGCGGGCCCATGTTGTAAAGCGTGCCAAGCGAGGTGGTAATTTCCAACGGCTTTTGCACTTGGGCGTGGTAGGCGTGAAAATCGCCCAGCCGCAGCGGGCTGCCCATGTCTTGTAAATAACGGGCATGTGTGGCCGCGATATCGCCGCGGTAATAGCTGTCGATGCCGTTCTGCGCGATGGCGTGCAGGGTTTCGCCCAGCGCGGTTTGCAGCAGTTTACTGCCTGCGGCGGGGGCCTGCCCATTGGCCAGATAGATCGGCGCAAAGCCCGGCACATCGCGCAATCCGTCGATTTTTTCGGCGGTGGTGTCGCTTTGGTTGCGGGTGACGGCGATGCCGGTTTTGGCCAAGCCGATCGCGGGCGCCAGCAGATCGGCCAGCGCCATGCCCGTCGCGCCGGGGCGTTGATCTAGGGCCGCGCCCCAGCCGCCCACCGTGCCCGGAACCGTCAGCGCCGCCAAGGGCCCGCGCGCGGGGATGGCGCTGGCGTGGCCTTGGGCTGCATACCATTCTGGCGTGGCCAAACCCGCCGCTTGCCCGCAGGCAGAGATCGCAACAGGCGCTTGGCCCTTGCGGCGGATCAACCAAAAGCCATCGCCGCCAATGCTGTTCATATGCGGGTAAACCACGGCAATTGTTGCGGCTGCGGCCACCATTGCCTCGATCGCATTGCCGCCTGC
>RFQY01000063.1 GCA_009924775.1 Paracoccaceae bacterium | reverse complement strand
AAGTTGCCGTCTTTCATCCGTGTATCTCCGTGGGGTTTAGGGGTGTTGGGTATGTGTCGGGGGGAAAGCCGCCCAACAGGCGTGTGAGGTGCATACCGGCCGCTAATGTGGCGCGGCGCACGTTTTGGCGTAAGCGCTGGTCCATGCGGGCCACGGGGGCGGCCACCGCAATGGCGCCAAAGGGCTGGCCGTGGGCGTCAAAGATTGGTGCAGCATGGGAATGCACGTCTTCTTCGAAACCGCTGATCGATTCTGCGATGCCATTTTGGTGCACTTGCGCCAGTTTGGCGCGCAGTTCTTTGGGGTTGGTAATGGTGTGCTGGGTGCGTGCGGGCAGCGGTGCCTCTAGCACGGCGTGCACAAAATCGGCGCGTGCATAGGCCAGCACCGCCAAGCCCGACGAGGTGCCATGCAGCGTGAGGATTTGCGCGTCTTCCATGGTAACGCGGGTGCCGTGATGGGGGCTATAGGCATGGGCTGTGGCCACCAATTGTGTGCCCTGCAGCAGCGAGAAATGCGCGGTTTCTTGGGTTTCATCGCACAGGCTTTGCAGCACAGCGCCCACGACATCGCGCAGGGGCACGGCATGTTCGCGCAGGGCCGCCAGCCGCATATAGACCGGGCCCAGCCGATAATGCCGCCCCGTGCCCACCTGTTCGACGAATCCCGCGGCCTGTAATTCCCCCAGCATCCGGTGCACTGTGGCCTTGTTCATACCCGATAGGCGCGCCATGTCGCTAAGGCCGATTAAAGGCTGTGCACGGCTGAAAAATGTCAGCAACTGCAATGCTTTAGTTACGGTTCCCATCGTCTTTGGGGGCCCTATTCTGTGGCGGTAAGCGGCGCAGCGCGGGGGGGCTTTGCAGCAAATTTACGGGTTGGCTTTCAAACGTGTTGACAGAAATAGATGCCATCTGTCAATCTGATTTAGAACCATCGGTTCAAATAATGAACCAACTCAATACCAATCGATAAGACGTCAACAGGGAGACAGAAAATGAAATTCAATACGCTTTTGGGCGGTGCGCTGGCCGTGGCTATGGCGGCCATGGGCGGTGCAGCTGTGGCAGAATATCCCGAGAAGCCGGTCAGCTTTATCGTGCCTTGGCCCCCGGGTGATTTGGAAGATGTGCTGACCCGGATGATCGCCGAGGATTTTCAGGCTGAATACGGCGTATCTGCGGCGGTGGTAAACAAACCCGGCGGCGGCGGCGGCCCCTTCCCCGGTGCGATCGAGGTGGCACAGGCCCCGGCGGATGGCTACACCATCGGCTCGTTCGTAATCGGTGTGCCGGTAGTGGGCCATCAGATTGGCATCGACGAGCTGACGCCCGCGCGCTTTGACCCGCTGGGTATTTTCCTGACCTATCCTTTCGTCATCGCCACAAAGGGTGATGCGCCCTATTCCAACATGGACGAGCTGGCCGCCTATGCCAAAGACAACGCTGTGGCCTTGGGCCATTTCGGCGACCCGCTGACCCCCACCCAAGTGACCAAGGCCTTGGCGGTTTCCAAAGGCTTTGAATGGGGCAGCGATGCCGCCTTTGACGCGCTGGATTGCAATACGCTGGCCTCGGGCGATGCGGATGTGATCAACACAACCCTGCAGCTGATCCTGCCCTGCCTTGATCAGGTCAAGGTGCTGGTCTCGATCACCGACGAGCGTATTTCGCTGGTGCCCGATGCCCCCACCGCAGGCGAGGTAGATCCCAACCTTGATATCGCGCTGTGGAATGGCCTGTTTGTCACCAAAGAAACCCCGCAAGACGTGCGCGACAAGATCATCAAAGTGGCGCAAAAAACCGTCACCAGCGACCGGGCGCAGGCGATTGCCAAAGAAACCGGCGCGCTGGTCTATTGGCAGGGCGCCGAGGACAGCGCGGCACGCGTGGCCAAAGACATCGAAACCGTGGCTCGCATTGGTGCCATGCTGAATTAATTCGGCTGGGCCGGGGCACGCGCCTCGGCCCAATTTTTATGGGTACGGGGCCTTTGGTAGATGAGCACGCCTGAACAGCGCAAATTCGTTGGCCGCATCAGCGGCCAAAGTATTTTCGCACTCGCCTTCTTGGGCTTTTCGGCATTCCTGTTGTCGCAGATAGGCCAAGAAACAAAATGGGTTAAGAAAACGGCATTTTTTGCCCAGCCGCGGTTCTGGCCCGCCATTGGGCTGGGGGGGATGGTGCTGTTTGGGGGCTTGCACCTGTGGCGCCTGCCGCGCCGCCGCCCGCAGCGCAGCGACATGAATGAGGCACGGATTTGGGCCCAGCCCTTGGAATATGCGCTGTGGTTCATCGCCTATGTCTTGCTGGTTCCGCGCCTTGGCTATTTGCCGGTAACAATGGCCTTTGTGCCGCTGATGCTGTGGCGCATGGGGTATCGCCGGGCGCCGATCCTTTGGGCTGGCGTGGGTTTTGGGGTGGTGGTTGTGGTTTTGTTTAAGGCTGTTTTGCAGGTCAAAATCCCAGGTGCGGCAGTGTACGAATACCTGCCCGGTGGATTGCGCAGCTTTTTCATCCTGAATTTCTAGGGGCCAATATGGACGTTTTTCTAGCCAGCATCGAAATCTTGATGCGATGGGATGTGATTTTGGCACTGCTGACTGGCTCGGTTGGGGGGGTGCTGATTGGCGCGATCCCCGGCGTTGGCCCTGCGGTGGCGATTGCCATTTTGCTGCCAGCCACCTTTAGCATGGACCCGATTGTTGGGCTGACTGTGCTGTTGGGGATTTATGGCAGTTCGATGTATGGCGGTGCGATCCCTGCGATTTTGATCAACACGCCCGGCACCGCCGTAAACGCGTTGACCACCTACGATGGCTTTCCGATGACCAGCCGCGGCGAGGCCCGCCGGGCGCTAAGCTTGGCGTATTCTGCCTCGTTCTTTGGCGGTGTCTTTTCGGTTTTATGCCTGATCCTGTTTGCCCCGGTCTTGGCCCGTATCGCCCCGATGTTTGGCAGCCGCGAGATATTCTTGGCCGCCCTTTTGGGCATTATTTTGGTGGTAACGGCGCATCGCCGCCAAACCTTGATCGCGGCGGCCTTGGCCTGTTTTGGGATTTTCATCAACTCCATCGGAATGGAGGCGGTAAAATACACCAAGCGTTACACGTTTGATCAGGCGTTTTTGTCCTCGGGCATCAACCTGATCGTTGTGGTGCTGGGGCTATTTGCGCTGAGCCAAGCCTTCTATCTGTTGCAGGGCGAAGACGAAAAAAACCGCATCACCAAGCTGAAAGGCGGCCTGTTTCAGGGCCTGCGCGAATTGGGCCGCCACCCGCGTGTGGCCACCGTATCGGCCAGCTTTGGCGTGCTGATGGGCATGATCCCCGGCGTGGGTGAATTCACCGCGCAGTTTCTATCCTACACATACGCGCAAAAAACCTCGAAGCGCCCCGAGGATTTTGGCCATGGCTCGTCCGAGGGGCTGATTGCGGCGGAAACCTCGAACAACGCGGTGCCTGCCGCCGCTATGGTGCCTTTGCTGGCGTTGGGCATACCCGGCGAGGCGCTGACCGCGATGATGCTGTCGGTCTTTTACGTGCATAACGTCGTGCCGGGGCCGCAGCTGTTTCAAAACGACATGCCGTTCGTTGTGGCGCTTTATCTGTCGCTGCTGCTGCTGAATGTGTTGGTTTTGCTTTTCTTGCTCTTTGCCACCAACCATCTGATCAAAGTGGTGAAATTGCCCAACAGGTTCTTGGGCGTGTGCATTTTGACCCTAAGTTTTGTTGGCGTCTACAGCCTGCGCAATTCGGTGACAGATTGTATCATTGCGGCGGTTTTCGGATTGATCGGCTTTGTCTTGAAACGCCTGTCGCTGCCATCTGTGCCCATTATTTTGGGGATGGTCTTGGGCGGGATCATGGAGGTGAAGCTGCGCGCTGGCATGGCGCGGGTAAAAAGCCCGCTGGATTTCATCGACCGGCCCATCGCCTTTATTCTATTTGTCATGATTTTGGGCGTTTTGGCGCTGCATTTCCGCCGTGTCTGGCTGGATCGTAAGGAGCTTAGGGAAGAAAAATGGGCGATCAAACACGCATCGACGCGCTTCGAGGCGCATCTATCGCGGCGCAGAAACTTTTTATTGACGGAACGTGGCAAACAGGTGCGGGCGCGCCGCTCGATGTTATCTCGCCCATCGACGGACAAAAACTAACCACGCTGGAAACTGCCGCGGCGGGCGATGTGGCGCGGGCCTGTGCCTCCGCGCGCCGGGCGTTCGAGGATGGGCGCTGGGCGGGCATGGCCCCGGCCCAACGCAAGGCGGTGCTGCTGAAAATCGCCGATCGCATTCAGGCCGAGGCCTTGGAACTGGCGGTTTTGGGTGTGCGCGACAATGGCACCGAACTGGCCATGGCGCTCAAGGCCGAGCCGGGTTCGGCTGCGGGCAGTTTTCGCTATTACGCCGAGGCGTTGGATAAAATCTATGGCGAAATCGCCCCCACCGCCCCCGATGTTTTGGGGCTGGTGCATCGCCAGCCCGTGGGCGTGGTGGGCGCCATTGTGCCGTGGAACTTTCCGCTGATGATTGGCGCGTGGAAAATTGCCCCGGCTTTGGCGGCAGGCAATTCCGTGGTGCTGAAACCGGCCGAAACCGCCTCGCTTGCCTTGCTGCGGCTGGCGGAAATTTGCCAAGACTGCGGCCTGCCAGATGGGGTGTTCAACGTGGTCACGGGCCCCGGCCAGATCACGGGCGAGGCGCTGGCGCTGAACCATGATGTGGATGTGCTGGTTTTTACCGGCTCGGGCGGCGTGGGGCGGCGGCTGCTGGAATATGCGGCGCGGTCTAATCTAAAGCGCGTGTATCTGGAACTGGGGGGCAAATCGCCCAATATCGTGTTCGATGATGCCGCCGATCTGGCGCAGGCGGCGCAGGTCAGCGCCATGGGTATTTTCCGCAACTCGGGGCAGGTATGCGTGGCCGGATCGCGGCTGTTGGTGCAGCGTGGCGTGCACGACCAATTCGTCGATATGTTGGCCCAAGCCGCGCGCACCCTGCGTGTGGGCGATCCATTGGCCCCCGGCACGCAGGTGGGCGCGATCAATTCGGCGCGCCAGCTGCAGGGCAATTTGGCCTTTGTGGCCGAGGCCCGCGCCAATGGCATCGATGTGGCGCTGGGGGGGCAGCAGATTTTGCAAGACACCGGCGGCTATTACATGCAGCCCACCATTTTAACCGGCGTTGGCCCCCAAGACCGGGTGTTTCGCGAAGAGGTGTTCGGCCCGGTGCTGGCCGTTACCCCCTTTGACACCGAGGCCGAAGCGCTAGCGCTGGCCAATGCCACAGATTACGGGCTGGCCGCAGGTGTCTGGACATCGAACCTGTCGCGCGCGCATCGCATGGTGGCGGGCATCAAGGCGGGTGTGATACATGTGAACACATATGGCGGCAGCGATAATACCGTGCCCCTAGGTGGCACCAAGCAATCGGGGAACGGGCACGACAAATCGCTGCATGCTTTTGATAAATACGTCGATCTTAAAACTGCCTGGATCCAGCTATGACCGAAACGCTTGAAGCCCGCCGTGCCCGTCTTTTGGGGCCAAATATGTCGACCTTCTACGAAGATCCTGTGCATTTGGTGCGGGGGCAGGGCGTGTGGCTATGGGATGCCGAGGGGCGCAAGTATCTAGATTGCTACAACAACGTGCCGCATGTGGGCCATTGCCACCCCAAGGTGGTGCAGGCCATTGCGGGGCAGGCCGCAACCTTGAACACCCATACCCGCTATTTGCATGAAGGCATTTTGGATTATGTCGAGGCGCTGACCGCCACCTTTGGCCCCACATTCGATACCGCGCTGATGTGCTGCACCGGGTCCGAGGCCAATGACGTGGCCTTGCGCATGGCGCAGGCCCTGACGGGCAAAACCGGGGTAATCGCCACCGATCACACCTATCACGGCAATACCACCGCCGTGCACCAGCTGTCGCGCTCGAACCCGCCGCCGGGTGGCTATTGGGATAGCGTGGCCTTTGTGCCCGCCCCCGACAGTTACCGCCCGCTGGGTGGGCAGCCGGGCCTGCCCCATGCGCAGGCCTTTGCCGCGGCGGTGGCCCTGCAGATTGCCCATCTAGAAACCACGCCATACGGATTTTCGGCGCTGATTTTGTGCCCATTCTTTGCCAACGAAGGCTTTCCCGATTTGCCCGCAGGCTGGTTGGACCCCACGATCGAGGTCGTGCGCCGCGCGGGCGGTGTGATCATCGCCGACGAGGTGCAGCCGGGCTTTGGCCGCTTGGGCAGCCATTTCTGGGGGCACGAGAAAATGGGCTTTACCCCGGATATTGTGACCATCGGCAAACCCATGGCCAATGGCCACCCAGTGGCCGCGGTGGTGGCGCCGCGCGATACCATGTATGCGTTTCGCGAAAACTTTCGCTATTTCAACACATTTGGCGGCAACCCGGTGTCTTGTGCGGCGGCCATGGCCACGTTGCAGGTGGTCCAAGACGAGGGGCTGCAAGCCAATGCACAGGCGGTTGGCGCCTATGCCAAATCCTGCCTGCAGGAATTGGCCGCCCGCCACGACAGCATTGGCGATGTGCGCGGCTCGGGGCTGTTTTTCGGGGTGGAACTGGTGGCCGACAGGGCCAGTAAAACCCCCGCCACGGCCTATACCAAAGCGGTGGCCAATGGCATGCGCCGCCATGGGGTGCTGCTGAATTTTCTGGGCAAGCATTACAATGTGCTGAAAATGCGCCCGCCCATGGTGTTTTCGCGCGACAATGTCGATCAAATGATCGCGGCACTGGATGCGGTTTTGGCCCAAACCCCGCCCCCAGACCTGCCCGCCAGCACCGGCACTGTCCCCACCGGCGCTGCCCCCACTGGCGCTATCCGCTCGTGAGCGCGCCCTTACCCCTGCGGGCTGCCGCCCTGTGGCAGTTGGATCCGGCCCAAATTACCCTTGCGGCGCGGCGCGAAAATATCGTGTTTCGCGCCAATACCCCCGAGGGCTGTTTTGCCCTGCGCCAACATCGCCAAGGCTATCGCAACGATGCCCAGCTTTTGTCGGAACTGGATTGGATGGCGCATTTGGCCGCAAATGGCGTGGCGGTGCCGCAGCCCAAACGCTCGGGGCGGGGAAATTTCGTGGAAACCGTCGATGGCGTGCAATATGATTTGCTGACATGGTTGCCGGGCCAAATGCTGGGGGCCCAAGGCCAACTGGATGCGGTGACAGACCGCTGCGGATTTGCCCGTCAATTGGGCAGCTTGCTGGCGCAGTTACACGACATATCTGATGCATGGGTGCCGCCTGCGGGGTTTCAGCGCCCGGCATGGGATGTGGCGGGTTTGGTGGGGGACAGCCCGCTTTGGGGGCGCTATTGGGCGCACCCCGATTTAACCGGGCCACAGCGCCAGCTGCTGCGAGATGTCCGCGAGAAGGCCAGCCAGATCTTGGCGCAATGCGCGGGCGATATGGATTATGGGTTGATCCATGCCGACGCCATCACCGAAAATATCTTGGTGGATGGCGGGCAAATTTACCTGATCGATTTTGACGATGGCGGCTGGGGCTTTCGCGATTTCGAATTGGCCACGTTTTTGATGCGCCAGATCGATGCGCCCGATTACCCCCAGATCCGCGATGCGCTGTTGCAAGGCTATGCGCAGCGGCGCGCTGTGGCCCATGACATGTTGCAGCTTATGCTGGTGTTGCGCGCGCTGACCTATGTGGGCTGGGTCATTACGCGTATCGGCGAACCGGGGGCGGCCGAACGCAGCCAGCGTGCCATCGCCACTGCCCAGTTTTTTGCTGAAGAGTTTTTAAATGGAGGATCCGCATGAGCGCAGATAAAACCATCTTGGTAATCGGCACCTATGACACCAAAGACGACGAATTGTCGTATCTTGCGGGCTGCATCACGGCCCAAGGTGGCGGGGTGTTGCGGATGGATGTCAGCGTCTTGGGCAACCCCGTATCGCCGGTTGATATCACCAAGGCACAGGTGGCGCAGGCTGGCGGCAGCAGCATCGAGGCCGCCATGACCTGCGGCGATGAAAACACCGCGATGCAAATCATGGCGCGCGGCGCCGCAGCCGAGGCACTGCGCCTATACCGGGCGGGGGCTGTTGACGGGGTCATCGCCTTGGGGGGCACCATGGGCACAGATCTGGCGCTGGATGTCTGCGCGGCCCTGCCCTTGGGGGTGCCAAAATACGTGGTCTCGACGGTCAGCTTTTCGGCCATGCTCCCCCCCGAGCGGCTGGCGGCCGATATCCAAATGATCTTATGGGCGGGTGGGCTTTATGGCCTGAATTCGGTGTGCAAATCATCGCTGTCACAGGCCGCGGGTGCCGTGCTGGGTGCCGCCCGCGCCGCCGCGCCGCCGCGCGCCGACCGCCCGCTGATTGGCATGACCAGTTTTGGCAAAACAATTTTGCATTATATGGTCACGCTTAAGCCTGAATTGGAAAAGCGCGGCTACGAGGTGGCGGTGTTTCACGCAACCGGCATGGGGGGGCGGGCCTTTGAAAGCTTGGCCTCGCAAGGCGCCTTTGCTTGCGTGATGGATTTTGCCACCCAAGAAGTGGTGAACCATCACATGGGGTCGGGCATATCTGCCGGGGCCGACCGTGCCACCAACGCCGGGCGGCGCGGCACTGCGCAAATCGTTTCTTCGGCCTGCTACGATCTGGTCGATTTGATCGGCTGGCAGCCCATGCCGCCGCGTCTGCAGGGCCGCCCCACACATGCCCATAACCGCCTGCTGACATCGGTGGTGCTAGAGCCCGCAGAAAGGGTGGAAATTGCCCAGATTTTGGGCACAAAACTGGCGCAGGCCACCGGGCCTTCGGCCTTTGTCTTGCCCTTGCAGGGCGGCAACGAATGGGACCGCCCCGATGGCCCCCTGCATGATGCCGAAGGCTTGGCCGCTTTTAACGCCGCGATGCAGGCCGCCATACCCGCCACCACCACGCTGCATGCTTTGGATTGCCATATCAACGACCCAGAGTTTTGCGAAAAAGTGTTAGAAATCTTCGATACATGGGTGGCCCAAGGTTTGGTGCCTGCGGGCAAACCTGCCTAAGGGGCGGGGGGGCTGCCCAAATAGGCGCGCAGGGCGGCGGGCGGTGTGTCAATCAGCGCCCCTGTTCCCACGGGGGGCTGGGCCTGCCCCTCGGCCACCAACGTGCATAGGGGGCACAGGCGGCGGGCGTCTTCGGGGGCATGGGTGACCATGATCAGGGTGATTGCTGCTTCGGTTGTCAGCTCGGCCACCAAATCCAGCATATCGGCCCGCAGGGCGGGGCCAAGTGCCGCAAATGGCTCGTCCAGCAGCAGCACGGGGCGGCGTTGCAACAGCACCCGCGCCAAGGCGGCCCGGCTTTGCTGCCCACCCGACAGATCTGCCGGGCGGCGCGCGCCCATGCCCGCCAGCCCAACACGTTTCAGGGCAGCGTCGATCTGCTGTTGCTCGGCGGCGCTGTGGCGCAGCGTGGGGCGTAGCCCCAGCCCAAGGTTTTGCGCCAGGGTGAGGTGGCCAAAAAGGTTGTTGTCTTGAAACAAGATCGAGACAGGCCGCGCGGCGGGTGGCTGGCTGTGCAGGGGCTGATCGCGCCATAAGATGCGCCCTGATGTCAGCGGCTGAAACCCCGCAATTGCGGCCAGCAGCGTAGATTTTCCCGCCCCGCTGGGCCCGATCAACGCCAGTTTTTCACCGCTTTGCAGCGTGAAATTTGCGCTCAGGGTGAAATCACCCAAAGTGATGCGCACTTGATCAAGCTGCAGCATGGCGCCCCCCGCGATCAAACAGCCAAAACAGGCCAAAACTGCACATCAACAGCAACAGCCCGGCCCCAGCGGCGGCCTCGGTCCGGTAGGCGCCTATCAGGCGCAGCACCTGCAAGGGCAAGGTGGCATGCTGGGGATCTGAAAACAAGGCGATCACCCCCAGATCACCCATCGACAGCGCCGCTGCCAACCCCGCGGCAAACCCAAGCGCCGGTTTAAGCTGTGGCCACAGCAACCACCGCAGGCGTGCCACCCCCTGCAGGCCCAAACTGTCGGCCAAGCGGCCTTGGCTGGCCTCGATTTGGCGCAGGCGTGGCAAGATCAACCGCAAGGCAAAGGGCAAGGCCATAACGGCGTTCACCACCACGGTGACGGGCAAGGCCAGCGCGGTGGGATTGGCCCATGGATTGACCAGCAAGAACACCCCGGTGCCCACAACCAGCGGCGACAGCGCCAGCCCGCCGATGGCCAGCAACTCAAGCCCGGTGCGCCGCAGCGCCGTGATCGCCAAGGCACAGGCCAAGCCCATGCAAAGACCCGTTGCCGCCAGCGCCACACTCAGCGACACCAGCGCCGCCTTCCAAACCGGCCATGGCAGCGCCAGCAGGGCCGGGGCACCGCGCAGCACCACTGCGATCAATGGCGCCAACAAAAAGGCCGCCACCAGCCCGATCAGCGCCCCGTCCCACAGGCGCAGCAGCGGCTGGGCCGCCTCGGGGCGCAGCGGGGGGCGGCCTTGGCCACCGGCCAGCCCATGCACCACGCCACCAAAGCGCAGCGCCAAGGCCGTGGCCAGCGCCACCAGCGCCAGTTGGATACCCGCCAGCATGGCCGCGCGGCCCAAATCGAAATCAAAACGGAAGGCTTGGTAGATGGCCAGCTCTAGCGTGGTGGCACGCGGCCCCCCACCCAGCACCAGCGCCACCGCGAAACTGGACAGGCAGATGGCGAAAATCACCGCAAAGGCGCCGGGCGCCACACCGCGTAGCATGGGCCATTCGATGATGCGAAACACCATGCTGCGCCCCATCCCCAAACTGGCCGCAAGGCGAAACCGCTCGGCGGGAACGGCCTGCCAGCCCTGCAATATCATTCTTGTGGCAAGGGGCAGGTTAAAAAACACATGCGCCAAGACCACACCATGCAGGCCATAAATTTGCAGCTGCGGCAGGGATAGTGTGGCCAATATCTGATTTAGCCATCCCGCCCGGCCAAAAACTGCTATCAGGCCCAAAATGGCCACGATCACGGGCAAAATAAATGGCGCGCCCATCAGCCCCAGCAACAGGGCACGCCCACGAAACTGGCGGCGCGACAGCGCCCGCGCCACCGGTATGGCCAAAGCCACCGATACCCCAGCCGAGATCAGCGCCTGCAATACCGTAAAGCGCAGCGCCGCCCAATCGGCGGGTTGGGGGGCGCTGCCGCCACCGGCGTGCCACAGCACAGCCGCCATGGGCAGGGTCAAAAAAACCGCCAAAAACAGCCCGGCCACCCAGCCGGGCCATTCGGGCAAGCTGCGCACCGTTGGCACCGGGCGGGCCTAGCGGGCCAAGGCGTTGCGCCATTCGCTGATGGCGGCGTCGCGCAGGGCACCGGCCTGTTGGGGCGACAGCAGTAACGATTTGGCGGGGGTGATCAGCGTTTCAAACCCGGCAGGCAAGCCGGTGCTGGGGGTTTTGGCCGGATACATCCAATTGGTGGTTGGGATGATCGATTGAAAGGCATCCGTCAGCATGAAGCGCATGAACTGATCGGCCAATTCGGGCTGGTCGCTGCCTGCCAATTTGGCGGCCACTTCCACCTGCATGTAATGGCCTTCGTCAAAGGCGGCGGCGGCTTTGCTGGCGTCGGATTCCGCGATCAGATGATAGGCGGGCGAGGTGGTGTAGGACAGCACCATATCGGCCTCGCCTTCCAGAAACAGGCCATAGGCCTCGGACCAGCCGGGCGTGACACTAACGATATTGTCGGCCAAAGCCTGCCAAATTTCACCGGCCTGATCGCCATAAGCGGCCTTCACCCACATCACCAGCCCCAGCCCCGGCGTAGACGAGCGCGGATCTTGGATGATGATTTTCAGATCGCTTTCAGCCAAGTCGCGGAAATTGCTGGGCGCAGGCAGATCGGCATTTTTGACAAAGGCAAAATAGCCCCAGTCAAAGGGCAAAAATACCGCGTCGTCCCACGCAATGGGCAGCGATAGATCGGGCTGAAGGCCATGTGGGGCAAACAGGCCGGTTTCGGTGGCGGCGGCCATCAGGTTGGTATCCAGCCCCAGCACCACATCGGCGGGGCTGCGGCCTGCCTCTAGGCGCAGGCGTGCCAAAAGGGCGGCACCGTCGCCCGCGCCCACAAATTGCAAATCGCATCCGCATGTTTGCTCGAACGCGGCCTCAACGGCGGGGCCGGGGCCCCAATCGCTGACGAAGCTGTCATAGGTATAGACTGTTAATATGGGCCTATCTGCAGCCATAGCTGTGCTGGCTGCAAAAAGTCCCGTGGCAAGCGCAAGATGTTTCATGTCATCCTCCATATCTGCGACGGGCGGGCAGAAAGTGCTGGAGTGATGTCCATACCCTTCCCTCCGCCGGTCCTAACCGGTTCAGGTTCAACGGGTTTGCAAAAGCATCTCAGCCCGTTTCCGGGCACCCCGAGGTAAGGCGCAACCTAATGCGCGTGCCGGCTGGCTTCAAGGGGGATTGTGGTTAGAATTCTGCGCTGACCTTGGGCAGGTTCAGCGCCTGCATCAGATCACGCAGCTCTTGGCGGGCGGCAATGTTCGAGATGTTTAGCTGTTTGACGCCGATATCTTTCAGATCCAGCAAGGTCAGGCCGCGGGGGAACAATTCGCGGAAAATCACCCGCTCGGAAAAGCCGGGCGCCACGCGAAAACCAATGCGCTTGGCCAGATTATCCAGCGCTTGGCCCATTTTTTCTTTGTTCACCATCTGCTGGGCACCCACGCGGTTGCGCAAGACAACCCAATCGATCGGGCGTAACCCGGCCTGTGCGCGCAATTGCCGGGCGTTCCACACCATTTCGGAATAGACCGATGGGCCCAGAATTTTTTGCCCACTGTCATCGACGCGGGCCAACAGATCGAAATCGACAAAGCTGTCGTTCAGGGGGGTTACCAAGGTATCGGCAAGCGAATGCGCCACTTGGCTTAGGCGGGTGTGCGAGCCGGGGCAATCGATCAAGATGAATTCGCAATCTTGGTCCAGCTCGGCGATGGCCGCAGTTAGGCGTTGATCAAAGGGGTTTTCCCCTTCTTTCAGCGTCTCATGGTTTACTTCGGGCAATTCGATATATTGGGCCGAAGGTAAATCGATGCCTGATTTTTGCGCAAATTGCTGGCGGTTTTGGGTGTAGCGCCCAAACGATTTTTGCCGCATGTCCAAATCCAGCGCGCCCACCTTGTGGCCCATGCGCGCCAGTGCCGTGGCGATGTGCATCGAGACGGTCGATTTGCCGGCGCCGCCCTTTTCGTTACCAACTACAATAATATGCGCCATTTACAGTCCTTAGTCGTGTTGCGGGCCAGCGGGGCCAGTTTTTTGCAAGGATACGTTGAGCGCAGGGCTTTGCCTAGCGCATATCCGGTGTCTTGGGCGCACTGCATCGCATCTGTTGCAAAAATATGGAAGGGGCAAAAATGCGCGTCAGGCCCTTGGCCTGAAACACAAAACGCCGCCCCCGAAGGAGCGGCGCCTGTTGTTGGGTTACCAAGGTCTGGCTTAGAAGCCCAGACCGGCATACTTGTTTTTGAACTTCGACACGCGACCGCCAGCGTCGGTCAAGCGTGCGCCGCCACCGGTCCATGCCGGGTGCGAGCTGGGGTCGATATCCAGCGCCAAAACGTCGCCTTCTTTGCCCCAGGTCGAACGCATCTTGATGATGGTGCCGTCGGTCATCTTTACGTCGATGAAGTGATAGTCGGGATGGATGTCGTTTTTCATCGCGCCTGTCCTTATGCGTCGGCGCCGTCAAGCGGCTTGTAGTTGGAAACTTCTGCGATACGGGCCGATTTGCCACGACGCGCGCGCAGGTAATACAGCTTGGCGCGGCGAACGCGGCCACGGCGCACCACTTCGATCGAGTCGATGTTGGTGGAAAACAGCGGGAATACGCGCTCTACGCCTTCGCCAAACGAAATCTTGCGAACGGTGAAAGACCCGGCAATGCCTTTGCCGTTTTTGCGGCTGATGCACACGCCTTCGTACATCTGAACACGCGAACGGGTGCCTTCGGTTACTTTATAGCCAACGCGAATGGTGTCGCCGGCTTTGAAATCGGGGATGGTTTTCCCCAGGGCGGCAATTTGTTCCGCCTCTAGTTGTGCGATAAGATCCATCGCTTTTCTCCAATCTGATCGCGGTTCATTCCGCGAATGTCTGTGTCGCCTCAGAGCTCTTGGTCTTCGATCGGGTCCGCCGCAGCGCCCGCCAGAGATACAGGTCGTTTTTCTTCGGTGCTGGCCGGGACTGAAGCGCCGAAAGCTGCGCGCCCATTACCAACGTGTCCACAGGCCGAATCCGGCCGCAGACTGGCGCTGTATAGGCAGGTGCGGGGTGGGATGCAAGCCTTATAGCAGGCGCCTTGCGCCGTGCTGGCCCTGCTAGGCACTGCCCTTTTTCGGGCGATCTGTGGCTTGCGCCTGCTGGTAGCTGTCCCACATATCGGGGCGGCGCGCGCGGGTTAGGGTTTCGGCCGCCTCTTGGCGCCATTTTGCCACCTGCCCGTGATGGCCAGACATCAGCACATCTGGAATGGTGCGGCCCTGCCATTCGGCGGGGCGGGTGTATTGGGAATGTTCAAGCAAACCCTTCGCGTGGCTTTCCTCGGCAGTGCTAAGGGCATTGCCCAACACCCCGGGCAACAGGCGCACGGTGGCATCCAGCATCGCTTGGGCCGCAATTTCGCCCCCCGTCAGCACGAAATCGCCAAGGCTGATTTCTGCCACGTTGAAATGATCCAGCACCCGCTGGTCGACCCCTTCGAACCGCCCGCAAAGCAAGATCAGCCCGGCATCCTGCGCCCAGGCGCGTGCGGTGGCTTGGGTAAAGCGGGGGC
>RFQY01000062.1 GCA_009924775.1 Paracoccaceae bacterium | reverse complement strand
ATTGCGAATGGTGGCGGCGCTGACCTTTTCGTTCATTGTGCGGGTCAAGGTGCGGCTGCCCACCGGATCGCCGCTTTGCAAATAGCCCTCGACCACGCGGCGAAACACCTCGCGCGAGCGCTCGTTCAACTCGTCAATAATCTTGGCGCCGTTTTGCTTCATTATGTCCCATCCAGAACGGCATTAAAGACCGTAGGGCTGAAAGGTCAATCGGGGTTGCGCATCACATCTTCTCGCCTGTATCCCGAGGGAAATGGATAAGGAACACACGATGCGCCCCTCTGGTAGAAATTTAGACGAAATGCGCCCAGTTTCAATCGAGACTGGCATCACAAAACACGCAGAAGGCGCGTGCATGATCCGGATGGGGGATACGCATGTTTTGTGCACAGCCACCATCGAAGACCGGGTTCCACCGTTTATAAAGGGTTCGGGGCTGGGCTGGGTCACCGCAGAATACGGCATGCTGCCCCGCTCTACCAGCAGCCGAATGCGCCGCGAGGCATCTGCCGGCAAGCAAGGCGGGCGCACGGTGGAAATTCAGCGCCTGATCGGGCGCGCCTTGCGTGCAGGCGTAGACCGCGTGGCGCTGGGCGAGCGGCAGATTACCATAGACTGCGATGTTATTCAGGCCGATGGCGGCACCCGCTGTGCCTCGATCACCGGGGGCTGGGTGGCGCTGCGCCTTGCGGTAAACAAGCTGCTAAAGGCCGGCGACATCATCAGCGATCCGCTTGTTTCGCCGGTGGCAGCCGTGTCTTGCGGCATTTACGCGGGCCAACCTGTGCTGGATCTGGATTACCCAGAAGACAGCGAAGCCGGCGTTGACGGTAATTTCATCATGCTGGGCAATGGCCAGCTGGTCGAGGTGCAGATGAGCGCCGAAGGCGCCACATTCACCCGCGATCAAATGGCAAAGCTGATGGATTTGGCTGATAAGGGCGTGGCCGAATTGGTGGCAGCCCAACTGGCAGCAGCACGATGACACGGCGGTTTCAGGGGGATCGGCTGCTGGTGGCCACGCATAACACCGGCAAGCTAGAGGAAATTGCAGCCCTACTGCAGCCCTTTGGCGTGGCGGTTGTGGGCGCGGCTGAAATGAACCTGCCCGAACCCGCTGAAACCGGCACAACCTTTGTGGAAAATGCCCGCATCAAGGCCCATGCCGCGGCCAAGGCCACAGGCCTGCCCGCGCTGTCAGACGACAGCGGCATAGAAATCGATGCTTTGGGTGGCGCGCCGGGTGTTTACACGGCCGATTGGGCCGAAACCCCCAATGGCCGCGATTTTGTTATGGCCATGACCAAAACGGTAGAGAAATTAACCGCCAGCGGCCATCCCCGGCCATGGACGGCGCGATTTTGCTGCACTTTGGTGCTGGCCTGGCCCGATGGCCACGACGAGGTGTTCCCCGGAACCATCGAAGGCGAAATCACTTGGCCCATGCGCGGAACACAGGGCCATGGTTATGACCCAATATTCCAGCCCAATGGCCACAGCATCAGCTTTGGGGAAATGGACCGCTGGCAGAAAAACCGAATCAGCCACCGCGCTGATGCGTTTGAAAAATTTGTAGCGGGCTGTTTTGGCTGACGATTGGGAAAATGGCGGCTTTGGCCTGTATCTGCATTGGCCCTTTTGCCAGGCCAAATGCCCCTATTGCGATTTCAACAGCCATGTGGCCCGCAGCATAGATCAAAACGCGTGGGCGCAGGCCTATCTGGCACAGCTGCAGGTTTACGCCGGGCTGACACAGGGGCGCGTGTTGCATTCGGTGTTTTTTGGCGGCGGTACGCCCAGCCTGATGAACCCCGATGTTGTGCAGGCAATCATTGCCGAAATTCGCCGCCTGTGGCCCGTAGTGAATGATCTGGAAATCACGCTAGAGGCCAACCCAAGTTCGGTAGAAGCAGGGCGCTTTGCCGCCTATGCCGATGCCGGCGTAAACCGTATTTCTATCGGAATTCAGGCACTTAACGATGCCGATCTGCATCGGTTGGGCCGTATACACACCGCAGCCGAGGCGCTGCGCGCCTTCGATATTGCCAGAAATCAGTTTTCCCGTGTCAGTTTCGACCTGATTTATGCCCGCCAAAACCAGACCTTGGCACAATGGCAGGCCGAATTGGCCCAAGCATTGGATTTGGCCATAGATCACCTGTCGCTTTACCAGCTGACAATCGAAGATGGCACCGCCTTTGGCGACCGCTATGCGCGCGGCACTTTGCGCGGCCTGCCCCCCGATGACATGGCCGCAGATATGTATCAAGCCACCCAAGATCTGTGCGGCGCCACCGGCCTTTTGGGATATGAGGTATCAAACCACGCCCGCCCCGGCGCGGAATCGCGCCACAACAAGGTGTATTGGCGCTATGGCGATTATATTGGCATAGGCCCGGGCGCCCATGGGCGGCTTACGCTGGATGGCCAGCGCTATGGCACGGTGCATTGGTCTGCACCGGACAAATGGCTGAAGGCCGCCCAAACCAACACCACCGAACACATTCGCGATGCGATTTCACGCGCTGATCAGGCCGACGAGTTTCTTATGATGGGTCTGCGCCTGACCGAGGGGATAAGCCCCGCCCGCTATGCCCATTTGGCCGGGCACCCCTTGCCAGAGAAAAACTTGCGCTATCTGTGTGATATTGGAATGGTTGAGACATCGCACGATAATATCCGCGTCACAGATGCCGGGCGGATGGTTTTAAACGGTGTTTTGAAAGAGCTTATCACAGGGTAAATCATGCGGGTAATCTGGGCCGCTTTGGGTATTCTATGCGTGGGCATAGGGCTGTTGGGCGTGGTTTTGCCGCTGTTGCCCACCGTGCCTTTTATGCTGCTGGCTGCGTTCTTTTTTGCCCGCTCGTCGGAACGGCTGCATGTTTGGCTGATCACCCACCCCACCTTTGGCGGGCCCATTCAAGACTGGCAGGAAAATGGCGCCATCAACGCGCGGGCCAAAAAGCTGGCCACCCTGTCTATTGGCGCTGTTTTCCTGATGTCGGTGGTCTTGTCGCTGCCCCTTCACATATTGGCGATACAGGCGGCTGTGTTGTGCTGCGTTTTGCTGTTTATCTGGACGCGCCCTAACGGTTAGCCGTCAGGCGCATACACAGTTCATCCAGCTGCTCTAGGTCCGTGTAGCTGATGGTGATGCTGCCCGCCTCGGCGCCGGGTGTGTGGTTAATTTCCACTTTCATGCCCAAATTTGCGGTTAAATCACCTTCCAGCGCTCGGGTGTCGGCATCTTTTTCAACCGCTTTGCGCGCACGGGGTTGTGCCCCGCCAGATTTTTGATGGGATTTGGGCTGTTTTGTCAGGCGCTCGGTTTCGCGGACAGACAGGCCCTGCTGAATAACGCGGCGGGCCAAGGCGCTGGGATCGTCGCTGGTAATCAGCGCACGGGCATGCCCGGCCGATAATTTGCCCTCGCGCAGATAGGTTTGCACCTCGTCTGGCAATTGCAGCAGGCGCACAAGGTTTGCAATGTAGCTGCGGCTTTTGCCCAAGGCTTCGGATAGCTTATCTTGTGTGTGGCCAAAGCGATCCATCAAGGCCTTGTAGCCGGCAGCCTCTTCCATTGGGTTCAGATCCGCGCGCTGGATGTTTTCGATAATCGCAATTTCCAGCACTTCGACATCGTCGAAGTCACGCAAAACCACCGGAACATGGTGCAGCTGTGCCATTTGCGCCGCGCGCCAACGGCGTTCGCCCGCGACAATTTCAAACTGTTGCGGGTGGCCCGGGCGGGCGCGCACGATCAATGGCTGGATAATGCCCTTTTCCTTGACCGAGGCGGCCAATTCCTCCAGCTGGTCGGGGGTAAAGCTGCGCCGCGGCTGATTGGGGTTTGGAAATACGCTTTCGATTGGCACGCTCATATCCGAACGGCGCTGGCCACCATCTTCGGTTTTCTGGGCCTCGGGTGCGTTCACATCGGCCATCAGCGCCGACAAACCACGCCCCAACCCCCCGGTTTTACGCTTTTTTTCCATCACTGCCCCCTTTATGCCGCCATGACTGCGTTGTTATGCAATAGCTCGCGCGCCAATTCCAAATAGGCCTGCGCGCCCCGGCTGTTGGCGTCGTAATCCAACACCGGCACCGCAAAAGAGGGTGCCTCGGACACCCGAACATTGCGGGGAATGACGGTTTTGAACACCAATTCACCCAAGTTATCGCGCGCGTCCTGTTCTACCTGCAACGACAACTTATTGCGCATGTCGTACATGGTCAGCACCACACCTTCGATTCGCAGGCCCGGGTTGGCGGTTTGGCGCACTTCGCGGATTGTCATCATCAACTGCGACAACCCCTCTAGCGCGAAAAATTCAGATTGCAGCGGCACCAAAACCGAATGGGCCGCCACCATCGCGTTGACTGTCAGCAAGCTTAGCGACGGGGGGCAATCGATCAGGATATAATCCAGCTGAAACGCATCCATCGCGGGCTGGCGCAGGGCATCGTGCAACAAGAAACTGCGCTTTTCGGTCGAAAACAGCTCGATATCGGCCGAGCTAAGATCAACCGTGGCAGGAATAATCAACAGCCCCTCTGTGGCGGTGGGTTTTACCACATCGGCAAGCGGCACATCCTCGAGCAGCAGGTCATATGTGGTTAAATCGCGCGCCTGCCCCTCTATTCCCAGCCCGGTCGAGGCATTTCCCTGCGGATCCAGATCAACGATCAAAACACGCAGCCCATTGGCCACCAAGGCCGCGGCCAGATTGATGGCTGTTGTGGTTTTACCCACGCCGCCCTTTTGGTTTGCAACAGCAATAATGCGGGGGCTTACAGACCGAATTTGGTCAGACACGGGAAACTCCTTCAACAGCAAGCACAACAGCTTCGGCTTGGGTTATACTGCCATGGGCTGTGAAACTGAAACACCAATTTTCCTGTGCATCGGCCACTTCGGCAGCCCATTTCGCCCCTTTTGGGAACAAGCCGGTGCTGTTTTCAGCGCCATGCCTGACGAAAAACCCCAACAGCGTGTTCAAATCGGCCAAGGCACGCGCTGAAATGACATCGGCCTGCAGCGCGGGCACCTGTTCGATTCTGTCATCCAGAACTTTGGCATTTAACCCGATTTGGCGGATAACAGTGCGCAAAAACACCGCCTTGCGCTGGTCGCTTTCCACCAAAATCACTTGCCCATCTGGGTTATGCTCTTTGGCCAAAATCGCCACCACAAGGCCAGGAAAGCCACCACCGCTGCCAAAATCGGCCCATTTTCGCCAATTTTGCGGGGCATACTGCCAAATTTGCACCGAATCCGTTATGTGGCGGTCCCACAAATCGGGCAGGGTTGAGCGCGCAACAAGGTTGATGCGCGGGTTCCACTTTTCCACCAAGGCCACGTAGGTGCCCAAATGCGAAAATGTTTCACGTGAAACATTCAAGCTGTCCGCTGTGGCGCTGCTCATGCCGATTTTTCGCGTTTCTGGCGCCGCAAGATCGACAAAATCAACGTAAGCGCGGCAGGCGTCATGCCATCGATGCGTGCAGCCTGCGATAGGTTCTCGGGGCGGGCCAGCTTTAGCTTGGCCTTCAATTCGTTCGAAAGCCCCTCGACACCATCAAAAGAAAAATCCGCCGGAATGACGTGCTGCTCGTCGCGGCGCAGCGCGTCAACGTCGCGTTTTTGCCGCTCGATATAGTTGGCATATAGCGCATCACATACCAGCTGTTGCTGCGTTTCCGTGTCTATTGCCGCCAATTCCGGCTGCAATTGCACCACCTGTTCAAACCCGATTTCAGGGAAAGACAGCAGCTGAAACGCCGTGCGGCGTGCGCCATCTTGGTTCACGCTTAGACCCAGCGCCGCCACTTGGCGTGGGGTAAAGCTGGCGCTTTCCAGCTGTGCGCGCCCTTTTTCTAGGCGCTCGGCCTTGTCCTCGAAGGCGGCACGCCGCGGCTGGCCCACCAGCCCCAGCGCAATACCCGCCGGCGTAAGCCGCTGGTCTGCGTTATCCGCACGCAGTGACAGGCGGTATTCGGCCCGGCTGGTGAACATGCGGTAGGGCTCTGACACGCCGCGGGTGGTAAGATCGTCGATCATCACACCGATATAGCTGTCGGTGCGGCTAAACACATGCGGCGCACGCCCAAGCGCCGATAGCGCGGCGTTTAGCCCGGCAACCAGCCCCTGCGCTGCCGCCTCTTCATAGCCGGTCGTGCCGTTGATTTGCCCGGCCAAAAACAGCCCCGGCACATCGCGCACCGCCAACCGCATGTCTAACGCGCGCGGATCGATATAATCGTATTCTATCGCATAGCCCGGCTGAACGATGCGGGCGTTTTCCAGCCCGAAAATCGAATTCACATAGGCATGTTGCACATCTTCGGGAAGCGAGGTGGAAATGCCATTGGGGTAAACGGTGGTGTCGTCCAGCCCCTCTGGCTCGAGAAAAATTTGATGCGCCGTTTTATCGGTAAATCGCACAATTTTATCTTCGATCGAGGGGCAATAGCGCGGGCCGACCCCTTCGATATGGCCACCATACATGGCCGACCTTCCCAGATTTTCACGAATGATATCATGGGTTTGTTCGTTTGTATGGGTGATACCACAGGCCACCTGCCGGGCGCTGGGGCCCTTGGACAGGAACGAAAACATCACCGGATCTGCATCGCCGGGCTGCGATTCCAGCTTGTCCCAGGCGATGGTGCGCCCATCCAACCGTGGCGGTGTGCCGGTTTTCAAACGCCCCAGCGGCAAACCAAATGTATCGATTCTATGCGCCAGCTTTACCGATGGCTTATCGCCCATACGCCCACCGGGGCGTTGCTGATCGCCAATATGAATAACGCCGCGCAAAAATGTGCCCGTGGTCAACACCACCGCATGCGCGCGCAATTGGCTGCCATCTGCCAGCTCTACCCCCGCCACGTGGCTGCCATCCATAAGAAAATCTGTCGCCTCGCCTTCGACAATTTGCAGGCCAGGGCAGGCCTGCATTTCTGCCAACATGGCTGTTCTATATATCTTGCGGTCAGATTGGGCGCGGGGGCCTTGCACTGCGGGGCCTTTGCGCCGGTTTAGAAGACGAAATTGAATGCCGGCTTTGTCTGCCACACGGCCCATAACACCATCTAGCGCATCAATTTCGCGCACCAAATGGCCCTTACCCAGACCGCCGATAGCGGGGTTGCACGACATAACCCCAATGGACGCTTGGGTTAACGTAACCAGCGCGGTGCGTGCACCCATGCGCGCAGCGGCATGCGCGGCATCGGCGCCAGCATGGCCACCGCCAACAACGATGACGTCAAAATCAAAATGTTTCACGTGAAACACTCCTTACTTGCCCAAGCAAAAACTTGAAAAAATCTCGTCCAGAACGGTTTCAACATCAATCCGACCTACCAAAGTTTCTAGCGTACGGATTGCGTTGCGCAAATTCTCTGCTGCCAGATCATACATATCTGGGCCGATTCTGACAGTGCTGATCGCTGCTTGCAAATCTGCAACTGCGCGGTCCATCGCCTGCCTGTGGCGTGCACGGGTGGCCAAGCCTGCGCCACTGGCCTGCGCCGCCAAGGTTTCGCTAATGCGCGCAACAAGCTGCGAAACGCCGTGGCCGGTCTGTCCTGAGATACCGTTAGAAAGCCCATCATCTGTATCAATCTTGGGCCGCAGCACTATATCGTGTGGTTCTGGCCGTAATTCCACATCGTCAGCGCCGCCAAGGAACACCCGCAAATCGGCCTGCGCGGCGCGCTGTTTTGCGCGTTCTATCCCGATCCCTTCGACGAAATCGGTGGTTTCGCGCAAGCCTGCTGTATCAAGAATGGTCACCGGCAGGCCAGCAAGATCCATCCGCACCTCGATGACATCGCGGGTTGTGCCGGCAAATTCAGATGTGATCGCCGCCTCGCGGCCTGCAAGCGCGTTTAGCAGCGTCGACTTGCCCACATTGGGCGCGCCCACGATTGCCACCTCGAACCCCGTGCGCACGCGTTCTGCCGCGGCACTGCCCGCTATTTCGGCGGTCAACGACAGCAAAGTGCCCTCTATCAGGTTTAACACCTCGTCCGATACGTCTTCGGGCACGTCTTCGTCGGCGAAATCTATTGTGGCTTCCAGCAGCGCTGCTGCACGCACCAAATTGGCCCGCCAGTTTTCGGTTTTTTTGCCAAGCTCGCCAGAAAACACGCGCAACGCCTGCTTTCGCTGCGCTTCTGTTTCAGCATCGATCAGGTCAGCCAGCCCTTCGACTTGCGCCAAATCTAGACAGCCGTTTTCCATCGCGCGGCGGGTAAATTCGCCCGGATCTGCCAGCCGCAAACCCGGCTGCGTGCCCAATTCCGCCAGCAAAGCAGAAATAATTGCCGGCGCCCCATGGCATTGAAATTCAACAACTGTTTCGCCAGTAAAACTGTGGCCTGCGGCAAAGGCCAAAACCAGCGCTTGGTCTAGATATGTGCCGTCTTTTGCATAAAGCTTGCGCAAAGCGGTGCGGCCCGGTGCTGGGGTGGTACCCGCCAAGGCCGCGCAGGCATGAAAGGCCTGCGGCCCAGATACGCGCACCACCGCAACACCAGCCTTACCAAAGGCTGTGGCTAGGGCGAAAATGGTATCCATGGTGCACCCCCTGGCGCGGCCCCGGGATTAGCTGTTCATCGAGTCGAAGAAATCCGAATTCGATTTGGTTTGTTTCAGCTTACCCAGCAAGAATTCGATAGCATCGGTTGTGCCCATCGGGTTCAAAATACGGCGCAGCACAAAGGTTTTCTGCAAATCAATCTTGTTGACCAGCAGATCTTCTTTCCGGGTGCCAGATTTCAAAATATCCATGGCCGGGAACACGCGCTTATCGGCAACTTTGCGGTCTAGCACGATTTCCGAGTTACCAGTGCCTTTGAATTCCTCGAAGATCACTTCATCCATCCGGCTGCCGGTATCAATCAGCGCCGTGGCGATGATGGTCAGCGAACCGCCCTCTTCCACATTACGCGCGGCGCCAAAAAAGCGCTTTGGCCGTTGCAAGGCGTTTGCGTCAACACCGCCAGTCAGCACCTTACCGGACGAGGGCACAACGGTGTTAAAGGCGCGCCCTAGGCGGGTGATCGAATCGAGCAAGATCACAACATCGCGTTTGTGTTCGACAAGGCGTTTGGCCTTTTCGATCACCATTTCCGAAACGGCCACGTGCCGCGTGGCAGGTTCGTCAAAGGTCGAAGAAATAACCTCGCCCTTCACCGAACGCTGCATATCTGTCACCTCTTCTGGGCGTTCGTCGATCAGCAGAACGATCAAATAGCATTCTGGGTGGTTTACCTCGATCGAACGGGCGATATTTTGCAGCAAAACGGTTTTACCGGTGCGCGGCGGCGCCACGATCAACGCACGCTGGCCTTTACCGATGGGCGAAACAAGGTCGATCACCCGGGCAGAGCGGTCTCTGATCGTGGGATCTTCGATTTCCATTTTCAACCGCTCGTCAGGGTAAAGCGGGGTCAGGTTATCGAACGCAATCTTGTGGCGCGCCTTTTCGGGATCTTCGAAATTGATCACCCGCACATCCATAAGGGCGAAATAACGCTCGGCTTCTTCGGGGGCCTTGATAACCCCTTCGATGGTGTCACCGGTGCGCAGCGCGTATTGGCGGATCATGTCTGGCGAGACGTAAATATCGTCTGGGCCCGGCAAATAGTTGGCCTCGGGCGAACGAAGAAAGCCAAACCCGTCTTGCAGCACTTCCAAAACGCCGTCACCGCCAATTTCCCAGCCCTCGTCCGCCATTTCGCGCAAGATCTGGAACATCATCTCGCCTTTACGCATGGTCGAGGCGTTTTCGATTTCCAGCTCTTCGGCCATCGCCAACAGGTCTTTGGGGCTTTTGGCCTTGAGGTCAGATAGGTTCAAACGGTTCTCGGGCATAATATATCCAGCGGTTTCGCCACAGGCTGTGGCGCAATGTCAGCATTTATAAAGGAAAGCACATACCCGGACGGGCAGTTGCCGCTTTCTACGCCCACTATCTGGCTAAGTCAAACGATCTAAAATTTCAAAACCACGGCAAAGACGATCGCAATCATCAAAACGGTGGGTACTTCGTTCATCATCCGGTATTGGCGGCCGGTCAGCGTGGAACCCGATTGCGCGAAAAAACGCACATGTTTGCCGCACCACATGTGAAACCATGTCATGCCCAACACAGCCAACAGTTTCACCCATGGCCAAACGCTGCCCCAATCCACCACACCGGGCACCATCACCAGAGCCAGGCCAAAGGCCCACACAACCATCATCGACGGGCGCATGATGTAGCGAAACAGCTTGTATTCCATCACTTGAAACACTTCGTCCCGCGCGTCACCGGGTTTGGCCTGTTCTGCGTGGTAAACAAACAACCGAGGAAGGTAAAAAATGCCCGCCATCCAAGTGATAACTGCCATAATATGTATGGCCTTGATCCAAAGATACGCGCTGGAAAGCAGGTCGGTCATGTCTGGTCCTCCGATGACCCCTTTAAATAATAAATATAAGAAGAAAAAAAGTTGATTATGTAGGCAGTGCCCCCGCCTGTGGATTATCGGGTTATCCCCAGTTTACCCCAAGGGGGATAGATTTTTCCAAGGTCGAAAGAAATTACACGAATATATATATAAATCAGTGATTTAGTGGTAAATTACCTGTGGATAACAGGCTTAAGAACTTTGTGTGAAATCCTTGTGCACAGGGGTGCACTTATCCTGTCCATAGGGGGACAGTGCAGGATAAGCACAGCACTTGCCCACCTTTTGTGTGGCCCTTGCGAAGCCTGTCTTAATTTCGCAGTAATCTTCCCTAACAAGTTCCTAAACTTATCCACGGGTCTATCCTCATGCCGCAAAAACTGGTTTTGGCTTCGGGCTCGGGTATTCGCCGGCAGATGCTGGAAAATGCCGGCGTGTCCTTCGAGGTCTCGCTGCCCCGTGTCGATGAAGATGCAGTGCGTCAATCGCTTTTGGCCGAGGGGGCCAGCGCCCGCGATATCGCCGATGCCTTGGCAGAACTTAAGGCGCGCAAGGTCAGCACACGCATGCCCGGCGCGCTGGTTTTGGGCTGCGACCAAGTGCTGTCTTTTGATGGGCAGATCTTGGCGAAACCCACATCGCGCGAACAGGCAGAACAGCAACTGCGCCAATTGCGTGGCGCGGGCCATCAGCTGCTATCGGCGGCGGTTATTTGCGAAGACGGCCAGCCCATATGGCGGTTTGTCGGCACTGTGCGCCTGCAGATGCGCGATTTTTCCGATAGCTATCTGACCACCTATCTAGACCGGAACTGGCCCGATATTTCAAACAGCGTGGGTGGTTATAAACTGGAATCCGAGGGCGTGCGCCTGTTCAACCGTGTTGATGGCGACTATTTTACCGTTCTTGGCATGCCTTTGTTGGAACTTTTATCCTACCTCACCTTGCGCGGGGATCTGCAAAAATGACGCTTCCAAAAATACCGCTGGCTGGCGTAATTGGCCACCCTATCGCCCATTCAAAATCACCCCAACTACAGCGCCATTGGCTAAAAGACCTTTGTATTTCAGGATATTACATACCTATGGATGTAAGCCCTGAAAATTTGGCGCAGGTTTTAGATAGCTTGCCCAAAGCGGGTTTTGTGGGGGTCAATGTAACGGTCCCGCATAAAGAGCGGGTGATGGAACTGGCCCATCAAATCACCGATAGGGCGGCGCTGATTGGGGCCGCGAACACGCTGGTATTTCGCGATGATGGCACCATTCATGCCGATAATACCGATGGCTATGGGTTTATCGAAAACCTGCGCCAAGGTGCCCCCGATTGGGTGCCCACGGCTGGCCCTGCGGCGGTATTGGGCGCAGGCGGTGCGGCGCGGGCGGTGGTATCGGCGTTGCTAGATGCGGGCGTGCCCGAAATCTTGATCTCGAACCGCACGCGCCTGCGGGCAGAGGTGTTGCAACAAGATTTTGGCAAGCGCCTGAAAGTGGTGGATTGGGTGCAAGCTGGAAACATGCTGGAAGAGGCAAAAACAGTGGTGAATACCACATCTTTGGGCATGATCGGCAAACCAGAACTGCGCGTTCCCCTAGATGGGCTGCAGCCCGGCACGGTGGTGACAGATTTGGTCTATGCACCGCTGAAAACCCGCCTTCTGGCCGAGGCCGAGGCGGCGGGCTGCACCACGGTCGATGGCTTGGGCATGCTGCTTTATCAGGCGGTGCCGGGGTTTGAACGCTGGTTTGGTCAGCGCCCCACCGTCGATGCCGCCACCCGCGCCGCGGTGCTAAGATGAGCTTTCGTTTGGGGTTAACAGGCTCGATCGGTATGGGCAAATCTACAACAGCGGCGCTGTTTGCCCAGCAGGGCTGTGCCATCTGGGATGCAGACGCGGCGGTGCACCGCCTATATGCCCTGGGTGGGGCCGCAGTGGCACCCATGGCCGCGCTTTTCCCCGAAGCTGTGATCGACAGCGCCGTATCGCGCGATGTGCTAAAGGCCATTATTGGCCGGGACCCGCAGGCCTTGAAACAGATCGAACAGGTGGTGCACCCGTTGCTGGCCACAGATCGCGCCGATTTTGTTGAACATGCACAAAGCGACATCTTGGTTTTCGATATCCCCTTGCTGTTTGAAACCGGCGGCAATGCCCGGATGGATGCGGTGGTGGTTGTGTCTGCCCCCGCCGATATTCAGCGCCAGCGCGTCTTGCAGCGCGGCACAATGACCGAGGCCCAGTTTCAGGCGATCTTGGCCAAACAAATGCCCGACGCCGAAAAACGCGCGCGTGCCGATTTTGTGATAGAGACCGATACGCTTGATCATGCCCGCCAACAGGTGGAAGCTGTGGTGCAGCACATCAGAAAGGGCCGGGCAGATGCGTGAGATTGTTCTTGATACCGAAACCACCGGGTTCGAGCCTGAACAAGGCGATCGTATCGTAGAAATCGGCGCGATCGAGTTGTTGAACCACATGCCAACGGGCAACACGTTTCATGTGTATATCAACCCGCAGCGTGACATGCCGCAAGCGGCCTTTGACGTGCATGGCATTGGCCCCGATTTGCTGGCCGCGCCCCGCCCACCGCGCGGCGGCGAGGTGACGTTGAAAGACAAACCTTTGTTCAAAGATGTCGGGCAAAAGTTTCTCGATTTCATCGGAACAGACGCAAAATTGGTCATTCACAATGCTGCGTTTGACGTAAAATTCCTGAACGCCGAACTGCGGTGGCTGGGGCTGCCGCAAATTCCGTGGGAACGGGCCATCGATACATTGGCCATGGCGCGGCAAAAATTTCCCGGCTCGCCAGCATCGCTAGATGCGCTGTGCCGCCGCTTTGGCATTGATAACACCGCGCGCACGCTGCACGGCGCCTTGCTTGATTCCGAGATTTTGGCCGAAGTGTACCTAGAGCTGATCGGCGGCCGCCAGCCTGATTTTGGCTTGGCCGAAACCACCGCTGGCACAAAAACCTCTGCCACCAGCCAGTGGAAACCGCGCCACCGCCCCACGCCCTTGGCGCCGCGCATCACCCCAGCCGAGGAAGAAGCGCACGCCGCTTTTGTGGAAAAGATGGGCGATGACGCCCTATGGCGCAAACTGGCCCAGACCTAACAGACTGGGCCAAAATTTGCTTAGTTTGCAGGTGCTTGCGCTGCAGCTGCCTGCTGGCGGCGCAGCAGTTCTTGGCGATAAAGCTGAACGAAATCGATATTTTCCAAGTTCAGCGGCGGGAAACCGCCATCGCGGGTCACATCGGATACAATGCGGCGCGCAAACGGGAACAGCATGCGTGGGCATTCGATCAGCAAGAAGGGGTGCAGCTGATCATCTGGGATGCCTTCGATATGAAAGATCCCGCCGTAATCCAGCTCTAGCAAGAACAGCCTGGTTTCTTTGTCTTTCGAGGACGAGTCGATCACCAGCTTCATCGAAACTTGGTACTGGTGCTCTTGTGCCCGCTTTTGTGCGTCTAGGTTCACTTGCACGTTCACATCGGGTTGCACTTCGCCGCTGACGCCCTTTTGGGCCATGACGTTCTCGAACGACATGTCGCGGATAAACTGCGTAAGAACGCTCATCTTGATTTGTGGGGCTTGTGCCTCGGTTGCGCCATTTTCGGCCATATCACTCTCCAACGTATCTGCCTGCTTGGCACATAGCAGGATGCCGGCGGGGCCTCAATGCTTGGTCCACCCCGAGGGGCGGCTGCCCCCGGCCTTTGCGCCCTTGGGCGGCATATCTGCATCATCCAGCGGGGAAAATTCGCCATCAATCACGCTATCATCCGAATAGCGGCTGCGCGGGCCATGGCCGTGCATTGTGTGGCTGGAAAAGCTGCGCACCTGCACGCGGGCGCGCACATAGGCCAAAACCGCCTTGCGCACGGCGGGCACCAACAGGGCCAGCCCCAGCGCATCGGTGAAAAACCCGGGCGTAAGCAGCAAAACCCCGGAAATCAAAATCATGGCGCCATGGGCCAGCGGCTCGGTCGGGTCGCGCATGTCGGAAAACGAGCGTTGCACATCGCGCAGCGCCAGCGCGCCTTGCGCCTTCATCAGCCGCGTGCCAGCAAAGGCTGTTAGCACCACGATGGCCAGCGTTGGCCAGGTGCCAATCAGCCCGCCCACTTGTATGAAAAGGGCGATCTCGATGATCGGTACCATCACAAACGCCAGAAACAGCCACATTTTCCTCTCCTTATTTCATAGGCTGCATGGTGGACTTGGCCCCATGCAGCACCTACATAAGAGCACAGAGGCCAAGATACCACTTTTGACCGCCGAGAGGATAGTAATGAACAACCCCATACTTCAGCTTCTGGTTTTGGCAGCCATCGCTGTTTTTTTGATCCTGCGGCTCAAAAACGTGCTGGGCACCCGTGAAGGTTT